>JBIIEK010000025.1:0-24493 GCA_044237895.1 Bdellovibrionota bacterium
TGAGACATCGCTTCTATGATAGATTTCGGGAATCCTTCCCGAGTTTTTGAAGCCATTACCACGACATCTGAAAGGCGAGCTAATTTCGTAGCGTCGGTACGATATCCCGTTAGGTGAAGGCGGCTCGGATCGGGGAAGGTTTGTATGAGTCTCTCTATAACGGGATCTTTTATGGATCCAACCAAGAGTAAGTGGAGCTTCGGCATATCCTTTATGAGCGACGTGATCGATTCAAGGAGGACGTCGACCCCCTTCACCGGACGCATCACCGCAGTGCATCCGACCACGAACGCGTCATCAGGAATAGTGAGAGAGTTACGAGAAGGGGGCTCGGCTTGATACCAGGCTATGTTGTGCCCTTTGTATACGTGCACAGCCTTGTCGCTCGATATGCCCAAGTCGAGCATATATTGCTGTACCGCTTGTGACACACACATAATCTTTTTGACCTTCGGATTAAGGTACGTAAGCCAAGAGGTGGGATCGAACCAGCTGAGGTGCCCAACGGTGCCACGATAAGCGACGAGAGGGATCTTTTGATCGAATAATCCGAGTATGCTGCACGAGAGTCCTCGATTTGAGAGGGCGTAGATCACGTCGATGCCTCTTTCGCGAACGACCCGTCGTATAAGTCTCATCCCCTTGATATCGAAACGATTGGAGAATGAGTAGTCGATGATCTCGACTCCGTTTGCGGTGAGGAGTTCGCGGTGCTCAGGAGTTGGAGTTGCGACGATAGAGACGGATACTCCGGCGCGAGCAAGTCCCGCAAAGATATGGGCTTCCGGTTTATCAACGGTCGTGGCTATGGCAAGGACTCGCATAGGTATCTCTCCAAACGTTCCGTATCTTAAATCGTAACCGCGGAAAAGATAAAGAGTGTTCTATCGGACGGGATGGTGGGGATGCGGAGCGGGGATGAAGATAGTATACTCGTGCGCCCTGCGGCACGTAGCAACGAGGGAGATGTATCGTACGAGAGTATCGCGCTTTTTGTCTCCGACACCCTTTACGGAGAGGAACGCGGACCGTTCACCCTCCTTTGCGGCCAATGCTCGTAACGTGAATCGGTTTTTCAGCAGCTCTGAAGTAAGGTTGGTGGAGACTCCCGAGATGAGCTCTAAGGCGAAGTGATCGGAACAGGCGAGAGGGAGCCTGCCCCCTGTTGCAAGGATGCTTTCGGGATCGTCGGTTTGAAATTGAACGTTTGTAGTCGATCGAGGGGCCTCCTCAATCTCTGGGTAGAACCGAAGGATCAGGAAGAGGGTTAGAATCCACGTAAGACCGATGTAACGCCATGACATGGCTAGCCGTTCGCTAGAACGCGTAAAATGTTGCGGGGGAGATGTCCTGTTGCATCGAGAGTAGGGAGTAGTTCACGCCGTTTTGTTCAGCTTGTGCGTCGCGGCCGACGAACCGTCTCCGGTTGTCTCCTGACTTGCAAAAGCTCCCTCTACCGCGTCGGGATCCACTGACCGCTTCTTGTCTTCGCTTGCCTTGGTCGAGCTTTTCATGGCGCTTGGATGGTTCTGTCTCTGGACAGCCGCAATCTGAGCGACCTCGGTAGCCCTAACCTGGTTTGCCTGGAACTGACTAGCAGCGATCTGGGTCCCGATAACCCCGATACTTTGCGTAGTTAATGTAGCCATTGTAACTTCACCACATCAGGAGTATCGGTACTCCCCCAGCATAGTTAATGAAGTGAGGCTTTTTGGGCCCTGTTTTGGATTGTGATGCCAACGCTACGTATTCCCCCGACCAGCAAATTCGCGGGGTTATCTCCGCGTGCCTTGAGGGCCTCGGAAACCCGAGCTCTATGCATCGTGGCGGCCAGCGAGCGCGTGCCGCCCTAGAGGAGGCTCGGGCTATCCTGAGAAAGGTGGTAGGAGCTGGTGAACACGATACGGTTGTCTTTACCTCTGGTGCTACCGAGGCGAATAACATGGTGGTTCAGGCTGCTGCGAAGCAAGGAGGGCGCTTGGTCGCTTCTCAGATTGAGCACCCCTGCGTGCTGGGTCCGCTTGCTCAGTGCGAGCGTCACGGAGCAAAAGTAGTCCTTGTGGCTCCGGACCGTGAGGGTGTTGTCTCCGTTGATGCTGTGAGAGCCGCAATTACACCAGACACGGCGCTCGTCTCTATCATGCTCGCTAACAATGAGGTGGGGACGATAAATCCAATTGCGGAGATCGTCGCGGAAGTAAAGGCGATCGCTCCCCAGGCGATCGTTCATTCGGATGCTGCGCAGGCCTTGGGAAAGATCTCATGTTCTATGGCTGACCTTGGAGTTGATGCGCTTACCGTTTCCGCTCATAAGGTCGGAGGGCTTGCTGGAGTTGGTGCGCTCATCCTCCGGAAGGGGTTAGAAGTTCCTGCGTTGATACTCGGTGGTCCTCAAGAGGGCAAGCTGCGAGGGGGAACGGAGAACGTTTTAGGGATCCGTGTGTTTGGGGAGGTTCTGAAGCTCTTGGCACGCGAGGGAGACGAGCGGCGTCAGCGAATGGCTCGAATGCGCGACCTCTTCGAGGAGTCAATCCTTCGGGAGCTCTCTGATGTATCTGTTCACGGTCTCAATCGAGTGCGCCTGCCCAACACGTCGAACATCTATATCGGTGGTGTTCGTGCTGATGATCTCGTGGTTGCTATGGATCTTGAGGGCATCCTCATATCGTCAGGCTCCGCGTGCTCATCAGGCAAACCTGAACCCTCGCATGTGCTTCTTGCAATGGGATACGATGAGGAGCACGTTCGAGCCACGATACGAGTTAGTTTCAGAGCCGATAGTGAAGAGAGCGATATAAGGCGACTCGTTGAGTCCCTTGTAAAGGCGGTATCGAGAATGAGAGCGGTGACGCAGGCGGCGTAAGGGAGGCATTTAGATGGATACTACAGCCCAAAACAATTCAGGGATTCTGGCGCAGTCATCAATTGTTGTCGCCATGTCCGGAGGCGTTGACTCCTCTGTCGCCGCGTATCTTCTCTCAAAGACCGGCGCGCAGCTCGTTGGTGTATCGATGCAGGTGTGGGATTATAAAAAGAACTCCGCGGAGAATAGTCGTGCCACGTGTTGCTCTCCGGCTGACTTCTGCGACGCCCGTCGCGTCGCGGCTATGCTTGATATGCCGTATTATGTGGTCGATTTCGAGAAGACCTTTGAGCGAGAGGTCATCAACAAATTTGTCGAGACCTATCAGAAGGGGATGACTCCCAATCCCTGTATCGACTGCAACAGTAAAGTTAAATTTCGCGAGCTGAGGGAGCGAGCGTTAAGTTTCGGGTGCTCGCATGTAGCGACCGGACATTACGCCCGAATTCGGCAAAGTGCCGACGGATACCATCTGCTCCGTGGTTCTGACCGCGATAAGGATCAGAGCTACTTTCTCTACACATGCCGACAGGACGAGTTAGAGAAGACACTATTTCCGATCGGGGATTACACGAAGCCTGAGATTCGAGAGATCGCCCGTGAAGCGGGCCTCGTGACCGCAGATAAACCGGAGAGCCAGGATATCTGCTTCGTCGCAGGGAGTGTCCAAGACTTCGTCACGAAGATAGGTGGTCGCCGTTCCCAAGGGGAGTTCGTTCTAAAAGATGGCACGAAGGTAGGAGAGCACGAGGGCGTTCACCGGTTCACGGTAGGGCAGCGCAAGGGGCTCAATATAGGGGGGCTCGCCGAGCCGCTCTATGTGGTCGATATCGACCCGAGTAGTAATCAAGTAATCCTCGGCTCGAGGGAAGAGCTTAAGAGGGAGGGGTTCATAGTGCGCGAGATGCATTGGGTGAATCCAACCCTTATCAAGCGGGTGGGAGCGGCAGAAAAGGGGATTGAACAGGAGGTCATTGTGCAAGTTCGTTCTCGGCACGCCGGTGTTCGGGCCACGATGCGGGTAGTCGATCAGGATACCTGTCACTTCTTGTGGCACGACGACTGGGCGGCAGTAAGCCCTGGACAAGCCGCAGTTGTCTACGACCTTCGTAACGAGGAGCTCCTGGCCGGTGGCCGGATCTCGAAGGGGTGAGGTGGTTCGGCGCTACCGATCGGATCTGCGGCCACGCGCTAGAGCGCGGCAGGCGTGGGTTGGCCAGTGCAGGGGGGAGAGAACCTAAAAACCAATGAGTTATTAGTACGTTAGGTTTGGTTGAATAGGTAGGCCGGAAAAAGTACACTTACGGAGTTGTTTGTTACCTCTCAATCACCAAAGAGAGCCCAGTTCGAGAGACTTTTCGGGGCTACTTTTGTGATTGTGAGGCTTCGTAGTGGAGCCTGCACATGAGATTTGGAATCCTTAAGGTCGCCTCCGAGAATGGAGACGACGAAAAGAAGAACCGTCGGCCCGTTCCAGAGCCGCTCGGTCAAGAGCACTTCCCAGATATAGAAGAGCGTCTTCAATGGACGTTCACCGATAAATCGTGGCTTGAGCGCGCGTTGACGCATCGCTCGGTTCATGCACGGGGAGCGAAGAACGACTATGAGCGTTTGGAGTTTCTTGGTGATGCCGTGTTTGACCTTGCGGTAGCGCACCTCCTTCTCGACCAACATCCAGAGGCACGCGAGGGCGAGCTCTCAAAGATGCGCGCGGCGCTTGTTAATACAACGTCACTCGCGGAGATCGCCCGTGAGCTGGGACTCGGAAAATTTATTCGGCTGAGTAGGGGAGAACTTGCTTCAGGTGGGGCCGATCGACCCTCTATCTTGGCTGACGTTCTCGAAGCTGTGCTGGGAGCGCTCTATCGTGAAGGCGGATATGAGGTGGCTCGACAGTGCGTGGAGAGGTTGCTTGGAGAGCGTCTCGTTACGGTGACACCACGGGATCCAAAGACGGAGCTGCAAGAGGCGCTCCATGCGACGGGGAGCGAGGCTCCAACATACCGTCTTGAATGCGTGGAAGGCCCCGAGCATGCACCCGTTTTCGTTTCTCTTGTTGAGGTTGATGGCCAGATCGTTGGGCGCGGAAGAGGCCCTACCAAAAAGGCCTCTCAGCAGGCCGCGGCGGAAGAAGCTCTCCTGCATCTGAAGCCTGGAGATGATCTTGATAGCAAATTTCTTGTAGCGCCCGAGCACGTATCGTCGGATTCGGCGGACCCCGAGGGTGAGAATACACGAGTAACGGAAACGTCGGAGATATAATATGGCTAATCAACACGCGCTCCCGACGGTCTGTATCGTTGGAAGAACAAACGTCGGAAAGTCTACGCTCTTTAACGCGCTTGCAGGACGGCGAAAAGCTGTCGTTAAAGACCAGCCGGGAGTCACCCGTGACCGTTACTATGAGGTCGTAACTCGATTCGACTTTCCCTTTGCGCTTGTTGATACCGGCGCGCTTGTCGGAGAGGAGGACCTCGTTCTTCATGAGGCTGTGAAGGCCCAGACTCAGCTTGCGATGAAGCAAAGCGATCTTATTCTCGTGGTTTTTGACGGCTTGCATGGATTGCACCCACTCGACAGTGAGGTCGTCGATCTCGTGCGACAGATGGAGAAACCAACCATCTACATCGCGAACAAGTGCGAAAAACCCTCCTCCGCAATTACGGCTACTGAGCTGTATGGTTTGGGGCTTGAGGAGATCCTTCCCTTAAGTGCTGCCCATCGTCGTGGGATCAAGGAGCTTCTCTCCAAGATGGAGAGCCTCGTTGGTTCGTCTGAACTTGTTCAAGAGCTCGCTGATGGTGAGGATGAGCAGTATGATGCGGGTAACGATGAGGATGGAGATGCAGTTGAGAGCGCAGACCCCGACGGTGAGATGGCTCCGGACTTTTTGGAGCAGTCGACCCTCATTGAGGAGTCGAATCCAGATCGCGCAATTAACATCGCCATCATCGGAAAACCGAACGTAGGAAAGAGTACGTTTGTGAATCGCCTTTTAGGCGAGGATCGAATGATAGTTTCTCCAATCGCGGGAACGACACGAGATAGCATAAAAAGCGATCTCACGCGAAACGGACAGCGATTTGAGATCGTCGATACCGCGGGGCTTCGTAAGAAGGCAGGCGTTAAAGATAACTCCGTTGAGCGATTTAGTAATATTCGAACCCTTCGCTCGCTCGCCCAGAGTGATGTAGCGGTATTCCTTCTCGATGCATCCGAAGGAGTTCCGACCGAGCAGGACGCAAAGATTGTGGGTCTGGCGCATGAGAAGGGGAAGAGCCTCGTTATCGTCGTAAACAAGTGGGACCTTATCGAGAAGGATCCCCGTATAGCTGAGGCCTATCGCCAAGCAATTCGCGGAGTGTTTAAATTTGCGGCGTACGCGCCGGTAATCTTTGTGTCGGCATTGACAGGGCAGCGATGTCTCGCGGTGTTCGATGAGGTGAGTAGGGTTGATGCGGCGTCGAGGATTCGTCTCTCAACGGCGGATGTTAATAAGATCTTCACAGACGCGTTTTTGACCAAGCCTCCCCCGGTCTATCGAGGTGTTCCTATCAAGTTGCTCTACGCGACACAGGCGGCAACGAATCCGCCAACCTTCGCCGTTTTCGTAAACCATCCCGATCGCCTGAGATTTAATTACGAACGGTACTTGAAGAATACGTTGCGAAAGCGGCACCCGTTCCCAGGCTGTGACATTAGGATCCTCTTCCGGAGGCGAAGTCGAATCACCAATCAGCGACGTAGAGCTGCGTAGATTATTTGGTAGGGATATCAGAAATTACGCAGATCCTCTGTTTCGTAGCCATGGGTACCATGGCGCGCATTTCGCGTACGTTCTTCTCTTTGATGTCGAGCAAGATTACCTGTTTCGCATCCGTTTTTAGTACCAGGTACTCCTGAAGTCGTGACCCCTTTTTCGATTCCTTGATGAATTGGTCGAGAAGTTTGATGCGCTCGTCTTCGGTTTTAGTCTCTTTAAGCTTATCCACTTCCGAGCGGAGCAGGATGACGCTGTTAGGTTTCAAACACTCGCTTTCCGGTTTTATAAAGGTCCCGATAAGGGGGGTCGTTACCGGTTTTCCGTTCAGCATAAGTTCGTCGTTGTCAACCAAGTAAGGGCGGATAACCTTCGCCACCTCGGGGTTTAGTTGGTTCGCCGCGAGGATTAACGCGAGATCTCCCGTTCCTTTGACGATCTCATTTATGCCTGAAAAACCGAGTATGGAGGGAGCCTCTCCAGGGGTAGAGCCGTCTGTTACGATGGTGAGGTACGGGTTGTTGTTATCAACACTGACGATAGTTTTTTGACCTATTCCGAGCGTGAGGTTGCCCGAGATCTTGTAGTGTTTATCGTTGATGATGATCTCGGAATACGTGGGCGGTTGAGCTTGCGCGTCAAACTTTATGAAGACGTGGCGGGAGCCTTCCGCTGACATCGTTTCGAGATTGAATTCCTGTGGCGACACCGATGGGCCATCGACGATGAACAGCCCTTGTGCGTCGCTTTTCGTTCCCAGGATGATCTTGGTTGTTCCGTTGGTATGCTGATAAACGCCGGAGGCTCGCGTGAGGATGAAATCCGCGTTCGCTACACGGACCGCCGACAACGAGGCGACTATCGAGATGAGCAGGGTGGAGGCGACAGAGTAGGGTCTTAGAATCATCGATAGTATCCGACAAAATGGGCAAATTCGGCCTACAGGGGTAATCGGCACTAAATACCGTGGTGCATTAGCTGTACTTTGTTCTTGCCCCCTGAGAAAGTAATAAAGCATGATGGGGCACCAAAAGTGACGCCCCTTTATCGGAAACGCAGTTTTATAACCGAACGGAGTACCTGTGATTCTCATCCTCGATTTCGGCTCCCAGTACACCCAACTTATAGCCCGCCGCGTGCGTGAGTTTAACGTTTACAGCGAGGTTAAGCCCTGCACTTCGGATCCAGCGTCGGTCGACCTCTCGAAGGTCAAGGGGCTTATCCTTTCTGGTGGACCCGCTAGCGTCACGGACGACGATGCCCCAGTATTTAACTCCGAGTGGCTCTCTCTTAATATTCCGATACTTGGTATCTGCTACGGAATGCAGCTGCTGGCCCATCATCACGGCGGGTCCCTCGGAAGGGGAGCGGCTCGTGAGTATGGTCCCTCAACCGTTACTATTGAATCGTCTCACGGGATCTTCGAATCGTGGAAGAAGGGTGAGCGCCTCGCTGTATGGATGAGTCACGGGGATCATGTAGAGAAGCTGCCAGCGGGGTTCGTTTCTGCAGCCTCAAGTAGTGGAGCTCCGATTGCGGCTTTGCACCACGCGACGAAGCCGATCTTCGCGTTGCAATTCCATCCTGAGGTGGTGCATACGCCAGAGGGAAAGACTCTCCTCAAAAACTTTGTGTATGGAAGCGCACAATGCGCGCCTGATTGGACGCCCGAGAACTTCATCGAACAAAGCGTGAAGCGGATAGGGGAACAGGTTCCCGCGCCAGCCCAAGCGATATGCGCTCTGTCTGGGGGGGTTGATTCGACGGTGGCCGCAGTGCTCGTTGCTCGGGCTTTAGGCGAGAGGTTGCACTGCTTCTTCGTCGATACCGGATTGATGCGAAAGAACGAGGCTGCGTCTGTGATGGCACGGCTTAATGAGCTCGACCTGAACGTTACCCTAGTCGATGCTCGAGAGCGATTCCTAGGAGAGCTTCAAGGGGTGTCTGATCCTGAGAAGAAGCGAAAGGTAATTGGGCGGGTGTTTATCGAGGTTTTCGAAGAACACGCTAAATCTTTAAAAGGGGTGACCCACTTGGTGCAAGGAACGCTCTATCCCGATGTCATAGAGAGCGTTTCAGTGCGGGGACCCTCCGCTACGATTAAGACCCATCACAACGTAGGTGGATTGCCGGAGCGATTGAAATTCTCGCTCATAGAGCCGTTCCGAGAGCTCTTTAAAGATGAGGTGCGGGTGCTCGGTCGAGAGCTTCACATGCCCCAAGAGATCCTTCAAAGACAGCCGTTTCCAGGACCAGGTCTCGCGGTTCGTATCCTCGGAGAGATTACGCCGGAGCGAGTACGGACCCTACAAGAAGCGGACCACATCTTCCTCGAAGAGGTTCGCGCGGAGGGTTTGTACGCAGGGCTGTGGCAGAGCTTCGCTGTATTACTGCCGGTGAAGAGCGTTGGTGTTATGGGAGATGGTCGAACCTATGAGGAGACCATCGCGCTTAGAGCTGTGCACTCCGAGGATGGCATGACAGCGGATTGGGCCTTTTTGCCTGAACCGCTCCTCCGTCGAGTCAGCAATCGAATCGTGAATGAGGTAAAGGGAGTGAATCGTGTGGTGCTTGATATCTCGAGTAAGCCCCCCGCTACGATTGAGTGGGAGTAGAGGCCGCCTTAATGGAAGAGGTGTGGTCAAAAACTTTCGAGGTTGATGGACGTGAGTTCGAAGCGGTCTTTATGCGCCGCCCCTTTCGTGAGGGACTGGAAGTTCGGATCCTGGTAGATGATCAGGTTCTTTCGATCGCCGAATTCGGATTCGGAGAAACCGCTCTCCTTGAGAAGGCTAGGAGAATGGTTGCCGAATACCTCAAGCAAAAGTAGGGCTGCGAATGGAGCCGAGTCGACACGGACCTCAACATTTTCGATTCGAATCTCTTCGCGTGCCCGAAGCCTCCCTTGACCTTAAGCGAGTCGACACTCTGCTCTTCCTCCTTGAGCGCGGCTCTCTTCAGAAGACGCTCGGAAATATCATGACCTGCGCCGCCGTTCATCGCGCCATTACGGTTGAGCGCGGCTCTCCTCCTGTGTTGAAGGTTTTGCAAGAGAATGCGTTTCTCAATTCCTACCACGGCTTTGGGAAAAATATATTTATCGAGAATATATCCCCCGGGTCTCACGCTCTTTTATTAACGGGGGCCACGCTCTACAACCGGCATATGGCTAGCCTGGTTGGCGCTTACGCCTTGAAACGGGCTACGCTGGAGGGATTTCCCTCTCTGGTCGATGACGAGGTGCCAGTAGGTCTTAGAGAAGACCCTGAGATAGCGATTCTTTCGTATGTTCGGCGCGCACTCGATGCATACGATGACGAGATCGTTCGAATGCTTGTGAGCAAGGCGAGTCTCGTCGCTACTTCGTATAGTGACGAGCAACTCACTTCTATCCGGGCAGGTGTTGATACCCTTCAGGTGTTGGGTCTACCGTCGTTTCGGCACCGTCAGGAGAAACTCCCCTCACTGGATGCCTCTGTGTTCAGTATGATTGATGAATGGTCTCAAGGAAGAGAGATTCCTTCAAACATCGCCCCGTTGATTCAGCGCCATCGTGAGGCAAAGGAGATTGCGGAGAGTATTTGGCAGGTGAGCACTTGGATCACGGAGGGAGTACGCGAGCTCATCGGTATGCCGGTCGCGGAGATGGATGAGGTGGTTCGAAGAGTTTTAGGAGAGATCTTTAGGACGGATGATAGTGCAAAGGTCGTGTTGGAGAGGAATCGTGATCTCCCCGCGAGCAAGTTGCGATACGATGAGGCTCTCGCATTCGAGAGAAGATTAGCCGCGGGCGGTGCTGCGGGAGAGATACTTTCTGAGGTTGAAGAGATTCTCAGGAGGCGGAGAGATTCGTCAGCACTCCTTACTATCGAGTTAGACAGGGATCGCGAACGAGAGCCCCAGGATACTCTAGAGAGGATCCTCAAGAATGCCCAGTATATACCGGATCCTAGCGGCTCTTATTACACGATGCTTAAAGGTCCTGAGGAGGAGGGGTTTTATGCGCGGCTTCAGCAGGTTGGTTTCCCACTCATAACGCATAACGCCATCTGGTTGTGCGACATGAAAACGGGACAAGCTCGGCCGACCCCGCTCTCTTTTCAGGTAAAAGACCTGCCGCTCTTTCTAGCGCTTATTGATTCGCTCTAACTTCCATCGCGTCTTCCAGTTCATGGAGAGTTCTCTTTAGCTCTTGATAATCGAGCTTGCCACTTCCAAGGAGTGGTAGGGGGGATACCGTCTGTACGCGCGCGATAGCGATGAGGTGCGGAAACCCCGCCTCTTTGAGGATCGTATTCGCCGCGTCGACCGTAACTTTCTCGGATGTGAAGAGAATAAGGAGAGGGCGAGAGTCCCCCTCGCTTCCCTTTGAGAGAACCGCCACGGTAGGCGATCCATCTGGTGACTGAATCTGTTTCTGGAGAGCCTCCTCCACGGCTGTTAAGCTCACCATCTCGCCCGCAATCTTAATGAATCGTTTGAGGCGACCTGTGATGATAAGGGAGCCGTTTTCGAGGCGCCCGATATCACCAGAATTGTAAAATCGCTTGCCGAAGAGTTCGACAAAAGGGTTTAACGTTGGGTCGATATAACCGGGAAACACGCTCGGACTGCTTATGAGGATTAGTCCGTCCCTGCCCTCGGGGATATGTTCAAAAGTTTCGGGATGAACGATGGATATCTCGGTTCCCAGAAGCGGTTTTCCAACGCCAACTTTCGGCTCTCCTGGTCTGGTGAGGCTCACAACCGGCGCGCACTCAGTTATGCCGTATCCCTCAAGGATTTGAATACGTGGATTGATGCTAGCCGCTGTGTCAAAAAGCTCTTGAGGCGCTCGCTCCGCGCCCGATATGAGAGTGCGAATCGTTTCATAGTCATCGGGGGCACCGGCCTTAAGGATTGAGCGCAAGAAGGTCGGTGTGCCCGCCATCACCGTAGCGCTCCACTTTGCGATCGATCGGGCGATCTTTCGGCTCTCGTTTGGGTTCGGATGGTATGCGACGCGAAGTCCGGTGACTAACGGAAGTATGGTGCATACCGTAAGCCCGAATGAGTGGAAAGTTGGAAGGAATCCTAGAAGAGTTTCGTCGTGCCCAAGCGGAAACGCGTCGAGTATTCCGGAGATGTTTGAGAGGATGTTTCTATGGGTAAGAGATACACCTTTCGGGAGTGCCTCCGACCCGCTCGTGAAGAGCACTACTGCGGGAGCGTCCGGAGAAACGCGTTGTAAACCAAGGGCCTCGATCAGTTGGGGAGCAGACTCTCGAGCGAGTCGCTTGCCGGTCATCTTCTCTTTTAGAGTCAGTTGTTTTCGGAGCTCCTCAATAAAGAGAAACTTAGACTCAAGAAAATCAAGGTCCGTAGGGACGATATCGAGGAACGATTGCGATGTTACGATAGCTTGAATTGAGGTTGATTCGACCGCGTGAAGGAGCGCGCGCTTACCCGCGGTCCAATTGAGGAGGACGGGGATCTTTCCACCAAGGATCGCCGCAATCGTTGCAAGAGACCCTCCTACAGAAGCGGGAAATAAAAGACCCACGTGTGTTCCTGGAAGCTCTGAAAACTTTTTGGCGAGAATGAGCGCACGGAGTTTTAGCTCCGACCACGTGATAACTCCGGAACGCTCGTCTCCCATCGCGGGGAGGTTCCCCATCACCGAGCATAGGTGAAGGAATGCGTGCCCGATTGACGTGCTCGACGCTAACACGGGTGTTGGTCGATTCTCGATGTGAGAGTTCCATGATGGTGGCACCTCAAAGTCATGTCGAGACACGTGCGAGCCGAGCTGCCCAGTCGCGGCTTTGAGGAGGGAACCAACTGTGGTGAGTTCGCTCAGTTCGATGTCGTGGGCCTCAAACTCACGATCGAGCCATAGGAGAAGTTCCGCGATGGTGAGGGAATCGAGGCCCAGGTCGTCTCCAAGAAGGGTCTCCGGTGAGAGGGATGTGACATCTATGCTCCCAACGCGGGCGACGTGAGCATACACCTTGGCTCTGATATTGTCGGGTATCTCCACATCGGTTAGCTCTCCCGCGCTCTTTTCAGGGAGGGAGGGGGGTGTGCGGCTAAAGAAGTGATACGGAATAAGGGTCGCTTTCTCCGGAGAAGGGGTGTTGTAGAAGCGCTCCAGGAAGCGATTCAGGATGAGGGGCTCCCCGCTTCTCGGCAGGTCCGAAGGATTAAAAACTATCTCAATGGAGACCTCTCTGCGCGGTGCTAAGATAAGGAGATTCTGAAGTAGGATGGTGATCCCTTGCTTGAGGGTTGTTGCCACATCCGGTGTGCGTCCCCCCGTAAGTGCTTTCGAAAAGATGCTTCCGTACAAACCTCGAGTGCGAATCATACACACCGCCACGTCGGGGTACTCTTTAAGGATCGTCGCGATGCCCGACGCAGCCCCCAAACGTTCCTCGCCCGTTACTGAGAGCCGACCTGAGGGGTAGATGAGGATGTTCTCCCCGTGTTGAAGGCGAGTAACGACATCATGCAAGGCTCTGCCGATCCTTTTCCGTTTATACGGTCCGGAGTCGAATTCCATATCCGGCATCGGGATGGCCCGGATCTTTTTCATGAAGGCATTCAGGAGCGGCAGATTGTACATGGTCTCCAAAACGACCGGACGCGGCTTGAGAAGATCCCAAAGGAAGATCGATACGAGAACTGGGTCTATTTCGGCGGGATGATTTGGAATGATAAGAACGCTGGAACGAGAGGAGATCGTGTCCAGCCCAGTTACGTGGACGCGGTATCTAAGCGAGAGGAGTCTTTGTAGGATACGGGGCAGCATATCGTACTAGGATCGTATGACCCCTGTCCGCTTGCAAGGGAAAACAGGCTTTTTGGGTATGGGGACAGGGGGTTAGAGGGGGTAGGGAGACCACTTTTAGGGTCGAATGACTTTACGGGGGTCACGTTGATGGTGTACCCTCCCAATCTCTTCGCTGTTATGCGCCTTTAGCTCAGCTGGATAGAGCATCTGGCTTCGAACCAGAGGGTCGGGGGTTCGAATCCCTCAGGGCGCATTCTTTTTCTATCATGATGATTCTGACGTTCTGACCCGCGACTTCCGAGGCGGGTGTCCCTTACAGCCCTCGAGGTTTCTCCCCCTTCTGCAAGAGAGCGAGGCCCATCCAGGTCGACCTATACAAGAAAACCTATTGGACGACGCTTTGGTTATGGGGTACGAATTCTCACCGAGAGAGTTCTCGTAAAAGGAACGGAAAGAATATGGCAAAGATTGTTGTTACCGGCGGGGCCGGCTTCATCGGATCTCACATCGTTGATAAGCTTATTGCGCGAGGTCATGAGGTGCACGTCATCGATGACCTTTCGAGCGGTTCAAAGGCTAATCTTGCTCATACCAAAGGGGTCCAACTCCACGTCGCCGATATTCGGTCTGTTGAAGCGTGTGAGCTGGTGGAGAAGCTCTCTCCGCAGTTCGTTGTTCATGCCGCCGCACAAGTATCGGTGCGAACGAGCATGGAGCGCCCGTCGCTCGATACCGATCTCAACGTCACCGGGCTGGTAAACATCTTAGCTGCGCTTCGTTCGAAGCCCGGGACTCACGTTGTGTTTCTCTCCTCTGGAGGCGCAGTGTATGGAGAGCAGGTTACCTTCCCGGCCAAGGAGGATCATCCCATTAAACCAGAGAGCGTGTATGGTCTCTCTAAGAGAGTAGGTGAGGAATACTTGGAGTTCTGGGGAAGGACGTGGGGCGTTACAAGCACCTCGCTTCGTCTCGCGAATGTCTATGGTCCTCGCCAAAACCCTCATGGTGAAGCTGGAGTCATCGCAATCTTCTGCGAGCGTCTCCTTGCCGGTAAGGGAATTGCGGTAAATGGAAGCGGAAAGCAGACACGTGACTTCGTCTATGTGGAAGATGTCGCTGAGGCGGTTGGGCGAGCGGTTGATACCCGAACGGTCGGGGCATTTAACATCGGAACCTCAAAAGAGACCACTATTCTTAATATCGCTGAGCGCCTCAGAGATCTTACGAGCGC
Organism: Bdellovibrionota bacterium; assembly: GCA_044237895.1. Classification (GTDB taxonomy): domain Bacteria; phylum Bdellovibrionota_C; class UBA2361; order UBA2361; family OMII01; genus OMII01. The sequence continues at coordinate 14,627 of JBIIEK010000025.1, forward strand.
TCAAGCAGAAATTGCGTTCGCTCCTGCCAAGTCTGGGGAGCAGATGCGTAGTTGTATCGACAACAGCTCCGCGAGAGAGAAGCTCTCGTGGTCTCCTAAAGTTGATTTTTCGGAGGGCCTTGAGCGCACGGTGGGTTGGTATACGTCGTCAAGCCGGTAATCGTACTAGAACGCATTTCAGAATTCCCGCTAACGGCGGCTTGTTGCGGTCAAATGGTTCAGCGCCTCTGGATCAAAATCGGATTGGCGTATTGAGCAAGAGGTACGTTTGCGCAATTGATATCGGTAAACATCCTGTACTCGATTCTGTTTCGCCGACTCGTGAAGGGATTATTCACAACGCTTTGCGATCGTCTTCGCGGTTCTTTTCGATTAGGGAGGTGGCATGACCTCCTCAGAGCTTATAGCGGTATTCCTCCCGAGTGTTCACGGTGGTGGTGCTGAGCGAGCAATGTTGGTGTTTGCGCGTGAGTTGGTCCGGAGAGGATTTCGCGTTGATCTGGTGCTCTCAAATCTTGAGGGGGCCCTTAAGGAGCTTATCCCTTCCGGTGTTCGGGTGGTGGACCTCAAAAGTTCACGAGTGATCGCCTCGCTCCCCGGCCTGACTCGCTACTTGAGAACGCACAAACCAAAAGCGTTGTATGCAACGATTATGCACGCCAACGTCGTCGCTGCATTTGCAGGGCGGTTAGCCCGCGTCGACACTGAGGTTGTGGTACGAGAATCGAATGCCCCTGTTACGAGTCCTAAAACAAGTTTCTCCCGTTGGATAACCTATAAGATTGCGCCGCTCGCGTATCGGATGAGTCGGGGAGTTATCGCCGTGTCAGAAGGCGTATCTCAGGAGCTGGTGATGATGGCCCGAGATCTGAAGGGGCGCATTCACGTGGTGCCTACGCCCGTTATCTCAGAGGAGCTGTTGGTTTTAGCGAACGAGCCGATAGACCATCCGTGGTTCCTAAAGCGTGATATGCCGGTGCTGGTGAGCGCTGGACGCCTTGAGCCGCACAAAGGATTCGTCACACTTTTACGCGCGTTCGCCCGGATGCGTGAGCGAGTGGAGGCTCGACTCCTTATTCTTGGCGATGGCAGTCAGCGTGCTGAGTTGCTCGCCGAAAGTAATCGTCTCGGACTTGGGGACTACGTACAACTCATCGGTTTTAAGAGGAACCCTTTCCGCTTTATGAAGCAAGCAGACCTCTTCGTGCTCGCCTCCGAGTATGAGGGCTTACCGAATGTGCTCGTGCAGGCGCTGGCCTTAGGGGCTCGAATCGTATCGACTGATTGCAAGACTGGGCCCTCCGAGATCCTCTGTAACGGAAAGTTCGGGAAGCTCGTTCCCGTTGGTGATGAGGAGTCGCTCGCGAGGGCGATGGAGGAGTCCCTAGAGCAGCCAATCGGAAGTGCTGGGGAGCGATACGCCTTGCAGCGATATGGGGCCTCAAACGCAACCGCGGATTATCTGGCCATCGCTGGTCTTGCGTAATAAGCCGATAGTGTCAAAAGCGCGCCCCACAGTACCAGGAAGGTGCGCTGATCGAGGATGTTGTGGCTAAAAAAACTGCCCACGAAAACGACGGCCATGAGACACTGTCCGGGGCGAAAGAGCCTTCTTGCGAAGGTTGCGTAGGATACTCCTATAAAAAATAGATATCCGAGAAATCCGAGCAGCCCGTTGTTCACCCATTGCTGAAGATAGAGGTTGTGGGGAAGTTCGGGCAGCGTTCGGGCGTAGCCCGTTCCCTTGCCGAGGAGAGGAGACTCATTAATTCTTCGCAGCGCCTCGCGCGCGGCGAAGAGGCGACTCGCGGTAGATCCATCGTCTACTCGTTTTGCATAGATCAGGCGGTAGATACGAGTTTGTTTAAATCCTGCGGTGTCGGTGGCCGCCAGAAATGAGAATATGCCGATTCCCGCGCCGGTCACACATAGAGCAATAATAATGAGGTGAGTTATCTCTCGAGTCGCGGCTCTTCCTGACCGTACCCTGAAGAAGATAAAAGTTGTCAGCAAGGTGACGAAACAGAGCGCTCCGCTGCGTGACATGGTAGCGATGATTATAGCGGAGCACGTGGTAAGGGCGATCGGATTGAACCACCGGAACCTCTTGTCTGAGTAGTCGAGAATTGAAGCCGTAATCATTACGGAGATGAGCGCGGAATAATTGGCGTTGCCTGAAAAGCCTGCGGCCCGTTCTGTGATCGCAGCGAAGGTTCCGGGAGTCGTAATGTCGAGGTATATAGACCAACAGATGAGGAATAGCGCTAGAAGACCGGCGTTCTGGAGAGCTCGGTAGAACGCGAAGCTTCGTGGAAGGTAGAGCGCACACAGAGAGAGAAAAAAGCCATAGGTGATAAGGAATATCCACTTGCCATCCTCATTCCAGTGGGCTCCCTCGAATGTACTGCACACGATTGAGGCTACAACGAGCACGAAAAATGCGAGGAGGGGCCAGCGATTTATTCGAAGGGGAGCACATGTTCGGTTAAGGGTCCTTGTTGAAAGGTCTTGAATACCCGCAATGAGGACGAAAGGGACCATCGCGAGTAGAGCAAAGAGAGTAGGTGGAAGGGGAAGTATCCCGAGTCGTCCCATCGGTTGGTCCGCTACTGTAAGCACGATCAAAAAGAATGCGAGTGTATAGAGTCGCTCCGGGAGCGAGAGAAGATGCCGTAACGTCACCATTTCTCCACGGTACGGGTACGACCACCAGAGATCAATAAGTGTGGAACCCTTCATGCATAGTGCATGATCGTCGCCAGGGAGGTCGCTCCGTTATCGTCCAGCATGGCATGATTGATGGGGGGAGCTCGCAAGATCTAGTACAAGAAGTCATGCAAAAAAAAGAAAAGGTATTCGGACATTCCGTAGTCCGGGGGTTCCAATGGATCGGAGCGGGAATGATCCTCCAGGCGGTTTTGCGAATTGGAGTGCTTGCCGCGCTTACTAGGATGGTCGAACCGAAGGAATTCGGACTTCTTGGAATCGCTTTTATCTGCACTAGTTGCGCGGAGCGGATCGGTCAGGTCGGAATTGGCCCAGCGTTCATCCAAAAAAGTGAGATCGACGACAACGATGTGCGTACGGCTCAGATCCTCTCTCTGGCTTCGGGGTTAGTAATAATGCTTGCGCTGTGGGCACTAGCACCCATCGTAGCTCATTTCTTTCGGGAGCCCAAAGTAGTGCTCGTCCTTTCGGTATTAGCCGTTGGTTTCGTCGTTGATGCGTTCGTGGTCGTGCCAGATGGTATGCTGCAGCGGCAGTTGCGCTTTCGTGAGATAGTCCGAGCAGAAACCTTTTCGTATATACTGGGGCCAGGACTTGTCGGTATTACAGGGGCGGCTTTGGGATTCGGCGTGTGGGCTCTCGTTTGTTCTCACCTCGTCATGAAGATATTTCGAGCAATTTTGACGCGAGGTGTGGTGGTGATGCCTCAAGGGGGAAGATACACCCGCGTGAGCGCCGGTGGTCTGTTTTCTAAGGGGGTAGGATTCAGCGCCGGGCGAATACTGAATTTTATATCCCTTCAGGGAGATAACTTTGTTGTCGGAAGAGCTCTTGGTACCGAAGCGCTTGGCATGTACTCACGGGCGTACCAACTTATGGCGATCCCAGCTATGTTTGTCGGGCAACTCTTTGAGAGGGTGCTCTTTCCAGCGTTGGCTCAGAAGCAGGAGGATGTGCTCACTATGCAGCGCGCCTTTCGGGCAAGTCTTGAGGTTTCCACGATGGTTGCTCTTCCTGTGAGTATCGTCATGTACAACCTCAGCGATGAGATCGTGGAGGTGCTGTTCGGATCGAGATGGCTTAGTATCAGCCCGGTCCTATCAATCCTGGCTCTGGGAGTCTTCTGTCGGACGACGTATAAGTGTGGAGATACGGTGATTCGCTCGCAAGGGGAGATGCTTGGATATACGACCCGCCAAGTGTGGTACACAGGCACTGTCTTTGTAGGATCGTTTATCGGCGCTACATGGTTCGGCATTATCGGTGTCGCATGGGCTGTGGTTGCTGGGACTGCTATTAATTACATCTTGATGACACAGCTCGCTGCGCGTCTCATAGCGATGCCCTACACGGCAGTTTTGTATTCGCACCTTCCGGGGATCTGGATATCTCTATGCCTAGGGACGGTGTTTACGTGGGGTTTACAGCCTTTGCGAACGTTGGGGCTGAATCCATTCCTTACACTCCTTGCTGTTGGCTTCGTATCGATAGCGGTTGTTGTAGCAGCACTTACGTTGGGATGGGGCTTAATCCGAAAGACCTCCTCGTTTGAGCTTGGTGCCCGATATTTTGCTCGTCGCGTTCGCCCAGACACTATAGTTCAAGCGGCATAGCTTAGGCCGCTTCAGTGACTTGTGAGGAATGTTCCTTACTTGTGGATGGTGGGAACCCAAGAACTCGAAGGTAGGCGTCGAGCACATGGCTTTCGTTAAATCGTGTCTCTGCAATCTTCCGACTCGCCCTCCCCATCTGGAGGAGGTCCTCAGATGAACACTCGGTGAGGTGGGTTAGTGCGATGGTGAGGGCATCCTGATCGTGAGGCTGTATTCGATATCCATTCATCCCAGTTCGTACGGTCTCACGACACCCCTTCCACTCGGTTGTAACGATAGGCTTTCCGCACGCGAGCGCCTCCAGAAGCGACCGTGGCACACCTTCGTTGTAGGTAGACGGTAGCACTACAACGTCGCTCTCTTGAATAATGGGCAGGACATTATCGGTCTTAGGAATGTATCTGATGATACCTTTCGAATGAGCTGCTTGAATATCCTTGAGCAGCGCCACCGAATCCCTCCGCTCAAGATCGGGGGACCCAAGGATCCAAAATCGTGCGCGGTCCCCTAAAGTGGCCCGGATACTTGCCGCGGATCGTATGAAATAACCAAAGCCCTTTTGCGGTAGGAGTCGACCGAACATCAGGAACGTTCGAGCTCCCTCTGGTGCCCGCTGGGCTGGCGAAAAGTGATGTATATCTACTCCCGATCCTGGCAGTACTTCACACACCGCCTCTTTAACTAGGCGAGACTCGATACACAGAGAGAGGTCCTCCTCATTTTGAAAGAATATCTTCACACATCTTCCGAGACTCGCCCGATACAAAACACGAATGATATTTTGTAGGGCGCCTTGTTGTGAAAATGCTTCACCCAGTCCCGATACGTTGGGGATGAGTTTGAAGGGGAGGAGTCGTTGACACAGTCCGGCATATAGGTTGCACTTAACGGTATACGAGAGCACCGCATCTGGCTTCACAGATTTCAAAGCTGTATAGAGAGCTCTTATCGTAGCGAGCTCTTGCAGCACATTTTTTCCGGAAGGTCGAAGTGGAAGGTCGATAACATTGACGCCTAAATTACGAACCCTCTCTGTATACGAGTCGAACGGGGCAATTACCGTTATTTCGCTCCCCTGATTTTGTAGCGCGGTGATCAGATTTCGTCTGAGCAAGTAAACATACCACGAAGTGTTGTACAGAATGACTATTCGCATAGGGGCATCTCACCTTTAGACGTATACGTTCTTGTATCATTTGAACGCGTCGTGAGTATGTGATCGCAGCTAGGTGAAGCTGCTCTCCTCAGTCGCACCAACATATAATGGAGGTGAAAGATGAAAGAAGATGTTCAAGCCAAATCTAATGGGTCGTATCACATTGGGAAGCGCATAGTAGATATTGGAGGCGCAGCGGTGCTGTGTATGGTGGCGTCACCGGTGATGGTGTGCACGGCGATAGCGGTGAAGCTTTCGTCTAGGGGACCGGTGCTTTTCTCGCAAAGGAGATTAACGGAAGGGGGGCGAGAGTTCTGCCTTCTAAAGTTTCGGACGATGTATCACGACTCGGAACCGACGGGATGGGGTATGCTCGCTCAGAAAAATGACTCTCGCATTACCCGGATCGGCGTATTGTTGCGAAAGACGCGAATTGACGAACTGCCTCAACTCTTCAATGTTCTCAAGGGAGAGATGAGCCTGATCGGGCCGCGACCAGAACGACCGGAGTTGGCAGAGAAATTCGAGGAGCGTATCCCCGGCTTCAGTCGACGACTGAGAGTAAAAGCCGGATTAACGGGATTAGCGCAGGTCATCCAGGGATATCCACGATACATAGATGGTTATAGGCAGAAACTCGCCTTCGACCTGGTGTACATTAAACGTCGAAGCTTCGCGCTCGATGCATGGATAGCTCTCAAAACCGTTGGGGTTGTAGTGTCGGGTTCCGGAGCGCGGTAGCAACCTGCTGTAAGGTGGTGCCCTGGATTCCCTTAATCGCGGATGGTAGTCACGTGCGAGGGCGCACCTAGAAATGTTCTAACGAGCCAAGGCTGAAGTTAGCCTTGGCTCGATACCTCACGTAGCGTCCTTGTGGTTAAAAAACGGAATCTTCAGAGTCCGAGTACCCGCCGTACATCATTCCGTCCCGGGCGTTAGCGCTCGTGTCGAGGTCATTGATGACAACACCGAGGAGCCGCGCTTTGACTCGAAGCAGCCGCCGGCGGGACTCTTGCGCCATCTCTCTGTCTGTAGTTTGACTCCGGACTACTAACACGACGCTGTCAACCACTCGTGATAGGGTGAGGCCATCCGCAACGGGTAGGATCGGTGGTGAATCCATGAGGATGAAGTCATACTCGTTGGAGAGTGTTGCAATAAGCTCCTTCATAGTGGAGGAGCTCAACAATTCGGCTGGATTTGGAGAGCGGCTACCGGCTGGCAAGATATCAAGATTCTTTACAGGCGTGCGTCTTATTACCTGATCAAGTTGCGTCTGTCCCGCAAGATAGTTCGTCAGACCAATGCCGCCCCCGCCAGTGCCTCTACAAAATATTTTAGAGAGACCCCGTTCCCGCAAATCCCCATCTATCATGAGCGTTCGATGTGCCGCTTGCGCCAGAGTCGCGGCAAGATTGAAGAGAACGGTTGTTTTTCCCTCCCCCTTCATGGCGCTCGTTATCATGATGACCCTAGGAGGGTGATCCGCCGAAGAGAGAAGAATTCCCGCTCGAATGGTTCTTAACGCTTCCGACACCACGTCGTGAGGAGAGGCGACAGAGACTATTTTGTTTGATATCTCCTCCATTTCTGTCGCAGCCAAGAGTTCATCGGAGTTGGTGTTTGTAGCCTCGTCATGACTCAGTTTTTTGAGCGTAGGGGTGGTAGCGAGCCCCGCCTGCTCTTCGAATCGTGGGACGGCGCCAAGTACCGGAAGGTCGAGCGAGGTGCGAACATCATCTGTCGACTTGAGCGTATTATCGAAAGCCTCTATGACGAGTGCTACAAGTAACCCTATCGCTACTCCGAGTAGTGCGAAGAGGGTGACGATCAGGTTCGTTTTCGGTGCGCTTGGTGATGAGGGGCGGGTCGCGTAATCAGTAACGAAAACATGATTTGATGCGCTTGCAGCGCTCACCTCAACCTCTTTCGCCTGTTTGAGGACAGTCTGGTAGAGCTCTCGCAATGAATTAGCCTCTTTTGCGAGAACGTTATACTGAATAAGCCGTTGGGAGGTCTCTTGCGCTAACGCTTTTTCCTGTTCTATCTGTTGACGCAGTTTATTTTCAGCGTCTCGTTCGTTCGCTAATTGAGTTTCTAGAACTCGAAGTGATCGACGCCTTTCGTCTTGTATGGCTTTTTTGACCGTGGTTATCTTCGCTTTTAGTTCAACCATCCCTGGGTAGGCAACGGTTACTCGGCTCCCGAGGGTAGCATAGTCCGCTTCGGCTTGTTGGAGGGTCGAGCGTAATTGCCGGACTAGGTCGTCGTCAGTTACCGAGAGTTCATCGAGCTTTCGGGAGCCTATCTCGCTTAAAAGGCTCTCTGTCTTGATACGCCGTCCGGTCGCCTCTGCGAGAAGTCCCGAAAGTGACTCAATCTGACGAGTCGTGACTACCTTGGCGCCATCCTCGGAGACTCCAAACAATTTATTTTTTGCGGCATACGAGGAGAGTTCGTTCTCCGCTGACGTAACTCGTGATTTAAGGTCACTTGCTTGTCTTTGCAGAAGGTTAAGATTCGCAGAGACCGCTTCCTGACGCTCCTTTTGGAGGTGCGAGATAAACCCATTGGCGTGTGCGTTTGCGAGTCGTTGAGACAACGCTGGGTTGGCAGTTGTAACCTGTACTCCAACTAAATTGGTCTCGTGAACGGGGTTTATCTGAATTAAATCCAGGTATCGGTTAATGATCGAGGGTTTGATGGTGAATAGAGGGTCGGAGCTTTTTACCGAGGAGGGCTTTCGAGGTTCCCATACGGCAGCGGCGATAGATGTGGTGATGTTTGCCAAGGGGGATCTGCGGGAATCCCAATATTCGGTCAATTCCTCTGCAAGGTTATCTTTGGAGAGGACCTCGTCGCCGAGGCTCGCAAGCTTGAGTTTAGCGACGGTCGTTTTTTGATACTCAACGCGACGCGTGTCGTTTCCGAAGAGAGTTTCGGATTGCACGTTTGATAGAACCGGCGCGTAGCCTTTCAATTCGAGGATCGTTTCGGCGGTATAAAGGGGTGAGGTAAATATGCAGTAGAGGACGGCGATAGTTGTAGAGATTGCGATGCACGAGGCTATTAGGTAGGCATGCTTGCGGAATATGCGCAGGTAGTCGGAGAGTCTAGCGTGCTCGTCATGAATTGGTAACGCCATGAGACGGGTTTGTTCCCACGGGTCTCTTGGTATCCCTGGATGGTAATCCGGCGCCTCCGGAAGTGGCTTATTGTTGTACATAAAGGATCACCTTAAACATAAGAGGATATCGAGGGTTGGGGGTTTTATTGAACTCGTTTGCTCACACCGAATCCACTGAAGATTCCGTTTAGGGTCGCGACAACCTGCCGTTCAAAGAAGAGTCCCGGTTCGCTTGGAACTCTTATGAGGTCGCCAGGACGTAGGCGGATATCACTTCCTCCTCGTAGCCCAACCTCTTCGAGGTCTATCGTCGCAAGGGCTTTGCGGCCGTTTCCGATCTCGCGAATAACTTCGATTTTTTTGACATCTGCCGAATACGTGAACCCACCCGCCGCGGCGATCGCGCTCATGACTGAAGCCTGTGAGGTGATCTTATAGGAACCGGGTTTCTCGACTTCGCCGTCAACTTCATACGAGCCCGCCTCGGGAATCACGACGGTGTCTCCCGCAAGAAGGGGGACAAGGAGTGGTCGTTGGTCAATCCGACCCATGAGGTCGTCTATTTCAATTTCGACTCCGCTTACTCCCTGCATAGTGGTTGGTGCCGCGTGAGTATCGTTGCTAGGTTGAGATTTTGGCGATGGCAGTAAAATGAGTCGCGTACTGGCTATCTGATTTCGCCCCCCAGCTTCCGAGATCAGCTCTGTCAGGAGCTGTCCATTGTGACGAAGGGGATACATACCAGGTCGAGAGACCTCCCCAATGACTGAGACACGGTTGGCCTGATACGTCTTTACTCCAACATCGACCTTCGGGTTTTTTATGAACCGGGAGTAGGCTGAGCTGAGGTGGTTGCGGAGGGTCCCTGCATCCTGCCCCATGACCGAGGTTTCCCCAACAAGTGGGAGGGTGATAGTTCCAGCGGGAGATATCTCGGTGGTTGTCTGGAGGTCGTTAAAGCCGAACACGCTTACTTGCACGACATCGCCTGGCCCAATCGAATACCCTGTTTGCCCTTGCGACGGTCCTAGGAGGTGGGCTCTTTCCGCTATGAGACTATCCAGCCGCGTTTTAAGAGCTCTCTCGTATTCGTGAAATTCTTGTTCCGTTCCCAGAGGGGCAACCGTATCGGAGGTAACGCTCGACCTTTTTTGGATCTCATCCCGAGATGGGGTGTATCGTAGACATCCAGACGTGGCGATAAGAATCGCGAGGAGGATATGGAACAGGGGGGGGCGGAGGGG
>JBIIEK010000022.1:0-25094 GCA_044237895.1 Bdellovibrionota bacterium
AGAGAGACACTACACATGAGCACGAGCGGCAATCCACTTCACCCAGTAAACCTGATAAAACAGGCGGCCTTTTGGGCTATCCATCTCGGCTGCCTCTTGGTGTTCTGGGCGGGGTTCAGCTGGGCCGCGTTCGCTGTATGCATGGCCCTCTACGCGGTACGGATGTTCGGCATCACGGGAGTCTATCACCGATACTTCTCGCACCGAAGCTACAAGACTAGTCGTTGGTTTCAGTTCGTCCTGGCGTTCCTCGGAGCGACATCCGCTCAGAAGGGACCTATCTGGTGGGCTTCGCATCACCGACATCACCACCAATTCTCAGACACCGAGGAAGATGTTCATCCGCCACGAATTTATGGCCTCTGGTGGGCGCACGTAGGATGGGTACTCAGCACTCAATTCGTTGAAACTCGCTGGGAGAACGTAAAAGACCTCGTCAAATTCCCCGAGCTCCGCCTTCTCGACAAACACCACATCGTTCCCCCCGTCCTCCTTGGCGCTGCCCTTGTAGGACTAGGTTACTATCTTGAAGCAAGCTTTCCTTCTCTCGGCACGGGCCCTCTTCAGATGTTCACGTGGGGCTTTTGCATCAGCACAACCCTCCTCTACCACGGGACCTTCTGCATCAACTCGATGGCTCACATCGTAGGCAAAGCTCGATTCAAGACGGGAGACGACAGCAAGAACAGCCTCCTGCTTGCGCTGATTACGCTCGGAGAGGGATGGCACAACAACCACCATCGCTATCCAGGTTCAGAGCGTCAGGGCTTCTACTGGTGGGAGATCGATATCTCACACTACACGTTAAAAGCCCTCTCTTGGTTAGGTCTCGTCTGGGATCTACGCGAGCCTCCAGCTCGAATCTACCAAGAAGCGATTGAAAATCAGGTCGCCGCCTAAGGCGTATTGGCCGGACGAATCAATAGGTTAGCGCGCTTCGCCTGCCAATAAGCAACCATTCTGGCCAGAGTCTCATCCTAACCCCTTGAGTTGTCGTATCTAAAGTGGCGTTGCGTGCGCCGAGGATGCTCCTCTGTGCGCGATCCGATCCACTAAAACGGACAGAGATCCTCGTGAAGATCATCATCTTCAATCAAGACTGGTTTGCTACCGAACTCCGATCCTTGGGGCACGAAGTCATTACGTGCGGGTTCGAGCCTCACCTTGAGTTCCAGATCCCCCGTCACATGAATAATATCGCCGATGTCCTCGCCAGCATGGAGGGCCCTCGACCGGACGCTCTCATCTGGCATGACAATAGTATGCCCGTTCTTTTTATGTCGGGATTCGATACCTGCGAGATACCGACTATCTTCTACTCGGTAGACACCCACCATCACCACAACATCCACTCATTCATCGCTCCCCTCTTCGATCATATCCTCGTCGCTCAAAAGGACTACCTCACTGTATTTGAAGAAAGCGGCACTCCAACAAGCTGGTTCCCTCTGTGGGCTCCAAGATTCGTCGAAAACCAAGTCGAAAAACGTTTTCCAAGCACATTTGTGGGCAACTTGAATCCCCAACTTAATCCTCGACGCGTGGCGTTCTTTGAGGCACTTCAAAATAAGATTCCGATTCACATCGCTCATGGAGACTATTGGGAGATCTTTCCCTACGCTGATATCGTTGTGAATCAAACCGTCAAAGGGGATCTCAACTTTCGAGTATTCGAAGCTATGATGTGCGGCCCGCTTCTCCTGACGGAAAGAACCCCGAACGGGCTCTTCGAGCTCTTTGAGGACGGAACCCATCTGGTCACGTACACTCCAGACGACGTTGAAGAAGCGGCATCAAAGGTACAACACCTGCTGAGCAACCCCGAACGTATGCGGGAGATAGCTCGGGCTGGTCGTAACGTCATTCTCAACAACCACATGGCTATCCACAGAGCAAAAACCATAGAGAGTCTCTGCTTCAGCCTTAAGAAACGAACTCCTCACCGCGATCGACACTACATCTCAATGATGAACAACGTCGTCGCGAGCAAGATAAGCCGAAAGGCTCACGGCATATCTTGTCCCCATGCGGCATCGTATGCCCTTATAGCGGCCGAGGCGGGATTAACTGCGTGTGCTCCGATTACTCCAACCCAAACCTCCTTCCTTGTAGGAGCCTGTTCAATCTTTGACTCTCTGACCAAAACCGGCCTTGGCGAGACGCTGCTCTCAGCGTTTCACGCTCGAATCCCTAACAACCCTATTCTAGCACTTGCAATGGTCCGCACCTATCTGAATCGAGGGGACAAACTGGCAGCGGAAAAGATCGCGATCTCCATCGATCCGACCGATCCGCAACGGGTGTACACGGAGGCCGAAAAAACAATCTCTGTCATTATCGAGTCGTGCTGCTAGCGTCCCCGTGTGATATCCGCCATCGTCGTATCGAGAAGAAGATTGCCTATCGTGAGCGTTCCCTTCTCATCTAAAACGTAAATAACGAAAAACCGCTCACTCCCGCTTTGGGTATAAAACGATCGCGCAAGAGCGAGTCCCCTATTACCATCGATGTCGCGAGTAGCGATGGTGTTTACATTCGCACTGAATTTCTTGAAGTCTTTAAAGAAGGGGATGAAGCGATCGTTGATAATCGTATCGACAGCTCCTGAGCCGCGCTGCTCCCGCTTGATAGTGCCGGGGCTAAGAAAAGCTCTAAATGTATTGGCGTCTCCTTGGATGAGCGCATCAATTGCGCGGTCTACCACCTGACTATACCGATCACTCTTGGCCCCTATCTCCGCCGCCTTTTCATCAGGCGGTGGGGCGGCATACGAGGGCACAGTGGAAGCGATCCCAACGAGAAGCACCATTATAAAGGAGAAGATCGATAACGCCCCAGGGCCTTTCATCACATTCATTACCGCAGTATCCCCCACCTCATCAACGACTCGCAAGAACTCTCTATCACGACGACTTTTATAAGATTGAGGGGCGATTTTATTCACTTCTACTGGGGAGGTTGCGCAAAATACGCACGAGCGAGTTTAGCGGGGAAATGCGCGCCGATCTATCGCGTAGCAGAACACATCGCGGTTCAGGCGTCTTTTGAAACCTCGTCTAATCACAACTCGATGAGATGTGCGGAATCGCCTCTATCTCACCAACAAACTTCCGGCGCTCTGATCTCTTTAACCGGGCGAGGTGACGCAATCCTTTGGGGAAGGGCACCTCAAATATCTCATCGAAAGCCGCAAGAAGTGCCGATTTGGCCACCGGATTTTGAGACGCCGCCGCGTCATTAAGAAGCGTTCGGATCTCTCGCAAGGAACTACCGGCCTGCGCAAAGAACGGGTCCGCAAAAGATCCATCCGGCCTCCATGCACCACTACGTTTTGCTTTGAGCGCGCCCGTTGTAATCACGCGAACCGTCGAGAGCGCTTGGCCGAATACGGAGTCCGCAGATGATTGTGAGAATTGAACACACTCCTGTTGACCAACCGCTTCGCGAGGAATAGCTGGGATAGTCACGATGAGAGCAAGAAGCGCCCCTATCACTGTACGAAACACGGCATCACGTTTGAGACCAGAGCTGCTCATATAGATACTGTTCTAGTCGTAATATCGCCTCCAGCAAAGAGAGATTTTTCAACACCTGCTCGCAAAAATTGCGTAGTTTAGCGTTGAAAGGACCTGCCCTCTAACATCCTCTCTGCTGAGTGGCCTACCGTAGTCTCACTACCAGTCCCCAGTCTGAGCAAGCGAAGCGGAATGGTGAGGCGCGCAGAGACCTTTGCGGTCGTCGAGTCAGGAGAGAGTTCGGCAACCACCGTAGCGCAATTAGTGGTGTCACCCCCGCACGCATCGGCATAATGGGCCGCCGGATAACCCGCCTGAATCCCCTCGACGACCCGCTGGGTAGCCGCATCCAGTATCGCTCGGGTTTTACCATTATTTGCGGTTACATCAGTGTACACCTCCTCCCTACTGCACAATCCATTTGCAGCTGAGCAACACCTTTCTGCCGTCAGGGCGCCCACCGCCCGCCCACACAACAACCTCTCGTTGGAGCCGTCGACTGTGTCAAAGGGGGTACACGATCCCGCCAGGGGCGTTGCGCTAAATCTTGCAGGAGCAGGGACTCGTGTAAGAACGATCGGCACTCCAAGCGGAATCTTCTCCTCTCTCCGGTACAGGTCACGAACGCGCATAGCTTGGTCGTCACAAAGACTCCCATTAAGAGGTCCAATCGTGATAGTCGGAGCACTTTGAAGGGCGGAAGTATCACATACTGACGAAGTATCTTGGGAAGGATCCCAGATATGATCGGCGACTTTGCGCGCGCTGCCTTTGGCGCACTCAGGAATCTTCTCTCCCGAACACCCCTTAAAGGTATGAAATTCTGTCGACTCTTTTCTCAATGTTTCCAATCCTGCGATTCGAGACCGAGAGGCCTCTTCAGGTGGCACGCCACACCTCTCCATCGCTAGAGGGAAGCCACTCGCTGACTCACACCCCCTCAAATATCGGATCGGTTCGTTGCGAACACAGGACCAGCGCTTGCGCTGCGGCGAACACTCCCTTTTATCGAGCGCTACCTGCTCAACAAAGCGAATAGGATCTAGAGCCATCCCTTTCCGAATTTTTTGAACGACCTGATCGAGGACCTCGTGCGGGTTCGTCTCTGCCTCTGTTCGCCGCGCAAGAGAGCAGAGTGCCCCACCTGCTTGCACCACCTGGGGTACGCTGTCTGTAGGCACCTCGATGAAAGCGATCGGACCCACAGGCGGCGAGGCACACCTGCGAGGGTCCGCGGAATATCCACACCTATAACGCTCATGATTGAATGCATATCGAGGATGAAAGATCTCGATTGAATCTCCCGCCCACGCGACCGGTTTTTTATTTACGCTCAAGAGGAAGATACTGATAGTAACGGTAGCGTCCTGAGGGATGAGAGGGAGTCTTCCGTAGAGAGCCAGCTCCTCCCCGTAATCTTTGTACTGATATTCAAGGTTATCTCGAATGTCCTCCTTTGAAAGGCCACGGGGAATGAAGTTTCCGCTTCCCCCACTCTTGATGACTCGCCCACCTAAAGGCACCGTCCCCGATCCCGCGGCGCTCTGCCATGACATCGATAAAAGGACGCGCCCCTCACCTACTCGGTTTGTGCCTTGAGTTTTCCCAGAAACGCGAAACATAAGCGGCACCGAGAGCGCGGAATTGTTCCATATCCCTGAAGAATCTCCGCGATACGCGCACCGAGCAAGCGATCCAGCTCCCACGTCGATGGAAACCCCTGCGAGAGAACGTCGTAGCGGCCCGCTAAAGCAGGGAAGAGAGGTGGCTCCACGCCCCGCTAACATAGATATTTTCGCACGATCTTGCGTGGCAAGTGGCCATGCCTCTTTCATCGAGAAGGACACGGAACCTAGCTTGAACCGCTCGTTAAATCCCCCTGTTTCCCAATAAGCCGTACCCTCACTCGTCACTCCGCGAACACGACTAAGAGATAGTGTTCGCTGCGGAGTAGCCCTCTCACGCGTGATCGGATCCACAAAGTATGGCTCAAGAGGCGTCCCACCATGCACGTGAGGAAGCTGCGATATCTGCGCCATGTATGCGATATGCGCAGTCGTCGGATAAAGAACCTCTCGGGTCGCGTACTGAAAGGGGTCTTGCTCCAGATCGAGAGAGGCCAGCTCTCCTGAATCGACCGGCACTTCATACACCGGCTCGGTGTGCCACCGAGCTGATGCGACGTATGCCTCTTGCGGTATTCGATATCCCGACCCCCAAACCCAGACGTTGTACCTCTTCGTTGGAGGAGAGAGGGAATTCCTGGCGGACTCTACGCATCCGGCATCGGTCGGATAGAGACAACGGAGACCATCATTAACAGCGGCCCGCACGGCGCCGCGAGCCTGAAACATACGAACCACATCGGAGACCCCGACCATAAAGACCGCGATGCCGACAATCACACCGGCTACCTCAAGGATATAGCTCCCTCGCTCCCGTTGCTCCCATCGTCGCATAGCTCTCCTTATTGAATTTGAGCCAGTACCGCGGTTGATGGGCGGACAATCTAGGGGGAGGCGAAGAGAGTTCAAAGGGGGTGTTTTTTAAAGCAAGCTCTTCCTGACAGATTACGACTTCACTATTTTAGGCCAGGCTCCCTATCGCGCGAGATTAGATCAACAAAATCCATTCCCGCTCTAACAGCCTCAGCGAGGCACGGCGAAGCCCTCGAGCAACCCGTGCAAAGAGCTGCCAGGGGTCGAATAGCTCCTTACTCAGGCGGACCACCGCACTCTCTCCCTCCTTCACATCGCGCCCCGCTGGGGCGAACGCAGTCTCGGTAAGATCCGATACACCCTTTTCCAGACTTTGTGCAGGAATCTCCTTCGCCTCCACTTGCCCCTACTGAGGTAGCGGCGCTATGTTCACCGTATGCCACCAATCATATTTTCAATGCACAAAGTGAGCCGCACCCACCCACCGGGAAAGCAGGTTCTTAAAGACATCTCTCTCTCGTTCTTCGAAGGCGCTAAGATTGGCGTTGTCGGATTGAACGGATCCGGCAAATCGAGCCTTCTAAAGATAATCGCCGGACTCGACAAGGAGTATTCAGGCGACGTAACCAACCGTCCCAACCTCACCATCGGATACCTTCCTCAGGAGCCGAAGCTCGACCCAAAGAAAACGGTGAAGGAGAATGTCATGGAGGGATGCAAAGAAGCTGCAACCCTTCTCTCCGACTTCGAGGCGATTAGCGCCAAACTCGGTGGTGACATCTCTCCCGAAGAGATGGAGAAGCTCATCGATAAGCAATCGCTCCTCCAAGATAAGATCGACGCCATCGGAGCATGGGACCTTGATCGTACCCTTGATATCGCTATGGACGCGCTTCGGTGCCCTCCGGGCGATTCCGCCGTTGAGAACCTCTCCGGAGGAGAGAAGCGTCGTGTCGCGCTGTGCAAGCTCCTACTCGAAAAACCAGAGGTGCTTCTCCTCGACGAGCCAACCAACCACCTAGATGCAGAATCAGTGGCGTGGCTTGAGCGACACCTTAGTGAATATCCAGGCGCCGTAATCTGCGTAACGCACGATCGTTACTTCCTCGACAATGTGGCCAAGTGGATCCTGGAACTCGATCGAGGCCATGGCGTTCCGTGGGAAGGAAACTATTCTGGATGGCTTGAGCAAAAGAAGGCTCGTCTTGAGCTTGAAGAAAAAGCCGAGTCTAAGAGACAGAAGACCCTTGCTCGAGAGCTTGAGTGGATCTCTCAATCCCCACGTGCTCGTCAGGCAAAATCAAAAGCGCGCATCAAAGCCTATGAAGAGCTTTTGAGCGCGGACAGCTCAAATCAGGTCGAAGATCTTGAGATCTACATTCCACCAGGGCCCCGTCTTGGCGATGTAGTAATTAAGGCCGATGGGATTACAAAATCTTTTGGTGATAAAGTCCTCTTCGAGAACCTAAGCTTCAACCTCCCTCGCGGAGGCATCGTTGGAGTGATCGGACCAAACGGCGCAGGTAAAACCACGCTGTTTAAACTGATAACGGGTCAAGAAAATCCAGACAACGGAACCTTTAAAGTTGGAGAGACCGTCTCCCTCGCCTATATGGATCAGAGCCGAGAGGCTATCAAAGACAAGAATACGGTCTTTGAGGAGATCACCGGAGGAGACGACCTCATCAAACTAGGCAGTCGCGAGATAAACGGCCGGGCCTACGTCGCTCGGTTTAACTTTGCTGGCCCAGATCAGCAAAAGCTCATGGGAACACTCTCCGGAGGAGAACGAAACCGCGTGCACATGGCGAAGATGCTTCGCTCTCACGGAAACGTAATACTTCTGGATGAGCCAACAAACGATCTCGACGTCAACACACTACGAGCTCTAGAGGAGGCGCTCGTACATTTCGCTGGGTGTGCGGTAGTTATAAGCCATGATCGCTGGTTCCTCGATCGCATAGCCACCCACATCCTCGCGTTTGAGGGTGACAGCAACGTCGTGTGGTTCGAGGGCAATTACCAAGACTACGAAGAGGATCGCCGTCGCCGCCTCGGCGCGGACGCAGAGACCCCTCATCGTATCAAGTACAAAAAGCTAACTCATTAAGGGAAAGATTCCCCAGTAGAGCACGTACGGAGATCGCGGAGCTGAGCCTCCGCGATTTTTTTTGGAAAATCTGCACAGCTCTAAGAACTGTGATACCCAAAAAGCGCGTACCCGATCACCCATCTTCTCGAAGGCACGGGAGCTTATACCGGTGGCCTACCTCTTGCACCGCGCAGCTCGCAGGAATCAATCACACAAAGCCTCGGAGCCCACACCCATGAAACCTTGCCCCACAATCATCGCTAGTATCCTCCTCTTCCCTCTCCTCCCTCTCGTCGAGAACGCGGCGGCGCAAACAGCCCCTCAATGCTCGCTTGAAGATATCTCCGCCGCACTCAACGCGTTGCCGTGCGAAACACAAGGAGCTTTCGTTTCGATAGAGAGCCTCATTCAGGGAGTCACGGAGATCTGCGAACCTACACCAACAGAGGAGAGCTGCCTGAAATGCTTCCGAAGATCTCGAGACAAGATTAACCAATCTATCAAGACCCTCATTAAACTCGCCCTCCTTCCCCCTTCAACCCTATCCGACTTCAGGTACGCGCTTCGCGAGGCAGAGGCCTCCGTGTGTATGGGCGAACAGCAAGGCGAGGAAGGCTCCCCTGCGCCCGTGGTTGACGACCATAGTCAGAACCAGGGAGGCGGAGAACGCCCCCAACGTCGCCAGAGACCCCGGAGCAGGGATAGCGCTTCCCCTGACAGCGGCTTGCCGCAAATACGCCCCGCGGGACGAACGTAGGGATAAAACAAGAGCCGGGCAGCAGAACCGCAAATAAACGTATACATTCAGCTGGTTAGCCAGATCTTGCGCAGCCGCCTTGTGGGTTGACTCTTGGTGCAATACGGCTAGAATCGGCCGGCCTGTTCTTTCAGGCACTTACAACCGGTATCGAGTCAATTCTCCCCGCTGCGCGTTCTAGCGATGAGCGATGGGAACGAAGTAGGGCCGGTCGCAAGTTACATAAACATGACGTGTATACTGTGAGTTTTTGCTATGGACGCATCCTTACTGTCCCTTTTTACATGGGCCATTCCCATCTTTGGCCTCATAGGTTTCGCTCTGGCGTACCAACTGTACGTCGGCATTCAAGCCTTGCCAGCCGGCAGTGCTCGTATGCAGGAGATCAGCGAAGCGATCCGCGAAGGTGCTATTGCTTACCTACGTAAGCAAGCTCAATACCTCTCGCCCCTCATCGCCGTCGCGTTCTGCCTCATCTACTGGGGGCTCTCGTTCCCAACCGCCCTCGCCTTCGTATTCGGAGCGGGAAGCTCTCTCCTTGCTGGATACCTCGGCATGAAGTCAGCAACCATTTCGAATGTTCGAACAGCTCAGGCAGCATCTGAGAACAAACCGGGACAAGCTCTCATGACCGCCTTCAACGGTGGCGCTGTGATGGGACTTGCCGTGGCAGCTCTCGGACTTATCGGCGTGGGAGTTCTTTTCATTGTTTTCGGAACACCCGCTCACCATGAGCCGATGATAGGCTTTGCGATGGGCGCATCCTCTGTAGCTCTCTTCGCTCGCGTTGGTGGAGGAATCTACACAAAGGCCGCTGACGTTGGTTCTGACCTCGTCGGTAAAGTTGAGGCTGGAATCCCGGAAGATGATCCTCGAAATCCTGGCGTGATCGCTGACAACGTAGGCGACAACGTAGGTGACGTAGCCGGAATGGGCGCTGACATCTTTGAGTCATATGTAACATGCCTTATCGGATGTTTGGCCCTTGCAGCTACCATCAGCACTGCAGATTTAACCTCGCTCACAACCTTCACGACCTCAGCTGAGGACGTTGAAGCTGGCAAGATCTGGCTTATGGCAACCCCGCTTATCCTTGGTCTCCTTGGATCGATCGGGTCATTTATCGCTATTAAGTGGATGTCCTTCCTCAAGGACGGTGATCCTGCCAAGGCACTCCGAACAACCATCCTACTTGCGTCGGTCCTCTTTGTGATCGCAGCGCTCGTATTCTTCCTTATCACCCCGGTGAACGAGAAGCTCTGGATGCCTGTAATATTCGGAACGCTGTGCGGTATCGGTATCGGTTTAACGACGGAGTATTACACATCGGCCAAGCCGGTGTATGAGATCGTCAACGCGGCCAAGACTGGACCCGCAACCTGCGTCATCAACGGGATCGCCGTTGGCTTCCGCAGCGTGGCTCTCCCTCTCCTCATCATCGTAGCGGCGGTACTCGTATCGGACAACTTCGGTGGTGTGTATGGAGTCGCTATCGCGGGTGTCGCAATGCTCTCCACTACCGGAATAATCATGACGATCGACGCGTACGGCCCGATCGCTGACAATGCCGGCGGAATCTCAGAGATGGCGCACCTCGGTAAAGAGACACGGGCTATCACTGATAAGCTTGACGCTCTCGGCAACACGACTGCAGCGATCGGAAAGGGTTTTGCGATCGGATCCGCTGGCCTCACGGCCCTTGCGGTATTCGGTGCGTTTACCCAAACCTTCGCGAACTCGTCTACCAAGATCGACCTTGCCATCACGAATCCAAAGCTCCTCGTCGGTGTATTCCTCGGCGCGATGCTTCCAGGACTTGTGGTTGCCTTCACTATGCAATCAGTAGGTAAGGCGGCTGCGCTGATCGTGACTGAGATTCGTCGTCAGTTCCGCGAGATAGTGGGACTACTTGAGGGTCGTGAGGGTGTTAAGCCAGACGTCTCTCGATGCGTCGAGATCTCGACAAAAGCAGCTCTCACCGAGATGCGGGCTCCAGGTCTTGTCGCATTCGCTACACCTATCCTTGTTGGCTTCATAATGGGACCAGAGGCTCTTGCCGGTCTCCTTCTTGGAACAACGGTCGTAGGCGTGGTTCTCGGTATCTTCATGGCAAACACAGGCGGTGCCTGGGATAACGCCAAGAAGTACATCGAGCAGGGCCTCGTTGAGGACGAAAAGAAAGGATCGGATGCTCACAAGGCAGCCGTCGTAGGAGATACTGTAGGAGATCCGTTCAAGGACACCTCGGGACCTTCCCTCAATATCCTTATCAAGATGGTTTCGATTCTCGCTCTCCTTATCGCACCTCTCTTGGTGCGATAGAGGAAACGACAATCGTCTCCCAAAACGGCTACCCTCGCGGGTGGCCGTTTTTTTTTGTATCTTAACGCCACGGAATGGGCGACAGCGGAAACCCGACTCTATCGAAACCGCCTGGCGTTCTCGCAAAAACTCTAGAGAGGTCAGGCTCACTACCACCCTCTGCCAGGGATGTAGCGTATCGAAGCATATTCTGGCTCTGAGTGCGGTTCCGGCAGGGCACCCCAATGCAACGAGGGGACTCCACTCAACGCACTTCACCTAGAGTCTAGATATCAATGTCTACGGAATCAAATATCCCGTCGAGCATCCGCTGAACAAAATAGTCGACGACATCTTTCACCGATACAATTCCAATCGGCACGTCATCTTGGTCGACTATCGGAACGTGCCGAAATCCTCCATGGGACATAACGCTCAAGGCGAAGGCCAGGGAGGCGTCAGGATGCTCACGCACCGGATCCTTCGTCATAAAATCTTTTACAAACGCGGTCGTAAGGTCCCCCACCTTTCCCATGACCTTCATCACGAAATCACGTTCAGTGAAAATCCCCACCAATTTTCCGTGGGCGTCGACAATAAGCAGACTGCCCACCCGCCTCTTCTGAAGAATATCAAGGCAATCTTGTAGGGTCGATGCGAGGCTAACGGTCAAGGGATCTTTGAGACCGATAGAGCCTATGCTTGCACACAATATATCCGACGGAATTAACTGAACCCCTTGAGCGCATGCGGAGTGTATCGTCGATAAGAGGGTTTTCTGGTCCATAAATTATCCGTGCAGCAATGGTTTATAATCCACAACGACCCACTTCTCTAAAGACTCCATCGGCCGATAGCTTACGGGGCCCTTCTGAGATTCTTTTATCTCTAATGAGTATGAGGACGTGCTTAGAACGACCCCCTCGTGCAACTCCTCCATTACATTCACCCGCGAATCCGCCTCTGCCGGTTTTGCTTCTTTCATCCTCTTAACGGCATCCTTCAGTTTGTCGAGCGATGTCTGTACGTAATCAAACTTACCGACTAGGTCGGTAATCTTCATGCGGAACTTGGCATTTAGCAGCGGGATTCTCTTACGATTTTGCAAATAGGGGCCTATATGCAGCTCCAATGCCGCCAAAGCCATCTCATGCTTTTTAATCTTCTCCTCGAGCGCACGGTATTCCGCGGTAACCTCAAGCTCGTTTCGAAGCTCAATAGTTGTGCGAACTCCCATCTCGTTACCAAGCACCCTTCCCTCGAAACCCTTTACGCACCAGATTGACCCGCCAATTATCGCAGCATTCGGCGCTATCACAGCCGATACGGTCCGAAGATTACAATCACGCGCCTCTTTCTTAATCGTGATCATTCCTCCTGCCTCAGCGACAACGCCGTGCGCTATACCAACGGTGTAGTTGGCTCCCGCTTTAACGTGAGCATCTCCACCACCTTGGTGAAACCCTTTCACCGTTATTGAGGCCCCACTGGTCAGCTGATTCTCTCCCAGCACGGAGCCAAGAACGTCGATGTCGCCCCGCGCTTTGACGTGAAAGCCTTTCTGAATATCTCCACCGACTCTCACATTTCCGATAAAATCGATGTGTCCCATCTCGTAGTCGAGATTATTTTCTATCACGAGAGTATCGCGGATAGTTACCTTCTCCCCCTCTTCATGGGCATATCCGCTCACTGCGGCTATGAGGGTTTGATATTCCGGGTGTGTCTCATTCGGCTTGAATTGAAGCGATTTATCGAAGCGGGGATTGAGAGCTTTTCCTGGCCTGGCAGTAAGCGGTTTACCCAAGACATCAATACCAGCAGTTCCTCCCGTCGGCTTATAGACTCGCGCGACCTCTTTACCGACCTCGATATTTTCGAAGAGTCCTAGGTTATAAAAATCCGCGAGCTCCTTGTTGGGATCTATGCCAGAGCCAGGGCGGAACCGCCGTACAAGCCATACGAGCTTTCCATCTCGACCCAGAACCGGAGACTCTCCCTTTGCGATGCGTCGTCCCTCGCACCCCTTCCCCTGACGCAATTGCGCCACGATATCCTTAACGACCCCTTCATCGATCAGAGATTCTTGGGTTACCTTTAGTAACTCCTCTCGTAATTCACCCACCTCGGCGTTAGCGCTATCACTTTGAGGAACGACGCGGGCAAAGAGCTTCAACTTGTCGTCTGAGACTGACAATTCAAGCTGCATCCGGTCATTTTGAAAACGATGGGCAACGCGCATGCGTACGAAGCTCCCCTACCTTGGGAATCGTCACTTTATCGGATAAAATGAAAGGGTTACCTAACTCATGCTAGGTCAGTCATACGCTCCGTCAGTAATTTAAGGTGGTTATATGCAGCGGACTGGCCTTCAGGGGTCCGGATATCTGTAAAACGCCCCTCGTCTGCTATAAAACCGGATATATGCCCGAACTACCGGAAGTGGAAGCAACTGTTAATTACCTTCGTGAACGCGTTGAGGGATGCATCATCGTCGGAGCCTCTGTGTCATGGTTTCGCAGCGTGTCACCGACCGCCGTCCCCGACTTTGAGAAGCGGGTGCTTAATACAAGGATAGGCGGTTTGTTCAGACGCGGAAAGTACGTTGGGATGAGCCTCGACGGTACTACGCCACTGTATCTCTTCACTCACCTGAGGATGAGTGGATCACTCGACGTGGTACCAACCTCGTTTGAGGTCGCTAAGCACGATCGCGTGTGCCTTGATCTCGACAACGGTAAGAGCATTCGCTTCAATGATACCCGAAAATTTGGGCGAATGCGCTTATGCGTAGAACCCGACGAGGTGGTGGGAGATCTCGGGCTAGAGCCTCTAGGTCCCGAGTTTACGCCCGAAGCTCTTGAAGCGCTCCTTCTGAGCAAAAGAGGTCGCATCAAACCGCTCCTTCTAGACCAACGCATTATAGCAGGCCTGGGTAATATATATGTCGACGAAGTCTTGTGGAAAACGAAGATTCATCCACTGACTCTCACAACGACGCTCTCATCTTCTGATATCCGCCCACTTCATAGAGCTATTCAAGAAACGCTCGAAGAAGCGATCCAAAAACTAGGTACCGATTTTGGCGATGGGGTTGTGGACGGAGGCATGTACAGGCCGAGAGTCTACGGCCGTACAGGAAGAACGTGCTCCCGATGCAAAGACACGATACGTCGAATCGTTGTAGGCCAACGCGGAACCCATCTCTGCCCAACATGCCAAAAGAAACGTCGCGCGCGACTAGCCAGCAAGCGGAAGCATAAATAAATAAAATGCGGCGTGCAGGACGGGCCGTACGATCTGCGGAAAGATCTGGTAGGCCAGGATAATTCCGAGAAGGGAGAAGCCTGGGCTTCGAGCAAAATCAAGCAACCTTAAGAAAGCTCGCTCAGGGACGAAAAGACCGAGCACAGAATATCCATCCAAGGGAGGAACCGGCAGGAGATTAAAGACCCCGAGGATGATATTCAGAATGAAGAGAACGCTCAAAAACATCCCCGCTCCCTCAAGAAAGGGTCCGTCAGAAGATGTGACGAGGGGGTTACCATCGATCACAAAGATGCCGTACGCGATACCAACGTGCATTAAAACTCCAGCAACGCCTGCGATGAGAAAATTAGAAACAGGCCCGGCAAGCGCCATCAGAGCGGCGCGGCGCGGATAGCGGATCTGCCAAAATGGGTCGAAGGGAGCGCTGCCCCATCCAAACATACTCGTTCCACCCGACGCGAGAAGGCTGAGCCATGGAATAACTATAAGACCGAAAGGCTCTCTACGAATATGCGGCATAGGATCAAGGGTAGTGTGGCCTCCCGCATACGCGGTAGCATCCCCACCCCACTTAGCAACTAATGCATGCGCAGCCTCGTGACACACGGTGCTGAATAAAAACGCCACGTACCAAATCAGGGCGACTGCTATAAAATCAGACATGCGCTACTCGCGAGATATTCCCAGTGGATCCTCGAAATCGAGGGGGATAGGCAAATTTTTCCCCGTCCGAAGCGGGACGGTGGAAAAATAACGCCAACACGTGAAACAATACCTCCTCACCATCATCCTGACCAGGCAAAATACTTTGTGATTCTAAGAGGATGCAGGCACCTCAGAAACATCAAGTGCCCAGAAGATAGTGAGAACGATTCTTGCTGAAGGGTACGTTGGATAGCTACACCGCTTTAGCATGTGTGGAGGGACCTATGTCGTCTGATGACAGAGAACGCAAACGTACAGGATTAGCAGGTCAGATAGAGGTTGAGATAATCAGAGATCCCCAAAACTCTGGATCGGCCCACCTCTACTCGTCGAGCGCATCCAATCCACTCCGAATGCTCCAAGAGCTCATAGAACAGATGGAGGAGCTTGAGCAGTGCTCATCAGACTCCATGAAAGACCAACTAAACTCCTCACAGATGCAGCGCCAGCTTGTCCGCTTCCAACGGCAACATTCTGCCCTGAAGCGCATTCTCGATAAGGCGCATTAGGGCATCGATTCCGTTGCATTTGTACCTGCAGTCGCCGGCCGCACTACCAGTGCAGGGGCGCCAGCCTCGGTGCCCGTGTTGAAACCGGCAACATCCAAGATGAACAAAAAACAGGGTGAACAAAAAAAAGGAGCCAAATCTGTGCAGATAATGGCTCCCCGGGAGGGATTCGAACCCCCGACACGGTGGTTAACAGCCACCTGCTCTACCAACTGAGCTACCGGGGAAAATTGGTGACCCTATAATGGCCTACCTGTACGTAAAGTCAAGATACCGAGCTACAGCTTTACAGCCTTAAGGTACTAAAAACACCACTAAAAAACCTTAAAACTGAAGGGTGTTTCGGGCGGCAAAGGCTCTTGAGAGCGTTACATCATCAGCATACTCAAGCTCGCCCCCCTTGGGGATACCTTGAGCAGGACGGGTTGTTTTGATGCCTAAATCGGCAAGCATGCGACCGATGTATAGCGCAGTCGCGTCTCCCTCAACCGTTGCGCTGGTGGCCAGGATAACTTCCCGAACCGATCCATCCTGAACCCGTGCCATCAACTCCTTCAGGCGCATGCTCTCAGGCCCCTGACCACGCAAGGGAGCCCATAATCCATGGAGAACGTGATAGCATCCCTTAAACTCTCCACCCCGCTCTATCGCAACGAGATCTACGGGCTTCTCAACGACGCACACGAGAGAGGAGTCTCGCGATGGATTTTTACACACAGAGCAATGCACATCATCACTCAAGAAGAAGCAGCGTTCACACAACCGCACGTCTCGCGCTGCCTGATTCAATGCGTCTGCGAGCGATCGAGTAAGGTCTCGATCGTTTGCGATCAGGTGATATGCGAGACGAGTAGCCGATTTTTCTCCAATTGAGGGAAGCTTTGAGAGCTCCTTGATTAAACGCTGCAACGCTATCGGAAAAGCAAGCATTAAAAGGCTCCTCTTACATTCCTGGGAGAGTTACACCACCTGTAACTCGGGAGAGCTTACTCTCTGTATTCTCACGAATCTTCGTGAGCGCTTCGTTCACCGCAGACTTAACCATGTCCTGGAAGAGCTCGATGTCAGAAGGATCAACGGCCTCTGGCTTTACCTCAACCGCGAGAACCTCATACTTCCCATTTATCTTAATCTTTACAGCGCCACCGCCAACAGAACCCTCAGCCTCGAAAGCCTCAGCCTCGGCCTGTGCCTTTTGCATATCCTTCTGCATCTTTTGAGCCTGCTGAAGGAGCGCCTGCATATTTCCACCGCCTGGAATGCCACCAAATCCTCGTGCCATTACTGCTATACCTCCATCTTTAAATCTCTTTAGTCTTTTGCCTTAACCTGTTCAACCTTGCTACCAGGAAAGAACTTTTGAAGGCTTTGAACGGCCGGATGACCTTGCATCTCTTTATCAGAATCGGATCGAGTCGGCGATTTTGCTGAGCTGTCGACCGACCCAGGTCCCTTCTGAATTACTATCTTCCACGCCCTGGGCGCCGGAATACCTCTCTTCTCCAAGAAAGCATCGAGAAGAGCAGAAACCTTCTCTTTTTCTCTCATGACACTTGTAGCAGTGAAGTCTGGTGCAGTTCCCTCAAAGATTCCAACATCACAGCGCACAGGCTTCACCCTCCTAAGATTCTCCAAGAGAACCTTCGTTGTGTTGGTCGTAGCGAAACTCACTACCTCATCCCAACTAAAGGCACTCCCTGATGGAGGGGCCTGCGGCGGTACAACTTGAGCAACGCCCGTTGAAGGGGCCGTCGTTCCAGGGGTCGTTACGGCAGGAGTCTTTGTCGGGCTGGACATCTGGGGCCTCGTTACAGCTTCTGCACGCTGCGACACAGAAACACTGGCAGGCGAGCGAGGGGCGCTACCGGCATCTGATTTCGAGTTGAGGAGCTGTCCGAGCAGAGCGCCCACCTGTGCAACTGGTTGCCGCGTCGCCATACGAGTTACCAGCGCTTCGAAGCCATAGCGCGGGTACGATGAACGCAAAGCTCTATCTGCACCATCACGCGCGACATCCCATAGATCTTGAACATCGACCACTTCGAGAGGAGCAACCAACCTTAGCAATTCGGTCGTTGAGTCCGCGCGCAGTCCAAGCGCTTGCAACTGAGATTCGCCACCAACTTTGGCAACGAAAACCTCTCGCCAAAAATGAACGAACTCCCTCAACAGCATCGCAGGATCGAGCCCTGTCGAAAAGATGTCCGACACATGCTTAAGAACCGCCGACGTATCACGCGCAACAATACCGTGAGCGATATCGTAGAGAACCCTCTGCTCAACAGTCCCAAGCGCCCTACTCGTTTCAGCAGCGGTAATCGCTCCGGAGCAAAAACTCTGAACCCTATCGAGAAGCGTCTGAGCATCGCGCATAGAGCCATCCGCCATCCGGGCTACGAGCTTCAGTGCGCCAGGCTCCGCCTCAATCTTCTCCTCAACGCACACCTCTTGAAGACGAGCCTCAATAGTCGCCAAGCTCAATGCGCGAAAGTCGTGTCGCTGACAACGAGAGATTACAGTCTCGGGGATTTTGTGAACGTCCGTTGTTGCCAGAATAAAAACTGTATGAGGAGGGGGTTCTTCAAGACTCTTTAGAAGAGCGTTAAAAGCCGAGATGCTCAGCATGTGCACCTCATCGATGATATATACCTTTCGTTTATACCCTGTCGGAGGAAGGGACTTAAAAGAGTCCATCAACTCTCGAACATTCTCGACACTGTTATGCGAAGCTCCGTCGATCTCTCGAACCGCGAGGCTCGTTCCTGCATTAATCTCTTTACACGTCTGACACTCGAGACAGGGCTCCGCATTGTTCGGGGCTTGGCAGTTAATAGCCTTGGATAGGATCCGAGCGACCGAAGTTTTTCCAACTCCTCGAGGACCAGTGAAGAGATATGCATGCACAACTTTTTCTCGCTGCAGAGCATTCGCGAGGGTGCGGGTTACATGATCCTGACCACTAACAGAACTGAATACTGAGGGCCGATATTTGCGTGCGAGAACAAGGTAGGACACAAGCGTTTTCCTGAACCAAACGGACTTCTACAGAATAGCCACTCCCGCTTCGAGATGCACCCCTTAAGTTGAGCTTATAAGGGGGCGCGGGGCGTATGAGCGGGGCTTCCATTCTCACCCTTCACCGACACCAAGGTGGTAAAAGAGATGTAAGAGCTAGCCCCCTGGGGGAGAATTTAATACGGCGACCAGAAACGCATCACAGATACATGTAGTACGGTTGCTATCTTCCGATCCTGGCCGGGTTCGTACACTCTCTCGCGCGCACCGATCGCCGCGTTGGGAAGTATACCGCCCCCTCCATCCCGTGTCACTGAGTGGGACCAGGAATGTGTCGGAGTTCTCCATCAAAAGATATTTTTGAAGTTCGGCGATGCGGCGCCACACCACAGGCGTGCGGCACAACACCCCACAAGGCCGCGAAAACTCTCGCATTATCAACTACTTAAACCCGCCCTTCGGTGGCATGCCTCATGCCTATCCTTCCCTATGCAGATAACCAACCTCATCCTTCAAAAATTATCCCAACAGGTCGCCTATGGTAATCCTTGGTGGGGCCTCGTTGTCGCAAACGAATACCTCTCCACCGCTAACCCGCTCCATCGAGCCTTGGTTCATCACTTCCGCGCGCGGCTAGGCAGCACTACAAGCAACCCGCTAGCCGAAAAGCTTGTGAACGGATCTCGCTACGCGGACCTCCCCCAAGATCTTCGCGCTCTTATAGGCTGCAGAACGCTCATAAAAAGGGGAACTCTAGCTCTCAACTTACGAACACAAAGGCGAGGGAGTCGCCGCAGTCCTATACGAAGAATCGGTGCACAGAGAACACGCCCTCACGCCGCCATACGGATCACGAGGCGGAGTCACGCTGACGTGCCTCATAAAGTTCAAGTAGTCGCTCGTACTGCTTCGTCATCTCAATAAACTCATCGTTCATCGCCTTATCGGCGTTAGGATTTCGATCGGGATGGCATGATTTTACCGCCTGACGATACGCTTGCTTAATGTCGTGGGAGTTTGCCTCTCTCTTCAATCCGAATGCAAGTAAGAGACGATCATACTCTTCAAGGCTTCGTCCGTCGTGCATGGACCGTGAAAGACGATGTAGGGATTCTATCCTCTGCCCCTCAAAATCATCGTCATCACGTATCGGATCAACGGTATCTTCGGACGGACCAGGACCTGATGAAGACTGCCTAGGATCGCGCTTCCTACTCGGCTCTTGCCTTGCCTTTCTTCGCTCCAACCTCATAAAAACAAGGCCCAAAAGCAAAATGATTGGGGTAATCAGAAAAAAGGTGTGTCTTCGGAAAAAGAATGAAAGCTTAAGGCTCCAGGGGATCTTGGTTTTAGCGCCATTCATAATCCCTTCGGCAGACTTCCATTTGCCCTGTTCAGCAGCCAAAGTCGCAAGCATAAATCGCAACGAATCATTGCTCGAAGAGGGATCAGGTCGAAGCTCCCGTACGTTTGCGATAAGCATTGAGCCTTGCGAGATATCCCCCTCCTCTCCAAGCTCTTCTATCGCACGCTCTAGAAAGTCCAGATACCGATCTTTAATAAGCGCATCCTTATTTGCGTAGGCCCACATCATCTGCTGAATCTTGGGTTCCGTAAAAAGATGGCTATGGCGGGGATCGATAACGCCAAGGGCTTGGGTCACGATTTCGTGAGAGAAGGGGCTTCGTTGCTCAATCGGAAGCAACAGGAGCACCTGAATCGCACTTGCGCCATCCCCCCGCTCGAGAGCCTTTTCAGCGAAGCGTCTCACGAGCCCCGGAGTCGCGGCTACAATCGCGCCTCTCATTAACGGGTCCGCCGCTAACACTTGGAAAGCTGATTCATACCTCCCGACGTCGCCACCCGAAGATGCCAGGCTAAAGTTGCCAATCCGATCGGCCGCAACTTTCAAGTCAGATTCACGGTTCGACTCCGCTCCGTACAGTTCAAGAGTGGCTCGCAAGACATCTTCACTGGTCGCAAACTCTCCACTTAGAAACGCTTGTCGCGCCACCTCCACAGCTAATACACCACAAGAGAGGCGCATCGTATTCGGAAATATCCCCTCGTCTCCTATTGCCATCCTCAGCTGTCTACTGAGCTGCTGACTTGCGATACAAACAGCAGTGGGTTGATACCGACCTTCAGAGAGAGCGGCACGAACTGAACGACTGAGCACCTCCATCCCTTCTGCGGAGGATGCGAGGCGCTTTGCGAGAAGCTCGACCTCTGCCGCTTTAAAAACATCAGAACTTAAAACCGCTTGGACAGCGAGCCCAACACCACCGAGGATAGGCGAGGACATTTGAAGAACGAGGAAGTCCACATAATTCGACCAAGGCATGCTTTTGCCTAACCTCGGATCCTGGACGAACACTTCGGCGATGGTGGGCCCAACCTTATCGGAGGGCGCCAGCCACGTGTGCCCCCCAACCTCTATAAGGACATCTCCATTACTCTGAGTTGTTAATCTGTCGACGGGAAATCTCCCGCCTTGAAACTCCACGGTCTCGCCGTGCGCCCGATAGCCCACAGTCAAACACGCCAGCAAAAGAAGCGAATAGGTCCATCGATGGATCAAAAAATATCTGTGAGTAGTCCCGGATGAGCGAATCGCCATCCCTCCATTACCACCCTTCCGAACTATCCGGTCAAGCTATTTTGGAGGCTGAACGCCGTAGACGTTTAAGACGATTTGATTCTCTACAGGATGCGTCGTGTTGAGCTCCACGGTCGCTTTAAGGTCACCACGAACTCGTCTCGGATCGACCTTCACAACCACGACCCCTTGCTTTCCTGGCTGAACCTCCACCAGCGACGCTGTGACCGCTGGATCGGAACTCTTAATGGAACGAATAGCGACGCTCTGCGCTGACTTGTTTTCAAATCGAACTCGTCGCTCAATAACCTCGCTCCCCTCAACAACGCCGAACGAGATCGTAGCAGGAGAAACTCTAATATCACCCTTTACAGACGCGATAACTGGCACATTGACCGGAGCCCTTCTGTCATCAACAAACTCAAAAACAACCCTGTCTCGCAAATCCCCTTTAGGAGCGCTTGGAAGAAGCTCTACCTGAACAGTAGCTCGACGCCCCTGTTTTACGACGGGAGAAACCTTGAGGTACTTAGACAAAGTTCCAACTTGAGAGACCTCAAGCGTCGACCCTTCATCAACCTCGAGAGAGAGCTCCTTGACGCGAGCAGCCTTAGCTGATGTTGGAAAAACCTCACCGAACTCAATCTTGGTAGGCGTCGTAACCAGTCCAGTGGCTACATGCCCAGTAAGGGTGAACACTCGTTCCGGATTCTCTGGATCGTTGGTAAGGACCGACACCGTCTTCTTTTTAGGACCAAAAAACCCACTCGTATCGAACGTAATCCTTATCTTCTCCGATCCTCCCGGCTTTACGGTTTGGGAGCTCAGCGCGGTTGTCGTGCACCCGCACGAAGGTGAGACCCTCTGGATAAGGAGATCGGCAGTTCCTGTATTTTTAATATCGATCTCTCGAACGACTTTGGATCCTTGCGCAACCGACCCGAAGTCAAAAGCGGTCTCTGAAAGAACTATCTCTGGATGATCCTCCGCGAGAGCGATTTGCGGAGTCTGTATCGCCACAAGCGATGCAATTGCAGAGACAAGCCTCGCCCTTCGCAAAAAGGACGAACGAACGGAGCGCCAATCGATTGTAGTTACCATTTTCTATCCGAAGAGTTGAACTTGATCGAGAAACTTCGTGGAGAAGTTACCACTCTGGAAGTCAGGGTGCGACAAGATTCTTCGATGGAGCTCAATGTTCGTCGAGATGCCGTCGATCAGATACTCATCAAGGGCAACAAGGAGCTTCTTAATGCACGACGCTCTATCCTTGTCCCTAACGATGAGCTTGGAGATAAGAGAATCGTAATACGGCTTAACCGAGTACCCTGCATAGATCGCAGAATCTACTCGCACACCGTTTCCTCCAGGAGGGTGATAACTCTTGATCAATCCCGGCGACGGAATGAGCGTCCTCGGGTCTTCAGCGTTGATACGCGCTTCAATTGCGTGACCCACCATCTTTATATCCTTCTGCTGCCATGAAAGTTCCATGCCAGCAGCGAGGCGAATCTGCTCCTTAACGAGGTCGGTGTCCGTCACCATTTCGGTTACAGGATGCTCTACCTGAAGACGTGTATTCATCTCGATGAAGTAAAACTTCTCGGCCTCAAGATCGGCAAGAAACTCTACCGTGCCCAAGCTCGTATAGTTCACCGACTTAATGAGCTCTAAAGCGGCATCCTGTATCTGGTTTTGAAGCTTCTCCGGAAGTCCGATCGAAGGAGACTCCTCGAGAACCTTTTGATACCGGCGTTGAATAGAACAATCTCGAATTCCGAGATGGATCGCGTTGTGCGCGAGGTCTCCTGCTACCTGCACTTCAATATGGCGCACCTTCGGGAGGTACTTCTCTACGAGCAGGTGCCCGTCACCGAATGCAGCCTCAACTTCACGCTGAGCAGTTTGGAAAGTCGAAACGAACTCATCCGCGTTCTTAACGATCTTCATTCCGCGTCCACCGCCACCGGCACACGCTTTGAGAAGGATTGGGAACCCAGCCTTCTCAGCGATCTTAATCGCCTCCTTAGGATCAAGGAGCCCCTTACTATCGCCGGGAATCGTCGGAACACCCACCTTATCAGCCACACGACGCGCACGAGCCTTATCGCCCATGATCCTCATGCTTCGAACCGTTGGTCCGATGAAAGTAATTCCGCAGCTGGCACAAATCTCAGCGAAAGCAGAGTTTTCGCTCAGGAACCCATATCCCGGATGGATCGCATCCGCGCGAGTTGCCACAGCCGCCGACATTATCGAAGCGATGTTCAGATAGCTCTCTTTGGCGAGCGCGGGCCCGATACAAACGCTCTCAGTTGCAAGCTTTACGTGGAGAGCGTCTTCATCAGCTTTAGAGTGTACCGCAACCGTCTTGATGCCAAGCTCGTGGCAGGCTCGAATGATTCGGAGAGCGATCTCTCCTCGGTTTGCGACGAGAACTTTTTGAAATAACGGGGCGTTCATCTGGTTATGCCGATGGATCGATCAGGAAAAGGGTTTCGCCGAACTCAACAACCTGCCCGTCCGTTCCCAATATCTTAACGAGGCGACCTGAGGTCGTGGCCTCGATCTCATTCATCAACTTCATCGCCTCAATGATGCAGAGCGTATCGCCCTTGCTCACCATATCACCCTCTTTCACGAAGAGATCCGCGTCGGGGGACGCTCGACGATAGAACGTACCTACAATCGGCGACTCTACCTTCACGTAGCGCCCGAGGTCTTCCTGAGGAGCCGCGCTGGGAGCGCCCACGCCGGTTGAAATCGGAGCTGCGACCTGGACCGCTGGAACCATGTCCCATCGAGCCTCTGCCGCCACATAGGCACCCCCTGTTGTTCGAGACAACTTAACGCGAGTGCCCTCTTGCTCAAGTTCGAACTCGGTTACCTCGTTCTGCTTGAGAATCTTGATGATATTTTCGATGTCCTTGATGTCCATGGGGGCGTATCCTAGCCATGAAGCACGTAGAAAGCCAAGAGTATGAGGAATTTTTTCCTCGGTTATGTTCGTAAGTCCAACAAGTTAGCCGTGCAGAGTCCGCACTGAGCCTGCAAGAGGCGTTTATGAGCAGCGATTGTAGTTACTGAAGTTGCCGGTCACCGCCGCCGAGATCCGTACGAGGTCGCCAGAGGCTGTCTCGCCGACCAAGGTAAAGGTAACCGCCTTAGCACCCGGAGTGGTAAACTGCTCTCCCCGGCCAAGCGGATCGCCTGCCCACTTACCACCGTTATAGCCCGTAAAGATAGGGACGATAATATTTCCGGTCTCCCCGTTCTGACTAAGCGTAGAGTCCGCTACCCTGGTCAGGGCAATATTACTGGACTCAAACTCACTTCCGGTATTATTCACATCCACCGAGTAGGTGAGGTACGAGAAGGTCACTCGCTCAGTTAAATTGTTCTGCACCTTAAGATTCACATACGTCGTATAGAACGGCTCAAGATCTTGCTTTGCGGTTGATGGGTCGCAATCCCCTATCTGAAACATGTCAATTGAGGCATCGGAGGGAACATCTGAAGATGTGAGGGTTCCGTCATCCTCAAATCCTGCTTCAACGATCTGGACCTCGCCATTATCGTTATTCTGTACCCCACCTCCAAGACCGCCCCCGCCAGCGCCAGGGAACCCCTGGAAGCCGGAGGGAACATCTCCAGTACACCGAACTGACGCAAACTGTCGCCGATTGGCCCCGATACTTAAGCGACATACCAACTGGAAACTCCCCGGTCGTTCGCACCCGATAACCCCACTCATCGCTCCGCCTGCGCTCGTAAGCTCAAACCCCGTTGAGGGTTCTATGATCGCAACGCCCTCTTCAGAATCACAAATAACACTAAGGCTTGGTCCCGGTTGTCCCGCTGCATCAAACACCAAGACTTTAAATCCCGTGGTC
>JBIIEK010000150.1:0-7376 GCA_044237895.1 Bdellovibrionota bacterium
TCGCGTGGAATTCAATTGGAGGGCCGGCGGCCTCGCCGGCCGCGGGTACAAATGTTACGTGGGATTCAATTGGAGGGCCGGCGGCCTCGCCGGCCGCAGGTACAAATGTCGCATGCGTATCCCTACGCCTTCTCCAGAGCAACCAGAATCTCTCCGCCTTCAATCTTCACAGAGCGCTCTATGAGGGGACTTGCGAGCGCCTCCCTTACTTCCACGCAGAGCGTCTCGGACTTGATGTGCTCTTGATGCGCCGCCAGCAGCTGATCAGCTCCTTTGATGGAAAGCTTGATACGATCCGCGATGTGAAGATCCGCCTCCTTACGCATATCCTGAATCTCTCGCACAAGGTCGCGAGCCTGCCCCTCAAGCGCGAGCTCCGGTGTCACCGCGGTATCGAGCGCTACGACGAAGCCAGCTCCTGATTCAACCGCAAGCCCCGGCTTGCCTGCGAAGCCTACTTCGACCTCACCAGGAACGAGCGTAATATCGCCGATCGTGATCGTGTTTTCGCCGATAACTTCAAACTCTCCGTTACGGACCTTCTGGATTACCTCCTGAACGCGACCGCCCAGACGGGGGCCCAGCACACGGGCATTTACCTTAGCGCTTTGGGTGGCGATCGAGGATGGATCCGCGAGGAACTCAATCGCTTTCACGTTCAGCTCTCCGCACAGAACCGGGACGTATGGCTCAAGCTCTGTTGCGATCTCGCCTTTCACCGCTACTTTAGCGGACGCAAGGGGAAGACGAACTCGAAGCTTCTCGCGAGCTCGGATCGAGAGTCCGGCTGATACCATCGCGCGAACGAGGTTTACGTGGGTGGAGAGTTTGCTATCGATCAGCTCCTCACGTGTAGCCGGCCACTCAGTTAAGTGAACGCTGTCCGGGTGTCCGAGCCGCTCCCATACCAGCTCCGAGATGAACGGGCACATCGGTGCGATTAATTGACAGCAGTGAGTAAGAACATCATACAGGGTCGCATAGAAGGCGAGCTTCTCCGATGAGCGAGGATCTTCCGACCACACGCGCTCACGACTTCTTCGGATGTACCAGTTATTTAACGTGTCGAAAAACGGAGCGAAGAGCCTCATCGCATCATTGATGCGATATCCATCAAGCGCCTCCGTTACGGAGCGATTAAGGATCTCAAGTTCAGAGAGGATAAAGCTATCCAGTTCGTTGAGATTTTGCTCTTTGAGGGGAATATCCTTCGGTGAAATCGAATCTACCTCGGTGTACGAGGTGAAGAAGGATAACGCGTTCCAGATCGGAAGCATGATCGATTTAACCATCCCATCAACGCCATCATCGCGGAAGCTCAAGTCCTCGATTCCCACCGCTGGAGACGCGAAGAGATAGGCGCGAAGCGC
This sequence comes from Bdellovibrionota bacterium, assembly GCA_044237895.1. GTDB lineage: Bacteria > Bdellovibrionota_C > UBA2361 > UBA2361 > OMII01 > OMII01. The sequence goes on from JBIIEK010000150.1 coordinate 1,371, forward strand.
ATCTCCCCCGTGTTGATCCATGAGGAGTAACGGATCGGTGTAGTTCTTGAGGCTCTTTGACATCTTCTTGCCGTCTGCGGCCAAGAGAGTGCCGTGTACCATACAATGCTTAAACGCGGGCTTGTCGAAGAGCGCGGTTGAAAGCACATGCAGGTAATAGAACCAGCAACGGATCTGTCCTGTGTACTCAACGATAAAGTCAGCTGGGAAGTGTGACCGGAAATGCTCCGCGTTCTCGAACGGATAGTGGAACTGTCCGTAAGGCATAGAACCGGATTCGAACCAGCAATCAAGGACCTCGGGAACCCGGCGAAGTTTCTTACCGCACGAGCATGGAAGTTCTATCTCATCTAGGAACTCTTTGTGGAGATCGTCGATCTTCTTACCGCTATCTTTCTCAAGATCGGTGATAGCGGAATAGACCTTCCGGTCGCCACAATCCTCGCACTCCCACACGGGGATAGGAGTTGCCCAATATCGGTTGCGAGAGATGTTCCAGTCACGCGCATTCTCAAGCCAGTTGCCGAAGCGGCCATCTTTGACTGTACCGGGATACCAATCGATCTGTTGGTTGGCCGCGAGGAGTTTATCGCGGATCGCTTCAACCTTAAAATACCACGCGTCAAGCGCGCGATAGATAAGAGGCGTTCGGCATCGCCAACAATGTGGATAGTTGTGCTCGATCGTCTCGTCACGAACGACAGTGCCACGCTCCTTGAGCATCTTGATGATGGCGGGGTTCGCCTCATGAACGTTCTGTCCTACGAAGTCGCTTATCTCGGCGGTGTAGCATCCCGCTTCGTTAACTGGGTTTCGAACCTCGATGCCGTACTTGCGGCATCCCCAGTAGTCGTCCTCACCGAACGCTGGAGCCATGTGGACGATGCCGGTTCCGTCTTCGGTCGAAACGAAGTCGGCGGTGATGATGAAGAACGCCTTGTCATCCTTAAAGTAAGGAAAGAGCGGCTCATAGGAGAGCTTCTTGTTAGCGAGCTCCTCTCCCGTAAATGACTCAACAACAACAGGATCCTTTCCGAGTTCGCGCTCATATCGTTTAAGTGCCTTGCGAGCGAGGAGCACTCGTCCAAGGGGAGAATCGACAACGACGTATTCGATCTCCTTGCCAACAGCGAGCGCGAGGTTTGACGGAAGGGTCCACGGAGTAGTTGTCCACGCGAGTATCGAGACGTTATCCATTCCCTTGAGCGCGAATTTAACAGTGATCGTTCGATCCTGCTTGGGTCGCGTACTATCATCGACGCGTATCTCTGAGAGAGAGAGGGGCGTTTCGCATCGGTAGCAATACGGGGCTACTCGGTAGTCCTTGTAGATAAGTCCTTTTTTATGAGCCTCTCCGAAAGCCCAGATCACGGACTCCATGAATGAGCGATCGAGCGTTCGATACGGAGTCTCCATGTCGACCCATCGTCCGATGCGGTCAATGTAGGTGCGCCAGTTGTCGTCGAACTCCGAAACGATTCGACGACACTCGGCGTTGAACTTCGCCACGCCGACTGATTTTTCGATCTCACTTTTATCTTTCAGTCCGAGGTTCTTCTCGGCGATCGTCTCAATCGGAAGGCCGTGACAATCCCATCCCCAGGTGCGAGGAACGTTGTAGCCGCGCATCGTCTTATAACGACATACGAGGTCTTTCAGAGCTGAGATAAAGATCGTGCCGTGGTGTGGGCTGCCAGTCGCAAACGGAGGTCCGTCATAGAAAATGAACTCAGGTTTTGATTTATTATCTTCAACCGAGCGCTGGAACGTTCGCTCTCGTTTCCAGCGTTCCACCACCCCTTTTTCTAACGTGGGGAGGTGCGGGCGGGCTTCGACCTTTCGGAAGCTTGTATCGTTTGTCATAGGGGGCCTAAGTTACTGACTTTTCGGAAACTATAGTGCCGAAATGTTCTTGGAACGTAAAGGCAGGAGCGACCTAGGTTCAATGATGCTACCGTTTAGAGGAGCCGCTCGCCTGGCCTACGAGAGGGACAGATGGGGTAAGTGACTGAACAGAGGAGCCCTTCGCTGTTTGCTGATCGTAGTCCGCGGGTGCGGAACCTTGGTGCCACAAAAGGTGTAACGGCATCATCCTAGCTTATGAGAGGGGGATAACCGCCTCTGTTTTCAGGTTCTAACGACTCCCGCATGATATTCGATATTTTTGGTACCGTAATCGAGCTTGAGGAATTGCCGACAGAGATCTTCGGCCTGAGCTTTCATCCCCAGATGAAAAATTTTGACAACAACCGCGACTGGGAGTCGTTCACGGTCTGGCACACTCGTGAAGTCACAGAGGGTAATTTTAACCTTGTTGACCACGTTTCAAAGGGCTTCATGTCCCACGGAATCATAGAGATAGGGGTGAATCGAAATGGGGAGCACTCGTTTACGCAGGCACTCCTCAAGAATAAACCAGATTCCATTCCTTATCTCGGTATCGATATTGATGACAAATCGTTCCTTAATAATCCTGAAAAGAGGATCTTCACCCTTCAGGCAAATTCTTTTGACCAGGCAAGAAATCGCGAATATCTGCGTTCGATAGGTATGGAGAAGGTATCACTCCTCTTTATCGATGGCGATCACTCAGTGAACGCTGTGGTTAATGATTGGCGTTATGCTGACCTTTTGAGCGCGAACGGTGTAGTGATGTTGCACGACACGGTGTCTCATCCGGGGCCACGAGTGATCCTCGAAGCGATCGATAAGGGGATCTTTCGGGTGGAGAAACATTTCCCCAATGAGGACGATTACGGCCTCGCGATTGCGTATCGAATTTAAAGCTGATTGGCTGACGCCCTCAACGGTCATGAACCGGTTTTGAGAAGGGTGTCGTGCCGTAGGTTTGGCCGTGGTGCGTCAGCTCCTTTAAGCTAGAACAACGCCTTCCCCGTCATCTCTTTGGGCTGCGCAAGGCCCATCATCTTGAGTATGGTTGGCGCTACATCGCACAGTGCGCCATCTTTTCTGAGGGCTACCGTTTGCGCGTAATCGACCAAAATGACAGGCACTGGATACAGCGTGTGGGCGGTATGAGGAGTCCCGTCCTCGTAGTTTACCATCTGCTCGGCATTGCCGTGATCGGCGATAATCAGCGCCTGTCCTTTGGCTTCTTTCAGAGTTTTTAAGACCGCTCCAAGACATGAGTCGACAGTCTCAACGGCCTTGACTCCCGCCTCGACGATTCCAGTGTGTCCAACCATGTCGCAGTTTGCGAAGTTTACGACGATGAGATCGTAGGAGCCTGACCGGATACCCTCCATAACGAGCTCTGCGACGCCCGGAGCGCTCATCTCAGGTTTAAGGTCGTACGTCTTCACATCACGAGGAGATGGTACCAGTTTGCGATCCTCTCCTTTGTATGGTTGTTCGATACCGCCGTTTAAGAAATACGTGACGTGGGGGTATTTCTCGGTTTCTGCGACTCGAAGTTGTGTGCGACCGCAATCAGCGATCACTTCGCCGAGGTGATTCTTGATATCCACCTGCGCGAATAAGAAGGGGAGCCCGAGGGTGTGATCGTACTCTGTAAAGCAGAGTATGTTGCTCGGGGCGAGCAGGGGAGCCGTGCGGGCGAATCCCGTGAACTCCTTGGCGCATAGCGCTGATACGATTTCACGCATCCGGTCCTCGCGGAAATTGAAGAAGACAAGCCCATCCTCAGCTTGGAGAGGTTGAGAGGAGGTCACCGCGGGATCGAGGAACTCATCCGTGGTTCCCTTAGCGTAGCTTTCGTTCACATACGCGACGAGGTCGTTGGTCGCGGCGCCCTTGCCGAGAGCAATCGCGTCGTAAGCACGCTCTACGCGTTCCCACCTCTTATCACGATCCATCGCGTAAAATCGCCCGCATATCGAACGTATCGAAACGCGCGGAAAATCCTTGAGGAAAAGTTTAAGTTCCGCGAGGTCCGTCTTGAACGCCGTCGGAGATACGTCACGACCATCGCTAATCAGATGGAGAGCGATAGCGGAGTGTGAATTGTCCTCTGAGAGTCGCTGTATAAACAGCTTCATGTGTTCAAGGTGAGAGTGAACACCCCCAGTGCTGTAGAGCCCCACAACGTGGATCGTGTTTGCTTTCGCTGTTGCGACAGAGAATTGTGTGTATTCAGGTGAATCCTTGAGGAAGGAGCCCTTAAACGCTCGACTAATACGAAGGAGCCACTGTTCAACCATCCGGCCAGCCCCGATGTTGAGGTGTCCAACTTCAGAATTTCCCATCTGCCCCTCTGGTAGCCCCACGGCCTCACCGAATGTGGTGAGTGTCGCGTTCGGATACCGAGCGACCAGACTATCAAAGATCGGCTTTTTCGCTTGTTGAATGGCGTTGCCTACTGGGTTTGGATTGAGGCCAAAACCATCCAGGATGCAGAGGAGTGTTGGAGCTTTCATAGTGTCGAATCCTTTAGGAAGGGGGTTTGCCGCCCATCCTTAAGCGTAGCTGCTACGCGTTACGGCGTAGACAACGCCGGTGAGGGTTCACCTCTATCAGATAATACGGGTCGTTTGCCAGTATTCGTGGCGGGAAGAGCTGGTTCGACGAGCTTTTCCCAGAGCGATCCGGTGTCTTTGGCTTGTCCAAGGCGGGTCAAGCACAGTCCGGTAAGGTGAATACGGGTTTGTTCCTGGGTGGGAGAGACCTTTGTTCCCTCGCGCTCCGCGAGTGTGCCTACACCCTCCAGAAGCTGCTGTGCCTCTTGAGGACGGTTCGCTGCTAGAAGAGTTCTGGCAACCACAAATTCAGCGTCGAGGCGAGCTGGGCCGTGAACTCCCTGTGTGGATGAGCGTGCCGCGGCCAGAGCGCGCTCCGCTCGGCGTTGAAAATCGCCAGGGGCGGTTGCGAGCCACAGGTCGATAACGCGGGACCATTTCGAGATCTCTCCAGAAGACGCTTTGGCGGCCTTTACGAGTAGTTCTGCGCACTCATCGATATGCCCTTGATTGAGCTGCAGATCGGCTAGCCTCTCAAGAGCTGGAACGTAGGTCGGGTGCTTCTTTACGAAGAGGGAGAGGGCCTCTTTCAGCGCGGCATCATGTTCTGCGGATTTAATGAGGTGAGCGTACGTCAATCGTGTGCGTATAGCCGACATTTGATCAGAGGAATACCCGACCTTCTCAAGTTCACGTTGATAGTTCAGAGCGTCCTCGGTTCTTCCCATCTCCTCAGCGATGTCTCGTGCGACTTCAAGCGCCCGTTTGCTAGGAGTTTCCGCGACAAGGATAGAGAGGTTATCCTGAGCCGCGGTGTTGTTGCCGAGAGTGCGATTCAGAGTCATCGCTCGCATCAGAACTTCGGTGCTCGCGTGGCTTGAGGCTCTCGTTTCATCGAGCACTCGGAGCGCTTCTTTGAGGTCCCCCAGGTTCTCAAGACAGAGCGAGAGCTCAACGCGGGCGATGATGTTGTCGGGGTCCTTTGAAAGGATGGTCTCCCATAACGTGCGTGCCGCGTGCCACTCATGGTTCGCCATGAAATTCCTCGCTCTTATGAAGAGGTCGAAGAATGCTTGGCGAGAGCGCTCGGCGGCACGAAGCTTTCTCTCCCGCATCCATCCCTTCAATCCAAAGAAGAGTGCCACGATAGAGGCCGCAAGCACGCCGAAGAAGAAAACTCCTATGTATATGACCCCTGCATAGGCGGAGATTGAGATGTTCGGTCCTATGTGAATCGTGGCCGCTTCGGGGTTTGTGAGGGTGATATAAAGGGCGAGGGCGATAATTATCGCAAGGAGGAGAAATCGGTTGAATTGTCGGAGCATTCCGAGGGTCCTTTGAATGTAGGTGCTCGCCGGGTAGTGAGTGAGCACCCTCTGCTAGCTGTATCCTACTCTGGTGTGAGTTGTGTTTGTCAATGGAGGGAACATTTTGCGCGCATGTTCGCGGCCCGAGAGGCGGAGCCCCGCCGGCCGCAGGTACAAATGTTACGTGGAATTCAATTGGAGGGCCGGCGGCCCCGCCTGCCGCAGGTACAAATGTTACGTGGAATTCAATTGGAGGGCCGGCG
>JBIIEK010000152.1:0-7248 GCA_044237895.1 Bdellovibrionota bacterium
GTATATCAACGAGCCCCGCCATAGAGTCCTGCACTCGCTGCGCAACCAGCTGTCTCGGGTCACTAAGAAAATAGGTGAGAAAAGGTCGTGCAACAGGATCGTGCAAGACAAAGGTAGAGAGGACCTCCACCCCCTTCGCTACAAGCCTGACATCAGGCTCCTGAAAAAGCAGCTCAATCACAGCTGCGGGAACACTATACATCTCACTTCGATGTTGCAGTAACTGAGCGAGCGCTAGGTCTCGAACTTGCGGTTGTGGGTCCTTCAGAAAGGAGAGCACCAATGGGAGGCTCGTGCTCATACGAGCATGCTCTTCTATGTGCAGGGAAGAGCACCGTGTCAATCTATCGGGCGAGTTTTCAGGGTGCATAGGCTCCCTAAAGTCTATAGCAAAGGCGCGGCCGGCTCTCAATCATAAGACTCAGAGGTGTCGTATTTGGATCGTTTTAGCATTATTCCTAAGAGGGGCCCAAGATGACATCGTCACCAGCAGCCTCGTTACACGGAGCGCCGTCTCACCACCTGTCGAGGGCAGAGGTCTGACCGCGATAGTCAAACACGCCTTAGCGACGTCGCAGATTTCCGTATAGAGGATTCCCGAGCATGATACGCGAGAAGAGTCCAAAGAACGTACCGCACCCCACCGCACCTATCATGGGCACGAATAGCCCAACAGAGAACAGTCCGTATTGAAGCGCTAAAAAACCTAGTATCGAGCACGGAAGAGCAAGGAGTAACCTCACTCCGGAAAGCGCCAGTACGATCAAAGCGAATACGGCACAGACCCCACCCTGAATACCGAGTTCACGCTGAACTGATACTCGCTTAATCCATCCCTTCATCAGAAGATTTGAGGCTGCGGTAGCGTGAATCTCAGTTCCGAAGGTATTCGAGTCAAACGGGGTCGCAAAGGCCTCTCGCTGAGAGGGGCCAGTTCGACTCTTGAGATTCAAACCCACAAACACGACCTTATCCGTGAAGACCTCCGGTGGAATCGGATGATCCTCAGCCAAAACCATATAGTAGGGAACCGTTGATATCGTCCGCGCTGGCCCATAGAAGTTAATGAGATCCCGCTCTCCCACATATTCGCCAGTAAACGTAAGTCCACTCGCGGCCTCAGCAAGACTTTGAACCTCTGGGAAGAGACTCGAACGCTCAACGTTAAACTCCCGTGGCCGCCCAAAATGAACCGGAAATCCTACCGTTCCTATCCCAGCGGCTTTCGATGCGAATATCGGCGCGGGTTTTAGCAACTCCTCAAGCATGTACGAGCCATTGAGTGTTGCCTGCTGAGATAGCCCTACCGCGGCGCCGAGGAAGGTAGGCATGCGAGTCATGGCGAACGCAAAGCCCTCATCATTTTTTGCATCTACCGAGGGCTCAACGAAGAGGATATCGAACACAACCCTTCTGGCACCCGCATCGGCGAGCCTGTTAACGAGTCGGGCGTGAAGCTCACGAGGCCACTGTGAAGTCAGCGGCACCGCTAAGTTCGAATAGCTCTGTTCATCCATTGAAACGATCATCACATCAGGGCTTGGTTGCATAGGCCCTCGCAGCACAAAGAGATTATCAAGCTGCCCCAGCTCAATTCGCGAAGCGGTTTCAGTTGTTGCGATGGGCAGAAAGACGAGACCCGCGAGAAGGGCGATCATCATCTTAGTGACGAGAGTTCCTCGACGCATCGTGCGGAAAACTCTCGTGTGAAGAGGAGCATCCATGAGAATCTGGTCGATTGCGAGTGTATTCGGGACGAGGTTACTCACCAAGCTGACGTCCACCTGCTTAGGCGCGTGCTTGTCGAGGGCCGCGGCGAACGATGAGAGAGATCTCATCCGCGCCTTTGGATCTATCTCAAGGAGACCCATCAAGCCGGTCGCAAGCCACTCGGGCGCATCGGGCCTAAGCTCACGCGGGTCGCGAGGGGCCTCCTCAACCTTTCGCATGATGACACGGGCTGGAATGTCGTCATCAATAGGGGCCTCACCGGTCAAGAGCTGGTAAAGAATAGCGCCAAGTGCGTAATAGTCGACCGCTATCGTAGCTTCCTCTCCCACAAGCGTCTCGGGCGCTAGGTACGTTATGGTGCCCACGATCTCCCCGGAGGAGACGGTCAGCATTGAGGCACCACCTCGCGCGATCCCGAAATCGGTGATCTTGATGCGCCCAGCGGGAAGCATCATAATATTTGCGGGCTTGAGATCTCGATGGATAACGCCAACTGAATGGACCGCCGAAATACCTCGCATCAACTGCGCGGCGATACTTAAAATCGACGGAATCGGTATACCTCCTTGCGATAGCAATGCTTCCACCGTGCTGCCGGCCAGATACTCCATCGTATAGAAGAGGGTGTCCCCTTCTTGCCCAAAGTCAAAGGTGCGGACGACGTTCTCATGGTTGATCTTATGGGTTAACCGAACCTCTCTTAGGAACCGTTGGACGACATCATCTTTGAAATGAGCGCCTTTACGAAGGATCTTGATCGCTACAGTGCTCTCTCCAAGCACGATATCTTCCGCGAGGTATACGGAAGCCATCCCGCCACTCCCAAGCGGACGAATAATCTTGTATCGATTGCCAACGATGTGTCCCGGGGCTAAATACCGGCCTGCCCCTTCATCGGTTGCTCCCATGCTTCAGTCTTCCCTAGGCGATTACACGCACGTCCCCTAACGTTGTAATGAGAAATAGTCGGCTCTGTACCCTCTTACAGTCTATCAATATCCTCGTCGGAAGCCCGGACAAAATCCTTGGCCTCTCCTCACACGATACGCCGAAGCCCTTTCAGCATCGCAGGCATTGAGCCCGCACACTCCACTACCTTCGGACTTATTTCGTCACCTTGTTAGATGTAATCGGCACGTTTAGGGCTGAATACGCACGGATTTTAGGACACCTGCGGGTCGCAAAGGAGGCAGGAAGCATCTCACTCTTAGGGGAAATATAGGTAAAATATGGCTAAACCTATGAAATGCCTTAAGGCCTTGGCCGTTTTGCTCATTGCAATGGTCCTCAGTGCCCGAGCGGCGTTTTCTGAAACACCAGTTGTCGCCAAGCTCTATCTCGCCGAGGGCGAAGTATTCGTTCGCCCTACGGGGACATTCTCGTGGAACAAAATTGAGGTCGGAACCACCCTTTCCGTCGGCGACACCGTCAGAACCGGAGATGATGGCAAAGCAGCCCTGGAGTTCGTCGACGGGGCTCTCGTTCGACTCGGACGCCTCTCCGCGATGACCTTCAACGAAGTGAGTCCAACAGGCACGCCTGCTGTGATGCAACATAACGGAAAGGCCTACTTCTTTTCCCGAGGGGCTCGCAAGGAACCGTCCATCCATACTCCAGTTGTAAATGCGGCTATCTATGGTACCGAGCTGGTCGTAAACGTCACCTCGGATAAGACTACCATCGACGTTCTTCACGGCTCAATCAAAGCATCTAACGAGTTGGGCTCCGAATCGGTTGGTGTCGGTGAGAGTGTGACTGCCCGACGTGGATCTCGTCTCACTAAAACTATACTGGTTCGCCCACAAGATGCCGTGCAGTGGATGATTCGCTTTCCTTTCATTCTCACGCCGGTCGACCTCGCTCCGTCGGCCGACACTTCATGCAACGATCATTGCACCCTGGAGGCACAGACAGCGATTACAACCGCGTCAAGGGGAGGCTCTCTTTTCGAGTCGATCCGAAAAGCTCCACAATCGCTCGCAGCATCTCCACGAGGTAAGATACTTCAGGCTATTGCGCTCTGGCAGGCAGGTGATCTTGCATCATCTCAAGCGATAGTGACGACGCTTCCCGGGAACCTTGGAGCGAGAGACGCAGCCATTAAACATATCCTTGAGGGATTCGCGTCACTACAACGGGGCGATATATCCGCCTCAAAGTCTCACGCAGCTGACGCGGCGGAACTCGTTCCGGATATGGTTAATACCGCCCTACTCAAATCGTACATTGCACAGGCCCAGGGTGATGTAGAGCTCGCACTAACAGAATCAACCGCCCTGCGAAAAGCGTACCCTCAAATAGCTGAGACCTACGACCGAGAAGCGGAGCTCCTTCTCTCGAGTGATGAACGCGAGGCCGCCTCTGAGGTAATGGCGACGAGAACCTCACAGTTTGGCTCAAGCCCCCTCTCTTCGACTCTGGCCGGATTCTCAGCTCTCGCGAATAAGGAGATGGAGACGGCGCGATCCTATTTCGACACCGCCATTAAGGGCGACCCCTCACAATCCCTCGCATATCTCGGAAATGCCTTGCTTGATGCCCAATCGAGGGACTACACGACGGCCAAGGGCAACCTCTCCCGAGCCGTTCAATTAGATCCAAGCGTCGCCGTCTATCGTTCCTACCTCGGAAAGCTCTTCTTTGAAGACGAGAACTCTCCAAAAGCAATCGAAGAGTTTGACGCGGCGGTTGCCCTCGATCCGAATGACCCCACCCCCTACCTGTATCGCTCATACGCAAAAATTGCTGAGAACGATCCCGTGGCCGGATTAACCGATGTGGAACGCTCCATCAGATTGAACGATGGACGCGCCGTCTATCGCTCGTCGCTTCTCCTTGACCGAGATGTCGCAGTACGCAGTGCGGGGCTTGCCCGAGCGTTCTCTGAACTAGGGTTCTCTGAGGCTGCGCGAATCGAGGCTATTAAATCGATTACCGATGATTATTCAAACTACTCAGCGCACCGCCTTCTTTCGGATTCATACACCTCGATTCTTGACACGGAGGGATACAATTCTGAGCAACGAATCGCCGATCTTCTAGCGCCGTTAAGTTTTAATCTATTCAATAGCGTCGGAGAGCAGGCGAGTCTCGGAGACTACAATGCTCTATTCGACAAGAAAGAGACGAGAAAGGCGGTCGGGCTCAACTGGGCCTCAAACCAAGACCACTATGTTGGCAACCTCCTCGCCACTGGAAAGGGAGAGGATTATGGATACCTGTTCAGTTATCGTCCGGACTACGCGTTCGGCTCGCATCACAACGCTTTTTTCGGTGATTCGAAATTCAGAGGAGCGCTCCAGTATGAAACGTCCCCCAACGACCGATTTATCCTCGATACCTCGTGGAATCTTCGAGACGTAGAGGGAAGCCAACAAGGCGACTACTCTGAAGACGTGCATGTTGGATCCGTAAGACTGGGTTATAACCACAGAGTCTCTACCAATTTACGATTTCTCACTCAGGGAGAATTCGCCCGCGATAGTGAACACACCTCAGAACGCGTGCTGCGAGATATTACAGTCGCAGTGCCTGAATGGAACGACGAGTTTTCGGTCAGATCGATCGGAGACGAGTACACCAGTCAAAGAATATATCGAGACAGCCTAGCGACACAGGCGATCTACACCTCCCACTATCTCGATTCGGTTAGCGGCATTGAGGGCCTCTATGCCGACACAAGCCGACGAGGAACCTACGACCTCCTTGAGATTCAAGATGTCCCCCCCTTCACAACCAGCTCCAGCAGCAGTAGTGGAAACCTCTCTTCGGGCACGGCCTACGAATACCTATCTCTTAAAGTACCACGACGCGCGACCCTGACTTTGGGCGTCGACGCGACCCATGTCGAAAGAGATCTCACCGAAGTGACCCCTTTTGTTGACGGTAGCGGCTCAAAAGGCAAGGTGTCCCCTAAATTCGGACTCGTGGTTACTCCGACCTCATGGCTAACAGGTCGCGCGGCCTATTTTGAAGGTTTACGAAAATCAGTGCTTGAGGACCTAAGCAGCTTAGAGCCAACCCTGGTGGGTGGGATCAATCAAAGGTTCAATGATTTTAGCGGAACAGAGAGTAGAAACCTCGGCTTCGGTCTTGATGTCAAGGATGCCAACACGCTCTATGCTGGAGCTCAATACACACGACGGCACATCATCGATTCGCTCGGTGCCGTCAGCGATTCTGCGGTGTGGGATGGGGAATCCACTACTCCATTAACTCCTAGCAGCTATGGCTTTGAGGACAGCCACGCGAACTCAGATACTCTTCGCGGATACGTGTACTCAGTTCTTACACCGAAATCCGTTCTCACAGCGGACTCGCTCTACGAACATTATGCCGAAACCGATCCGGAGATACGGGCAAACACCTCGATTGATGGTGTCATCAACACACAACGATATCGTTTCGGATATAAATATTTTCTCGGTAAGCACTTCTCCGTCGGCACCCAAGCGACCTATCGCGATCAACAACTCTCTCAGACCGACGATCCAAATGGATTCTGGCTCTTTGACCTTGGCGTTAATTACCGCTTCTCAGAGCAACACGGACGAATGTTTGCGCGGCTCGATAACATCCTCGACCGTGACTTTACCTACGCCCAAACAAGGGGGCTGGAGACTCAGGTGCTTGAAGGCCGCTCCTTCATCGTTGGGGTGAATTACAACTTCTGGTAGGTCACTTACGCGACAACGGTGGCGCTTTGGCCTTGTACAAGAGTGCCATACCAAAAAAAGAACGAGCGACCATCTCTATCATGAGCTAACTGTTGGATATCTCGTTCGTCAAAATCGAGCGTAGACTATCGCGATAACATCGGTTCAAGACGAAGGCGAGGTATGTCGCAACCATAACCACAACGACAGAGGTTAAAAATGCTCCCAATCCGGGGGTTCGAGCGAACATATCGGCAAGCACGGAGTTACCAAGAAACAGAGCAATGACGGCTGCAATAATCAGTGTCGACATTACAAACCATCTCTTCCAATCCTTCTTGATAAGACCCCAACCTCTAAGAAAAGAGTCTACTATTCCGGTCGATGAGGGCTCGAAAAGGGCGAAGACGCTGGCCGAAGCGAACGAGAGGATTAGAGGGAAGAGAAAATAATTGAAAATGAAGGCGCCGCAAAAAAGTAATGCAATAAGGAGAAATTCGGTATTAAGACCAAAGTTGAACAGGTAAAAAAGACACGAGAGGAGCAATAGTCCGACTCCAAAGGGGATGATAGCGACAGCTGTAATTCCTAAATATGCGAGGGCCAGGAGGACTGTAGGCCCTAGAAATCCCGCGTCAGGTACGAAGAGCTCGCCGATCCCAAAGGTCCGAGCGTGATCTTGATTGGCATGCACAACGAATCGTACCCAGCAAAAAAAGAAAAAATCCAACCTGGGAGGAGCACAACGAGGACAAGGCGATAGAGAGCCGCACTGGGATCCGCTATTGTCATATCGCGAGTGCCGCCAAGAGCGGAGCTGCCAATCGTGAAGAGCACAACGAGAGAGTTGACGAGGTTCGGT
>JBIIEK010000153.1:0-7171 GCA_044237895.1 Bdellovibrionota bacterium
TTTACCCCGCGGTATGGTTCTCTTAGGAGTTGGCCTGCACCAGAAGGTTGGGGGCACCAGAAGGTTGGGGCACGTCACAGCCCAGGGACAAGAGAATTGGGAGATGTTCGTTGCGATTCCTGCAGAGAGTCAGTCGATCGCGCCGATATTGAATCGAGAGATTATCCACGCGCTCACAGAGGCTGGTATTATAGATCAAACAAAAATAGCTCGGGCGAAATGCCGAACATGACACGGCTCGCTACTGTGTTATCTCCAAGCCTCTTCTTGCCGGTCACATAAGGGTTTGTGTATCAACGAGGCTTGTATAGGCTTTTTCTCTCGAGGGGCTACTTTTTTCACCCGCCCCGCGATATCAACTACTTCACCTGCTTTTGACAGGTAGGGTGTTCCAGGGGGGCAGGCCCTCAACTCCGCATCCATTTTGCGTGACAGTCCAGGAGATAATCTCATGAGCCTATTTGTAATTTCGTTTCCCTATACGCCCTGGATTCGATGCCCTCACTGTCAGTATCAGTTTGAGCTTTATCCAGGTTCTTCGGGGCGTCCGCCTAAGCGGATTGTTCAGCCGGGGGCGATCATTAACTGCCCCGCGTGTAGGAAGAACTTCCCTCTGCCAGTGCTTGAATATCTCACTGCCGGGGCAAAGCCGTGGCCGTGGTGGGTATTTCTGGTGATGGTTCTCGCGATAATGGGAGCCGGGTACGGATTTCTGTGTCTCGCTTTCACTCCGAGATAATGCGCGGTCTGGAGGCTCTGTATGGTTGTAGCTACCTTGCGTGCTCGTACAACGCTTCAACTCCCTTCACCCGGTGTGCTCTCGTCCCTCAATCACTCGCTCAAAGATTTGAATCTCATAACGAAGATGTTCTGGGGGGACCGACTCAAGTGCATGGCAGAGGCGAAGCGCCATAGTCTCCTCTATGTGTTGGATGAAGTCCTCTCCCGCCTTGGTCAGAGAAATTGAAGTCGCTCTTCTATCTTCGGGGGTTCTCTTAGAAACAGTGAACCCTCTCTTGGTCAGTCGACTGCAAATGGTAGTGGTGGTACTGAGAGAAAGCTGGAGCTCTGCAGCTATTTCCGAGATGCTTTTGCGTTCTACGGTCTCTTTGATATTTGCGAGGTCCTGCCACTCTGGAGAGCCGAGCTTTGTTCCCATGAAGTCAGCGTGGATCAGGCGCAACGCTCGAGTTGCTCTTCGAAGCTGATGTCGCACGATGTGCTCTGTAGCTCGTGCCTTACACGGAGGAGTTCCCATGCCATCAGCTAGTTCACGAAAAAAATGTGCTAATGCGTCCTGCTCCTCTCGGGTAAGTGGACTGAGTACCCATTCTAGATGTGCGTCGACTTGTCGGTCTGTTTGAATTAGGAGGGCAGTTCCCTTTTTGGTTACTCGGAGTGATCGGTGCCTGCCATCCATCTTTGAAGTTGCTACTGAGACCAGCCTGCGTTTAACGAGAGCGCTCATGAGAGTTGCTTCCCGCTGGTTCCCGCTGGTACAGGGCAACTATGTATCGGTCGTCTTTAATAGTCGTTCGAGCTATTTACCCCGCGGTATGGTTCTCTTAGGAGTTGGCCTGCACCAGAAGGTTACCAGAAGGTTGCCAGAAGGTTGGGCCAGAGGGTTGGGGCAAGCTTAGGTAGTGGCACAAACATTTCGAGTCGCCGGCGAGAGCGTTGCGTGTGCTGGAGGAAAAGTCGGAAAGTCATGACTGACACGAATTTCCGACACGAATTTCCCTAACACCCCAAAATCCCACCGAAAAACAACCCCTGCCCACCCGCCACCTGAGTGCTACAATAGGAGGGTATCGTTTCCAGAGGATTCCTTCATGAAAAGCGCAATCATCCCAGGATATATGCCGGGTTTCGGTAATGACTTCGAAACGGAAGCGCTCCCCGGCGCGCTCCCGTACGGACAGAACTCGCCCCAAAAATGCCCCTATGGGCTGTACGCAGAACAGCTCTCTGGTTCTCCGTTTACCGCACCACGCGGCACGAATGAACGGTCATGGCTCTACCGAATGCAGCCCTCGGTGTGTCACGTCGGCTCCTTTACACCGTTCTCTCTCCCGTTTTGGAAGACAGCTCCGTGTCTCGACGAACACTCCCTTCCGATCGGACAGCTTCGATGGAGCCCTCCAGCAGCTCCAACTGAGGCGACCACATTCATTACCGGTGTTCGCACCATGACGACCGCTGGCGACGTAAACACCCAGGCCGGTATGTCGACGAACCTTTACTTTGTGAATACGTCGATGGTGGATGAATACTTTTTCTCCGCCGACGGTGAATTGATGATCGTTCCGCAGGAGGGCGAGCTTCGGTTTTTCACGGAGCTTGGAAAGATCGATATCGGTCCGGCTGAGATAGCGATTATCCCACGCGGGATGAAGTTTAAGGTCGAGGTCTTAAAGGGCCCCGCGCGTGGCTACATGTGCGAGAACTACGGAGCGAATTTCACACTTCCCAATCGCGGTCCAATCGGCGCGAATTGCCTCGCCAACTCACGCGATTTTAAGACCCCAGTAGCCGCTTACGAGGATAAACGAAATCCGTGCAAGGTCTTCGTGAAGTGGTGTGGAAAGTTCTTTGAGACGACGATCGATCATTCGCCGCTCGATGTGGTGGCTTGGCATGGTAATTACGCTCCGTACAAGTATGACC
The DNA here is from genome assembly GCA_044237895.1 of Bdellovibrionota bacterium. GTDB lineage: Bacteria > Bdellovibrionota_C > UBA2361 > UBA2361 > OMII01 > OMII01. The sequence goes on from JBIIEK010000153.1 coordinate 2,668, forward strand.
TCCGCACATTCTCACCCGTCGGAGCAATTCTCTTCGATCATCCCGATCCCTCTATATTCACCGTGCTCACGGCTCCATCAGGGGAGGAGGGGACGGCGAACATCGATTTCGTTATCTTCCCCGAGCGGTGGTCCGTCGCCGAGCACTCGTTCCGTCCTCCGTGGTTTCACATGAACATCATGTCCGAGTTTATGGGGCTTATTTACGGAAAGTATGACGCTAAGCCGGATGGATTTGTGCCAGGGGGAGTGAGTTTGCACAACTGCATGTTGCCACATGGACCCGATTCGACCGCGTTCGATAAAGCGACTAACGCGCAATTGCAACCCGTGAAGCTTGAAAATACGATGGCGTTCATGTTTGAGACGCGCTACCCGCAGCATCTTACGAAGTATGCGGCTGAGCTCTCTGCTCTACAAAAAGATTACGCCGAGTGTTGGAAGGGCTTAGTGCGCAAGTTCGATGGACGACCCTAACCCTTTTCTGGAGGAGCCTTCCGCTTCTTTGGCATCGACAACCGACTTATACGAGAGCGCGCACTCCGCGGCTTCCGCTGATATCCGGGTGAAGTCGACGATGCCATCAGGGATCTTCGCGAACTGATGAATGAGCCCGAGTGATACCTGTCGAAGGAGCGGAGGAAACCGATTCGCCGCCTCACCGATACCGCCGCCGATCACGATCTTCTCTGCCGTTTGGCAACTCTCGTGCATTCCGTTGTAGGCCAGGCCGATGAACAATCCGACGTTCTTGAAGTAGTTCTTCCACGCAGCGAATCCAAGGAGGACGAGCGCCTTGTCGGGATCGTGAGAGGTGATGTCCGTGATGCTAAAGTCACACGGAAGGTACTCAAAGATCTTATCTGGATTTGGAGTCATCAAGAAGTCGTTCACCGCGCGAACAAGATGGCTGTTGGAGCTTACTGCCCAGCGGGTGCGGTTCTTAAATTGAAGGTCGGCGAGTTCGTACAGCTCTGCTTCGATCTCTTCCAGTGATTTCTCAACGGATGGGTTCAGTTTCTCTAACGTCGGTGCGATTCGCTCAGCGAGTGCGCTCATCACCTCGGGCTTTACCTCAAGGCTTTTTACAAAGCTGATTGCGGCCCACGGACCCGCAAGAACGTTTTCCGCGTAGCGCTGATGAACCGGAAGATTCTTGAACGAGCCGTCCGTGTCGATCTTCTCCTCGAGTTCAGCGCCTCCGAGTAGGATGGAGTGTTTCTTGTGTGTGTCGAAGATGATTCGGTGTCCCAGCTCGTCAAAGTTGTGGTTGAGCTTACCATCTGACCAGCCCATGCTTCCCACGCCGGTGCCGATGATAACGAAGAGGCCGTTCTTCACACCTTGGAGCCCCCCAAGGTAGACCTGCCCGTATGTGGCTGCTGCTGCGTCGTTCACCACTGAGATGTTCTTTTGAGGGATCGCGGGCCACTCACGCGCAGCCAACTCGTTCTGAATTGCAGAGAGAAGCGTGAGCGCGATCTTATCGTTTGTGAGACGGAGTCCTGTGTTGGTTGTAGAAACCGTTGCGTCGAGTCCTTCGCCTCGTACGACTCCAGCGACTGAGAAGTTACACGAGGTCACTTTATCGAAAGGGGGCGGGCCTCCCTCTGCGTCAAACTGCGACGCGATGAAGTCAACGTAGTGTTTGGCGATCACCGGCATCGCTATGTGGTGCGCGTCACCGAAGTCGATCTGGAGTTCTTTCAATCTCGGCGCAAGTTGAGCGTTAAGCTCTTGCCACTTAATACTACCGCCGTCTTTCAGTGGTTCCTCGCTCCCTTCGTGGGAGATGCATACGCGGAGGTTTGTTCCTCCGATCATGGTTGTAATTGCGAATGGATTATCTCGCGAAAGGAGATGTTGAGTTGACGGCAACGTTGCCGCCCGGTCAGAGCCGTTTACAGCCGTGCGTGCTGCAAGTGAGTCGAACCCATTCTTCTCGCCTAAAAAATCGGCAGAAAGATCCGAAGCCATATTTGTATTACCTCAATAAGAGCCGAATTTTCCCCACAGCATGTGCGCGCAAAGTCCAAACAGCTTGAACCGCATCATACTCGCGCTGCGTTGAATATCAATGAAAACTGGGGCTAATTCGCTTGCGGAGATGATTGCTAAAGAATCAGCCCGCAACGTGCACGTCGCAAAACCCCCGAAAATAAAGCATTTTTCGAAACGGATGCTCTTGCGCCGTAAGCTATCGCCTGAGGCTAACTAAATTCTTACATTTCTCTTAAGGAATAGTGAGGTTCCGACACCTCCGAACGCCTCGGCAGGAGGACCTCCGGCCGCGTTATGCGGTGCGAGGCTTAAATGATCGTGGCTCCGACTCACTCTGAGTGAGCTCCTCAGGATACAACTCCTCAAGCCGCTTCAAGATACGGTGCTGAGCCGCCTGCACGTCCGATACGCGCATCGGGGGAAGGGAAGAATAGTCGTCTTGAACGAGTTTAAGCTTCGTTTCTGAAACGTTATCGAGAATAGTATCTCTAACAGAATCTCCGGCACTTTTCAGGGAGATAGCGATCTCTCGGGTCGGGGTTTCGTGAAGAACGTTCTGAAGCTTCTGCTTCTTGACCGACGCCAGGCGCTCGAAGTCATACAGCTTGCGCTCAAGCTTTGTCGCAACCGTTGGAGCCTGCGCCCGAATCGAGTCGAAAAGGGTCTCCTGCTCCTCCAGTGGGAGATGCGCAAGGATCCGAGCTGCTATAGCCACACCATCGATGACTTGGTCTTTTGTCATAACAAGTTGAGATGCTTAGAAAAGGAAAAGGGTGCCATTTTTTCGGCACCCCCAGGCGAACCGAGCCGAAAACAGAAAAGACCATTGGAACCGAAGGCTTAGACAGGGAAAGGGAAGGGGAGTGCCCTTGCAATTTATAGAAGATTGAGGCACCCTGCATCCTCCTTTGTTTGTGCCCACGTAGCTCAGCTGGTTAGAGCGCAGAACTCATAATTCTGAGGTCCCTAGTTCAAGTCTAGGCGTGGGCAGTTCCTTTGGCTATTTCAACTTGGCTTCGCCAAGATTGAAATGACGCCCAGCGGTTCCTCTGGACCCCTCTCGCACATGAATACTTCCTATCCAGACTTGGCGGAGCCAAGATTTGGATGACTCGCGTTGCAACTCTCATTTGGCCACCCGCAACATCTCTGCAATCAAAGATCACACAGAACGCAATGGATGCCCGTTGCCCAATTGGAGTGGCACCCCCCTTGGTGCACGTAGGTACAGATGCCTCGTGAAATCCCTTGGAGGGCTGGCGGCCCGTCTGACCGGCTTTCGGTACGAGTGCAGCCCAGCATGTATATCTATAGGGTGGCTTCTCGAGAATTCTCTCACTATCGATTTGCTGAATTGATTCCCGAATCGAGCAGAGTTTCGGGTAGCTGAAATTGTTGAGAAAGTAGAGCAGTCCGGCTGCGGTTGAAACAAAGTAGCTTTCGAGAAAGCCCTAGATGGGTTGCCCAGATGAGTTTTGGTCCTTTCGAGGATAAGGAATGTATGTCACTCCCTTCCATCGCATCGGCCGCGTCTCTTCTGCGAGTGTTCGGCGAAGCACCTCCTCTAGTTTTTGTGGAGCGTACGCCGCGGCCCAGATCGCCTCACAGTAACGCTCGATAGGAAGCGTTTTGCCACTCAATGTGGTGCGTTTGCCGCGAACGAAGGAGGGATAATTGACTTCTTCCTGTAGCAGGATGAAGAACAGAAGTGGAGCGAGTTTGTGCGGCTCAAGGTCAAATGGTGAAGGCGTTTGCGGGGATTTGTTGAGGTGTTTATGCGCTCGAGTGTATGCATGTATGTATTCAGGTGGGATCCTCTTTGGCACGTAGCTGCCAACGGTGGGGGACTTTCCGTCCTGCACGCCGAGGAGAAACTCTTGCGCTTGAGCGAAACTCATCTGTTTGAGTGAGACCTTCGTGAAGAGATCTAAAATTATCTCAGCGTGAGAGACCGCACGTCGGGCTCCCTTTGGGTCGCAGAGGTCGACTCGAAAGTCATATCGGTATCGCTTGAATCGGTCGATCCATGCCGCTTTTATGCCGGGAAACGAGATTCGTAGAGAGTCACAGTCGTCGAACGTTACAACGGTTGTTTCTATCCTATGGTGCTCACCGTTGTAAGCGAGGGTTGCAAATGAGTGTGTCTCGAAATGCGCAATGAGTGTGTCGAGAGCAACGTCGTATGCTCTATTGCCGGTTGATATGAGGCACTGTTTACGATGGTTCATGACTGGATACTCTGAGGATGCTCCTCAGTGTTACCGTGTCGGGCTTGATACTCAATGACCGTGGCTGTTTGGATCTACAGGTTATAGTCGCTTTGGGAGGTTAAGGATGGGAAGTTTATCAAAGAGGTTTTAAGAGGTTTTATCTCTGTACCGGGGCTACTTTTATTTCTGTACCGGGGCTACTTGAAAAACCTCGAACTATCGATTGGTTGAATTGATTTCCGAATCGAGCCGAGTTTTGGGTAGCTGACATTATTGAGAAGGTAGAGTAGCCCG
>JBIIEK010000026.1:0-24413 GCA_044237895.1 Bdellovibrionota bacterium
TCAACGTGCTTCGTCTATCTCTATTTTTGGCTCTTCGGAGGCACCACGGAGTAAGTGTGGAGGAAGGGGATCGTACGAGATCCAATCCATACACAATCCATGAGCCGGAGCGGTCATTCCGGCGAGACGACGATCCTTCATATCGAGAATCTGCTTGACGGTGCGGCCCTCAAGCCGTCCTCGGCCAACATCCACGAGAGTTCCAACGATATTGCGAACCATCTGCTTAAGGAACCCCGATCCTATAACCCTTACTACGATCAACCCATCGCGCATATCGAGAGTAAGCGAGTAGATCGTCTTTACTGGCGTCTTCGCCGAGCACTCGGAATCTCGAAACCCTGAGAAATCGTGGGTACCCACTAATGCCTGCGCCTGTCGCCTCATCTCCTCAAAATCAAGAACAGGAACACCGATGTGCCACATCTGCCGAGCATCAAGCACGGGAGGGGCTGGACGATTCATAATCCGGTACGAGTACTGCTTATGTGTTGAATCGTGCCCTGGATGAAACGCATCCGGACAAACCTCAGCGGCAACAACAGCGAGCTCCCCTTTCATAAGGTGGCTGACCCCTGCCATGATCTTGAACATCTCGGGTGGTTGTTCGACGAAGAATGTTACGACCTGCCCCCTTGCGTGAACCCCAGAGTCAGTTCTCCCCGCTGCGTGCAGGGGACCGATGGATTGGCGACATACGACCTGTAGTGCACGCTCGAGCTCAAGTTGAACCGTACGTTGACCCGGTTGCTTTTGCCATCCGCAAAAACCCGCGCCGTCGTATTCCACTATGAGCTTAACCTGCGGCACGAGTCCTCTCCATGCTTAGGCAGCGCAAAGCCGTTCCGCAATCTGAACCGCATTAAGCGCCGCTCCCTTGCGAACGTTATCAGCAACTATCCAGAGAGAGAGCCCATAAGGAACAGACTCGTCCTGGCGAATTCTTCCCACGTGAACCTCATCGTTACCCGCTACATCAAGCTGCATCGGATACTCCTCAGAGGCCGCGTGAACGACGATACCCGGGACCTTGACTGCCGCTCGAATGAACGCCTCTGGGCTAATCTCCCGCTCGGTCTCTATGAACACGCTCTCGGCATGCCCATAGAACACCGGAACTCGGACCGCGGTAGCTGTGATCTTAAGCGATGGAAGACCCAGAATCTTCCGACTCTCGTTGATAATCTTGTATTCTTCCTTGGTAAATCCGTTATCAAGAAACACATCAATCTGCGGAATACAATTAAAAGCGATCTGATGTTGAAAAGCTTCGTGCGTCATCTCCTGCTGATTGAACACCGCGATGCTTTGAGACCACAACTCGTCGAGAGCCGCTTTTCCCGCCCCTGAAACTGATTGATAGGTAGAGACCACAACATGCTTCAGACCAGCAAGCTTGTGAAGCTCGTTCAGAATGGGGACGAGTTGTATCGTAGAGCAATTTGGATTAGCGATAATTTTCTTCCCGAAAGCGGCCTCAAAATTCACCTCCGGTACCACCAGGGGGACGTCTGGGCTCATTCGAAAGTGGCTTGAGTTGTCGATTGCGATGGCGCCGGCTTTTACAGCGAGCGGCACAAACTTAGCGGAGAGCTCCGACGAAGTCGCGAACAGCGCGATATCAACACCCTCAAAGGAGTCCTCCTCCAAGAGCTTTACGGTGACCTCATCCTCACGAAATTTATAGACCTCCCCTACGGAGTCTTGCGAAGCAAACAGTCGCACCTCCGCCACGGGAAGCTTACGCTCCTCAAGAACTACGAGCATCTCGTTACCAACCAATCCAGTGGCGCCGACGATCGCGACGACGGGTGTTTTCGATAGGGAAGCCATGGCAGAATCCTTTCACAACATAAGGGGAATAGGCCCTTACGGTTAGGCTGCCAGAGGTGACTCGTTGTGGCAAGTTTTGGGACCAAATCAGTAAGAAATGGACCTTATTTTGAGCGGAATTAGTGGGAATCGGGCGTGAATCAAAGAGCGTCGGGCACCATGGGCCCGACGCTCCCTAGAAAGGAACGAGAGGTCTTACACCTCTTCCATCTCGCGACGACGTTGTTCGCGAAGGATCTTTTCAAGCGTGAGTGAAGCGAGCGCATAGCCCTCCTCCTCCGTCTTTCCCGCCTGAAGGGCGATGTCAGTTATGGCCTCAACGAGCTCACCAAGGGTGGTGTTGATAGTCGTTGTCTCTTCCTTGATTGACGATCCAGTTCGAATATCCATGACTGACTCCAAAAAAAACCTGGGAACTTCTACCTGTGTTGCCCAGTATACCTCACGCTGAAACCGGGCCCGAAACAAATTGTCTCACGCCTGCAAATTTCACCTATCCTTCAGATGCGAGGGGCTACTAGGCGATGTTCAAATTTTTGACACTCCCAGGAAAAGGTTACCAATTTGGTACAAGTTGCACGTTCGGAGAATCAGAGAAAAAAGTGCTTGACCGCACAAGAACGCTTTAACCTGGCGTCATGAGGAGGTTTCCTTCGGACCAGCCTTCTTCCGAACTATCTGAGGCGCATGATACGACTATCGGCCTCAACCCAGAGTCATGAGCCACCCGCTATCTATTGGTGCGGGGTGATCCCGTAGAGGGTCCAGGTATAGCCGTGAACGGCGTCACCCCCGGTGAGCAGGATATTCCACCCCGGCTTCGGAGGAGATTGCATGTACGAACTGTAAAGTTTAACCACCTCGCCATGAGCGGCGCGAACGAGATCCAGCCCCTCTCTCCGATCATCCCAGAGTACAGGCCGCTCGTGGCCAACCTTCACCTCTTCGCCGTTTGAAACATCGTAGCGAGAAGATACGAGCTCAGTTACACAGAACCGGGCATGAGGGTGCGGGGCGATAGATTCAGAGCTATGCGTTGGGTGGTTTGTCATCGTACATCACAATAAAAAAGCCGCTCACGAGGAGCGGCTTTTTGTATACCTCAAGTCTTGCAAAAGACCGAGAGTGAAAGTCTATTTACTTACCCTCACCTTCGATTCGGTCGATGCGCTCCTTGAGCTCTTTACCTACCTTAAAGAAGGGAAGCTTCTTCGGTGGAACAGGAATCTTCTCGCCAGTTTTAGGGTTACGGCCCTCGTACGCCCCGTACTCCTTTACAACGAAGCTTCCGAAACCTCGGATCTCGATTCGGCCACCACTAACGAGCGTGTCACGCATCTTGCGGTACACGAGGTTAACTACCTCCTCAGCCTGAACGACATTTATTCCACAGCGTTGTGCCAACTTCTCGATGAGTTCTGATTTGTTCACACGGACCCCTTAAAACGAAGAGCTTAAACAGCTCAGAGTTACTATCCGGTTTACGCTCCACTCTCCCTTTGTGAAAGTGGGCTTCTAACCCGTTACATAACCTAACCAGCTAACAACACAAGGAAGGTTATAAAAGTATGATGAAAATCTGTCAAAACCGATTGCAACAAAAAGCAAAAAAAACAGCACTTTCAGCGCGTTGTTCTACCTATCAAGACAAGGGTTTCAAAAAGGCCCCTTCGGACTCCTTTTTCACACCTGCTTTGACCCAGAAAAAGAAGTGACATACCCTGATGGGAGCTCTTCAGGAAGTACGCCCCATGACACCCACCAAATCAAACACCGCACCAAAACCTATCTCTGTCCGGAAGAAAGACAACAACTTTCAGCGCGCCGAGGTGGTTAAAAGAAATAGGGAAAAGCGCTACCAGCACGGCATCTTTCTTGTGGAGGGAGTGGCTCAAATTAATCTAGCGGTACGATATGGTTGGGAGATTACAGCCCTCCTCTATGCGGAAGATAAGCCGCTCTCTCAGTGGGCTCACGAACTACTCGATTCGGAAAAGGCCTTAGAGCACTGGCAGCTCGCTCCAGAACTTATGGCCGAGCTCAGCGAAAAGGATGAGACCTCTGAGATCCTTGCTCTCGTGTCTCAACGCAAACTCTCTCCCGACGCCATTTCGCCATCCGAGAACGGATTGGTGGTAGTATTCGACCGACCCGCGAGCCCAGGCAATCTCGGCTCATCGATTAGATCCGCAGACGCACTCGGTGCCCAAGGCATTATCATCTCAGGTCACGCTGTTGATATCTACGATCCCTTTGTGGTCCGAGGCAGCATGGGAGCACTCTTCGCACTGCCAGTAACCACCACCCCCTCGCACACCGGAGTAAAGGAGTGGGTCGAGAACGCCAAAGCAAGGGGCTTCGAGTATCAGGTCGTAGGCAGTAGTGGTAAGGCATCCGCCCTCCTTCCTGACGTAGACTTCAAAAGACCCACGGTGCTTGTCCTCGGAAATGAAACGGTTGGGATGTCGAAAGGCTACTGGGATGTGTGCGATACGACCGTGAAGATACCCATCGGTGGCGCGCTCTCATCTCTGAATGTGAGCTGCGCAGCTTCAATCATCTTGTATGAGGTAGCGCGTCAACGAGGCTCGAAGTAACACCTGGGCCTCTCACTCAACCCACCGTGAGGAAGCTCAGACGCCCGAAGCTTATTCCTTGTTAAAAGCCCCCGGAAGGTGCAATTCTTGGGGCACCTATGACACTTAAGAAGCTCGACGAACGAACCTATTCGATTCCAACCCGACTCATTTATGGGGAGTCCTTCACCTCAACGTGGGATTACAAGCATCACGTTGTGCCACCGATCACCGCGTCAAGCACATTCCGTTTGGATTCCGCCAGCCGCGGAGCCGAAGGATTTGAAGCGATCGGTCAACCAGGATTCGCAACCGATCCGATCTACGTTTACGATCGAATGGGCGAACCGAACAACAACATGCTCCAACAATCCCTTGCTATAGCGGAGCAAGCCGAGTGCGCCGTTACCTTCGCGACAGGAATGGCCGCCGTTCACGCTGCGTTAACGTTCGCACTCAACGCCGGTTCGGAGATCATTGCGCACCGAACTCTCTACGGGTGCACCTACAGCTTGCTCACCAACTGGATGTCCAAGTTTGGCATGACGGTTCACTTCGAAGATCTTCGCGACCCGTCCAAGATCGAGGAGCTTGCTAACGAGAACACTCGTGTCGTCTATATTGAGAGCCCAGTTAACCCCAGCCTGGAACTGGTCGACATCAAAGCGGTTGCCGCGACCGTTGCTAAGCTCAATCTGAACCGAGCACCGGACAAAAGAATCCTTACGGTCATGGATAACACCTTTTGCACTCCTTACGGCCAACGGCCGATCCCTCTCGGGATTGATGTAGTCGTGCACAGCCTTACAAAAGGGATCTCAGGATTCGGAGTTGAAATGGGCGGCGCAGTCGTAACTCGCAAAGAATTCTTCACACCACTCATCCTTCACCGAAAAGATTTCGGCGGCACCCTCTCTCCAACCGTGGCGTGGAACATTCTTACTCACGGACTACCCACACTTCCGTTGCGATTTCCGCGACAACAACAGAATGCCTACAACGTTTCGAAATTCCTTGAACAGCATCCTTTGGTTGAGACGGTACGATATCCAGGGTTAGCCTCCTTCCCGCAGTACGATCTCGCTCGCAAGCAGATGATCGACTATTATGGAGATTTCGCGCCGGGCTTTATGGTGTACTTCATTCTCAAAGGGAGCACCCCAGAGGAATCACGCGCCCGAGGGATGCGCATGATGGATTACATCGCGGAGAACGCCTATGCGATAACCCTCGCCGTTAGCCTCGGACAGATCCGGACATTAATCGAGCACCCAGGCTCCATGACTCACTCAGCGTACTCGGCAGCAGAACAGGTAACGCGCGGCCTAGATCCGGGGGGCATCCGCCTCGCAATAGGCATAGAACATCCCGATGATGTAATCCGGGACCTCGAAAGCGCACTTGAACATTGCAAATAACAAACGGACATTCACTATGAAAGCACAATCGGTTCTTCAAGCTATTGGAAACACCCCACACGTAAAGATCAATCGTCTCTATCCTTCAAAACACTCGGTTTGGATGAAGCTTGAGCGGGCTAATCCGGGGGGAAGCATTAAAGATCGAATAGCCCTCTCAATGGTCGAGGACGCTGAGGCTCGTGGCGTGCTCAAATCGGGAGGCACTATAATCGAACCGACATCGGGCAATACCGGAGTCGGACTTGCAATGGTCGCTGCCGTGAAAGGATACCGCTTGGTGCTTGTGATGCCAGAGTCGATGTCAATCGAGCGACGCCGAATCATGCTGGCCTACGGAGCCGAATTCTTACTGACTCCCCGAGAAAAGGGGATGCGCGGCGCAATCGAGAAAGCCAAAGAGATACTAGAGTCGACTCCAAACTCGTGGATGCCCCAGCAATTTGAAAACCCAGCAAACATCGAAGTACATAGACGGACGACCGCTGCGGAGATCCTTGCCGACTTTCCAGAGGGGATCGATTACCTCATAACGGGCGTTGGCACCGGAGGTCACATCACGGGGTGCGCCGAGATCTTAAAAGAGAGTTTTCCAAAGCTGAAAGTGTTTGCCGTGGAGCCGGCAGCTTCGCCGGTAATTAGCGGGGGAGCACCTTCGCCACATCCGATCCAGGGAATCGGCGCCGGCTTCATCCCTACCAACCTAACCCCCCCCCTCCTCGATGGAGTGATACAGGTAACGAACGACGAAGCGTTCGAATTCGCTCGCAGGGCCGCTCGCGAGGAAGGGCTATTTATCGGCGCATCCTCTGGAGCGTCCCTTGCGGCGGTATACAAGAAATTACCCGAGATCCCCGAAGGGGCAACGATTCTAACCTTCTGTTACGACACAGGAGAACGGTACCTCTCGGTGCCAAATCTCTTTCCTGCGGAGTAGAGTTAGCCTGCAGAAGGCGGTATTATGCCCGCCCTATGGCAGTAAAAACCCCCCTTAAGGACGACAAAACACCCCGAGCAGTCCTCTTTGATTTTGACGGAACGATGGGTCGCACCCTGCATGTCTGGAGGGACGCATATCGGGCGAGCCTTGCAGAAAGGGGCATCGAACTCGAGGCTCCCGAGTTAATAAACAACTGCTTTCATCGATGCCAACGAGAGGTTGTAAAGTCCCTCGCCATCTCAGACCCTGAAATTTTCAAGGAATCTATCTGGGCCCGTGTGCGAGCTAGAATGGATGATGTGGAGCCATATCCGGGACTCCTAGAGGCATTACAAGAGATCCGCAACAACGGATTTAAAACGGGCATCGTTACAAACTCGCGAAGGGCGAACGTGGAGCCGATCCTTGAACGATGGAATATACGAGAGCTTTTCGACGCGTTGATCACAATTGACGATGTCGCAAACGGGAAACCCGACCCAGAGCCCGTTCATCACGCCATCAATAGGCTTAACGTTTCCCCCTCAGATACCTTCTTCGTTGGAGACTGGGATTCGGACGTGCATGCAGCGGGAAAGGCAGGAGCAAAATCGATAGCCTTCTCCCCGGCCGAAAATCATGAATTCCTCTCCCTTGAGGAGCTCTTACGGTCGAAACCAACCTTTGTTGTCGAATCGTATACTGCGCTCCGGGAACTCATCCTCCACAAACCGTCCCTTCCCAAACGAGGTAACCCCCTCATATAAGGTAGACACCGCTACCAGTGGACCCAGAACAACGGTTTCCTATCAACCTGTCGCAACTCTACCTGTTGCATGAAAGCAGTATCATCCCCTACAAATCGTTATTCGAGGTAAAGATTTCGAGTCTGTACGTCGATTACACGGGGGTGCGGTTAAGCCCCGTAAGGGAGTTAGCAGCTCCGGAGAATATCGATTTTGAAAGGTCCGTATGAAGCCCATGCCCCACATTGATTCCATGATGACTCCCTTTCCTCACTCAATTGAGGCGTCTCATACTATTCACGAGGCTCAGGCGATCATGGGTTCAGAGGGCATTCGTCACCTTCCCGTCACATCAGAGGGACGTCTTGTAGGAATAATTTCAGATCGCGACCTTAAACTTGCATTTGCTCTTGCTGGCGCCTCCGCCGAAGGTGAAACACTACACGTGGGAGATGTCTGCAACCTTGAAGCCTACATCGTTGAATACAACACACCTGCGGATGATGTCGTCATGCACATGTCTGAGTTTCGAGTAAGCACCGCTCTCATCACACGAAATGGAAAACTCGTTGGGATCTTTACTTCAACAGACGTGTGTCGAAATTATAGTGAGCTTCTTAAGATGGCATACCCTGACGCATAGATTGCTCTGGATCCAAGCCCCTGCGTGAGGCCGACACTAATCCACCGCAACGATAAAGAACGATCAAGGCTTTCGAATCAGCCCTTCAATTTGTAGATAGTTTCCTGTCCGGCTCCACTCGTCTCAACATCACCCGAGGAAACGAGCTGCCGAAGGACAAGCATAATCTCCGATTCCTCTCCACGAACGATCGGCCTCTCCTCCTCTTCGTGAACCACGATGAGATTATTGAAATAGAGCCCATCCTCAGCCTCAGGGTGACTCAACGCGGCGAGGATCTCTTTTTTGATGGTAGTATCGTTCATAGTATACCTGTTTTCGGGAGCCTTGTGTGGCCAAACATAACGGCCGTCATGCACCGCTCATATCGGAGGGTAACTCATAAAGCCGACACTTCGACAGCATTTTTTCGCATAAAGCCCCCAATACGAGGGGCTTAAAAGCCTAGATAACCACTCCCGCCCCTTTGAACGAACGATCTCTTGGGAGTATGCTGCGCGCATGGAATTTCTCAAAAGCCCAAAGGGGGCACTCATCCTAGCCCTCGTCTATTTTGTCTTTCCACTCGATCTGGTTCCCGACATCTTCGGCCCTTTCGGACGGGTCGACGACCTCGCCGTGCTCTTATTTGTGGCCTGGCGGTCATGGAAGGGAACCGGCCAGACAAGCAAAGATGAGAGCTCTTCGAACAAAGAGGAATCACCTGCTAGTCGATTACCGAAGTCCCCCTTCGAGGTTTTCGACCTACCGAAGAGCGCCTCCCGTGAGGAGATAGAGCGACGATATCGAGAGTTGGCTCTTCAATACCATCCTGACCGAGTTGACCATCTCGGGGAGGACCTGAAAAAACTTGCGCACACGAAGATGCTCGAAATTCAAGATGCGTATCAGCAACTCATACATGAGTCCTAGCTTTTCGTGCTGGGAAGGCGGGGGCAGAATCGGCGAATCGCTCGCCAGCTCGCGATTCAAATCGATAACTCGGGAGTTCGAGCAGCTCCAGACTTACCAGTCATAATTCCTGCGGAATTATTATTACGCGGCCGAACTCCCCATGTTGGCCTGTTCCGCTTCTGCTGTTCCCTGCCCCATGGACAGGGGCAGAATCGGCGAATCGCTCGCCAGCTCGCGATTCAAATCGATAACTCGGGAGTTCGAGCAGCTCCAGACTTACCAGTCATAATTCCTGCGGAATTATGACTGGTGCGCCCGGAGAGGATCGAACTCCCGACCCCAAGTTTAGGAAACTTGTGCTCTATCCAACTGAGCTACGGGCGCACTCCCCTAACCATAGCAAAATACCCTAAGGGCGCCAACTTGATTGAAAAGGGCCAATAAAAGGGGCTATTTCGACGCCCCGGCCGGCTACGACGGCCCCATTCTAACGAAGAAGATGTACGGATCGACCGCTACATACCTTCCAGCCTCATCCAGCACCCGTGTTTCGAAGTGCAAGTGTGGACCACTCGTCTTTCCTGTCTCCCCGACGTTTGCGATTTGCTCACCCTTATCGACCACATCGCCGACTGAGGCGATATTTCTACTATTATGCCCATACACCGTGATGAGGCTTTCGCCTTTTATGACAACGATCTTCCCATATTTACCGTGCCCCTCACTCGTGAACACGACGGTGCCACTATGCGCCGCGTAGATGGGAGTACCCACGGGCGCAGCGAAATCAGCCCCCTCGTGAAACCGTCTCCATCGATAGCCGAAGGGAGAGGTAAAGCGGGCGCCTTGCACCGGAAATGAAAATTTACCGACGTACGGCTTTACCCGAGTAATGCTCACCATCCTTGTCTGAGCATCGCCTTTGAACGTTGACGTTGGCCCCTCACTCGTTAACGGCCCCACCGCCGGAATCTTCAGAATCTGTCCAACGTGAATAGCGGCCGACTTTTCCGCGCCATTATGCGCTGCGAGTTCCTCAACAGAGATACCAGAACGCTTCGCCACGCGCGCGAGAGAATCGCCTTTGACAGCGGTGTAGATAACTTCGCCGTCAGAAACGGGCCGCGGGCGCAAACCACTGCACCCTGCAACAGCCACTACGAGCACTAGAAATAAAACCTTCCGCATGCACCACTCCCTTTGCAAAGAGAACTGCTATCGAAACTCCACCTCTTCAAACGTTACCTTCTTGAAGCCGGATGTTGTTTTTCGCCACACAGCCAACCGCGTAATACAGTCTTCGGTCATGGGCGCCACGAGCACGCCGCCATCAGCGAGTTGCGAGAGGGGAAGCTCCCCTTCGGTCAAAACTTGATAGGAAACTACAATTGCATCAAAGGGCCCGGCATCAGACCATCCCTTACGACCTTCTCCGCGCCTCACTATTACGCCGTGATATTTAAGCGCATCGAGATGTCGACGAGAGGTCTGCGCAAGAGTTCCGATCGAATCGATTCCGAACACCTGCGCGCCCGCCGCTGCCATCACGGCGCACAGATACCCACTCCCGAACCCCACCTCCAAGATCCGCATCCGTTTGTTCAGATTTATCAACCCCATCATCCGAATCTGAATAGATGGTTTCGTTAACCACTGCCCTTCGTCAATCGGGAGCTCAACATCTTTATACACATGGTGGTGATAGAGCGGTTCAACAAAGTGAATACGAGGAACCGCGGTGAACGCATCAAGCACTCTCGCCTCGACATCCTCATTGAGAATACCCGCGTCAGCAACCCATTGCTGAACGGAGAGTGCCCATTGAGTATCGTCCTGAAGTACGGTCGCGTTGTGCATAGGTTTACATCGAAAACTGCGCCGCGGAACTACGCGCGCCCAAGACCCTTAGATCACCATGAAAACCCAGAATTGAAAAGGTTGAATCTGCTACGTGCTCGCCGATTCCTTACGTTCCGTCTTCTGAAAAAGTATCGGGGGCTGCTGGAGAGAGACGCCCTCCAGGCTAAAGCCTACGGCATCATGCCACCGCACGTCGCCCACCTGTCGACCAAAGGCAGATAGGATCTTCTCCGCCGCAGTCGGAATGAAGGGAAGAAGCATCACTCCCAACCCGTGAATAGCCCGAAGAGCGTGCGCCAGCGTTACAACGGTTGTGTCCATGTCCGTCTTACGGGTCGACCAGGGGGCTTTTTCATCGACATAGCGGTTACAATGGCGAGCGAACTCGATTACGCCTTCAAGCGCTCCCTTAAAGCTCCGCTCCTCGAGGCTACGCGTGACGTGTTCATGCGTTTCATTAAGGACCGCAATCAGCTTCTCATCGGCCGGCACTACACACTCTTTCTTAAAAGAGGGAACCGCTGGACCACTGTGTTTAATGGTGAACGAGGTGATACGGTTCACGAGGTTGCCAACCGTATCCGCCAGATCCGTGTTGAACCGCTGATAGAGATCTTCAGGGTTATACACAGTGCGAGCCTTCTCAGGAGCGATTGCAGTGAGGTAGTACCTCAGCGCATCCGGATTTCCACCCTCAGCAAGGTAATCACCGATCCATACCGCGGAGCCACGCGACTTCGATATCTTCTCTACGTCCTTTCCAGGGAACTGGATATTGAGGAAATTGTTGACGCAAACCCCCTTTGGGAGCTTCATCTTGCCTTCGGCGGACAACATCGCGATCCAAATAACACAGTGAAAGATAGTATTATCCTCACCGATGAAGTGCACTATCTCTGTATCATCAGCGCGCCATGCAGCCTCGCCACTCTCTAAACTCTCTCCACGTTGGGCCGCAAGCTCAATCGTGTTTGAGATGTAGCCGATTGGAGCATCGAACCACACATAGAGAACCTTATTCTTTGCATCAGGATCGTCGAGCGGCACTGGGATACCCCAGGAGATATCGCGAGTCATCGCGCGCTTTACAAGACCAGTACCGAGCAATCCGCGAACGTACGCTTTAGTTCCCTCGCGAAGCTCCGCCTTATCAAGCCAAGTGGTCACCTCTTTCTCAAATCGCGCAAGGTCAAGAAACCAGTGTACCGTGTCGCGCACGACCGCGGGATCTCCCGACACAGTGCTGCGCGCGTCTTTCAGGTGATCAACATCGAGAACCTTACCGCAGTTTTCACACTGGTCGCCGTTCTGGTCCTTCGTATTACAATAACCACACGTACCCTTCACGTAGCGGTCCGGAAGAAAAACTCCCCGCCCCTCGTCGTAGAATTGACGGGCGGTCCTCTTCTCAAAGTACCCCCGATCGTGGATCGCCTTGAAGAAATCCTGACTCATCTTGGTGTGATACGGATTAACGCTCGTACCGCTGTAGAGATCAAAGCTAATCCCCATCCCTTTAAAATCTTCGATATGAGTTCTTCGATAGTGCGACGCAACCTCTGCAGGAGTCTTGCCCTCCTTTTCGGCGGTCATCATGATCGCAACACCGTAATCATCCGAGCCGCTCACAAAACGCACATCAGCACCGGCCAGTCGGAGATAACGAACATAGATATCTGCTGGGATATACGCTCCCGCCATATGTCCCACATGGAGACGACCGTTTGAGTAGAGAAGCGCGGAGGTAACTAGAACTTTGCGTGTCTTCTCTCGTTGGTGAGCAGCTATCATTTCCACATCCCTAAAGTAATTTCCATAGGGATATTAACAACCTAGCCGACCTAAAGTAAAGCGCCGGAACACAGACGTCGACTCTTTCACCTCGACCATCCTCCCTGCTCAAATTCCAAGCAATCAAAGATGTTATCATATTCCTTACTGCTGAAGGGGCTCCTATCGAACCCTGTCTGAACGTCCTGCAAGCGATCGAGCAGCATCGCACACCTCCATGCCGGCTTATTCACATAGAGCGCCCATCCATCTGCGCAAGCAATGAATCCGCTCTAAAGGATCACATCCCCTCTAAACACGACCTTCGCCGTGAGGAAAAGGATTACGTTGGTCAGACAAGTTAGTCGAAAAGTTCGATGAGCTTTTCGCTCGCTACAATCCTCTAAAGCATCCCGAACAATTAAATCCGAAGAGTGACATTAAGGACAAAAGTTACTTTTTCGGACATCTCGTCGCCTACAACGATAGTATCGCAGTAACCTCCGGTGAGTTTACGGAAGAGACCGCGAAGGTGATCGATCAAGACCTGTCACATTACCGTCCCGAAGAGAGAGCGGCTGTGATGAGTACGATGCAAGCCCTTCATGAAACCTTAGGATCGCTTCCGTTAACCTCCGACGATACCGGGGTCCGGATCACCCTGCCCTCAATGGCAAGCGAGGGATGCAGCTCAGCGCCTAAGAAGTAAGACTCTGTTTCGGCGGCCATTATTGCCCTTCGCATTTCTATAAGCGTTTCAGGATCTTATCTAGCCGTGTTCGACACCCACGCAGTACGACCGGGGAAACCGAGCCCTTACCCCTCCGGTATACATCTAGTAAAGGGGGTTTTCGCCCCAGGACACTGAGTGCGTACCTACGCCACCTATGCGAGACCATTACAAAACTCTCGGCCTCTCTTCAGCGGCTACGAACGCTGAGATTCGTCGCGCCTATCGAATACTAGCCCGCCGCTACCATCCCGATGTAAATCCCGGGAGATCCACCACAGAACAGTTTCGGTGGATATCAGAGGCATACGAAGTGCTCTCCGACCCATTACAGCGAAAGGCATACGACCAGGAGCGTGACCTACTCGATACCTTCTCAACCGCTTTCGATCGCGCTCATCAAGCCTACAGAAGGCAACAACAAGCAGCGCACTCGACCGTGAAGAGGCCGGCACCGCGTCCGCAACAATCGGGTCAAAGCACCACTCAAAGTACACAAAGAAGCGAGGCAGAAGAGAAAGGCCCGACGAAAAGAACCGTTGTCCGGATCTCCTCACGCCTGAAGGCTGACGCGTCGGAGAACATCACCGCTCGCGTAAAGAAACTCGCCACGCAAGCTCGGTCAACCGCAGAAACGTTAAAAACGTGGATCGATCCCTTTGCGGCAAAAAAAACACCTCCGAAGAAATCTGCCATCTCCTCATTTTCAGTAGTCGAAGTCTCGATATCTATCTTCGAAGCTATTAGCGGAGTTAGAAAATCCATTGAAATACCAGAAGCAGATGGCGGCACTCACAAGCTCTCGGTACTCATCCCTGCCGGTGTGAGACAGGGTAGTATAGTAAAAGCACAAAGCCACGCCGAGAGCAGAGAACAGGTAATCGTCGTTATCCGAGTCGCTGACCATCCGTGGCTCTCAATCTCGCATCGAGGCCTCACCATGAATCTCCCGATCACCATCTCCGAGGCGATTACTGGAGCAAAGATACAGGTGCCGTCATTAGGAGAACCTCTTCTGGTAACCATAGAACCGGGGATGCAGAGTGGGAAGGAGGTTCGCCTCAAGGGACAGGGCGTTTTCCTAGCTGATGGAGCACGCGGAGACCTCTACATTCGATTCCTTATAAAGACCCCACCTCTCACTGACCCCGTTTCTCTCGCTCAAGCCTGCGCCCCGATCAACGCTCTCTACTCGGGCGACGTACGGTCGGAGCTTCCAAAAAAGATCGGTGAGGAGAGGCAATCATGACCGGAAGGCCTACCCCATATGCAGCTTTGCTTTTCACGGTCCAAACGTTCTTGGTACAACTTGTGGCGGTCGCCACAACTCTATCCCTCTGGACCGTGCATGAATCCACGATGGCGTCACTCTTTCTCGCGCCACTCATCGGATATTCTACCGCTCGCTTCCTTGGGCTCTCGGCCCCGTGGCAAATTCTTAACACGATCCTTCCCTTGACCATCGCGATCACGTTCGCCGTGGAGATCCCAAGCTATGTATTTCTCGTTCCGCTCATAGCACTCGTCCTCATCTACGCCCCCGCCTTGTGGACGCGCGTACCGTACTATCCAACCAGCAGAGAGGCCTATCCACTAATCCTCGCAGAGCTCCCTCTAGATAAGACCTTTGTGTTCATCGATATCGGTTGTGGCTTTGGCGACCTCCTCTTCTTTTTGGCTCAACACCGACCGAACGGGAGATTTATCGGGGTGGAGATAGGCTTCATTCCGATGATTGTGGGTCGAACGAAGGCGATATTCTTAAAACGACCTGTTCGAATCTATTTTCAAAGCATGTGGAACGTATCACTTGCTGAGAGCGACTTCGTCTACACCTTCCTCTCGCCAGCTCCAATGGCAAAGCTCTGGGATAAAGCCTGTCGAGAGATGAAATCCACCAGCACCTTTATGAGCAACACCTTTGAGGTACCCGCCACGCCAGACCAGGTAGCACGAGTAAAAGATCCTCGGGGGAGCGTCCTGCAGATCTTTAGGATGGCACATTGGACGGCATCCGCTCGGGACAAGACAACCGCAAGCGGCTTTTAGCCGCGCCGCGGCACTACTCACCCGCCCATCGAAGCCCTTATTCGTGCTCGGACTATCCCCGAGAAACCTGCGCCTCTCGAATCGTGGGAGCTACCTTAGTGCCCTTTTTACCCTCGAGAAGGATCACGACCGGAGAGACGATAAATATCGTCGAATAGGCACCAAGCACGATACCCGCTACAAGGTAGAGGCTCAGATCCTTAATCTCACCGTCCCCGATAACGTAGAGAGCCAACGCGGAGAAGAGTGTGAGCATGTGCGTGATTATCGTTCTTGAAAGGGTAAAGTTTATCGCCTCATTGACGATATCAACGAGCCGAGCTCCCCTTTTCTTGCCACGTTCCTCTCGAACGCGGTCGAAGATCACTACCGTATCGTTGACTGAATAACCGACGATCGTAAGGGCGCCAGCCAAGGTTGCCATGCCGATCAGATGCCCTGAAGCCACGTAGAGACCTGTTGAGATAATAACATCGTGAAAGAGAGCTACGATGGTTCCAACACCGAGCGAAAACTCAAACCGAAACGCTATATAGACGAGCATCCCGATAATTCCGAGCACAACAGCAGTTATGGCACTCGTTCGAAGCTCTCGTCCAACGGTAGGACCTACATAGTCAGTCTTAAGAATTTCAAACGTATCGCCAAACGCGCCCTTCAATGCTCCCTCGACCTTCGCTCGAACTTCATCAGAGTTACCCCCCTGAGAGAGTCGGATCGAGTACTCCGAGGCTTCCCCCTGAAAAGCTTGAACTCGAGCATCCTCAACCTTTTGACTCGCAAGGCCCGCGCGTATCTTCTCGCTGTCGAAGTCGCCTTTGAATGACACAAGAAACTCGTGTCCTCCACTGAAATCAGTCCCGTACTTTGAGTCCCCCTTAGTAAGGAACACATACACGGAAAGAGCTACCGCGATAAGAGAGAGCAGTAAGCACACGCCTCGCTTGCCCATGAAATCGATCGAAGTATTAGTGGATAAAAGCTCGCGCATAGTAGAATCTCTCCCTTATTAGATCGAAAGCCCCTGCTTCCCCTTGAGCTCCAACGCATCGAAGCACAAGCGCGCAACAAATACCGCGCAGAAGAGGGTTGTAAGAACGCCGACTGAAAGCGTTACAGCGAATCCTCGAATGGCGCCCGTTCCGAAGTAATACAACAGAACACCGGCAAGAAGTGTTGTCACGTTAGCGTCAAATATCGCGCCGAATGCCTTATCAAAACCTGCTGAAACCGCCGCATTCCTCGACGCGCCCGTTCGGATCTCATCACGAATACGCTCGAAGATAATGACGTTCGAATCGACCGCCATACCTATCGTAAGAGCAAGCCCGGCGAGACCTGGCAAGGTCAGAGTCGCTCCGAACAGTGAGAGGCACGCAACCATCACCACCGCGTTCATTACGAGGGTACCCACAGCCACAACTCCTGACTTTAGGTAGTACACAACCATGAAGAGGGAGATAACGCCGAAACCTATCGCCATCGCGAGGAGCCCCTTTTTAACAGACTCCTTTCCAAGCGTTGGACCAACCGTTCTCTCCTCAAGCACTTCAAGGGGAGCGGGTAACGCTCCGGCCTTTAGAACTATCTTGAGCTGTCGAGCCTCGTCGACCGTGAAACCGCCAGAGATGCTGGCGTTACCACCAGTAATCGCATCGCGAATTACAGGAGCTGAGTAAACGATACCATCAAGAATTATCGCCAACTGACGGCCCACGTTCTCTGAAGTAATACGGGCGAAGGTCTGCGCTCCGAGAGAGGAGAGTTTAAGAGAAACCTCAACCTGCCCCTGCGGATCGAAATCAACTCGAGCATCAGCAACAGCGTCTCCCGTCATGAGCGCCTGATCCTCGACGACAACGGTCTGACCAGCCTTGTTGCGCATCGAGGTGGTACCAACACCTTGCGCCGTAGCAGCGCTCGGCACGAGCCGGAACTCAAGCCGCGCTACCGAGCCGACGACTTTCTTTACCGCGTTGATATCAGAAACGCCCGGCATCTGGAGAATAATACGATCTTCTCCTGACCGTTGAATCAGCGGCTCGCTTACACCAAATTGGTCAACTCTATTTCGAAGTGTTTCGACGGCTTGCTCGATCGCATCAACCTCAATCTTCTTCGCTGCCTGTTCTGATATCTGAAAGCGAAGACGTGGACGACCACCATCATTCTCTACGGATACAAGCGAAAGCTCAGTAGCCTTCTCTGCTATGACCTGTTTGGCGGCCTCCAACGACGCATCACTCAACAGAACGAGCTGGAGAGATCCGTCCGAGGCAACCTGAGACTGGGCGACCGCTATCTTTTTCGACCGCAGATCCGAGCGAACCCCAGCGAGAAGGGATTGCATACGAGAGGTCACCGCCTCACGCGCCTTAACTCCATATACCAGATGGACACCGCCACTAATATCCAAGCCGAGCGCGATAGGTTTCGTAAACCATTTCGCAGTAAAATTATCTCGCAACACAGTCGGCAAAAGGGTCAGTATCGCCCCAACAACCACCGCCGCAACGATTATCGCTCTCTGTTGTACGTTCTTGCCCATAAGATTTATTTACTAAGGTTACGCAGCCTCGGCTGATGAGCCATCTTTTTCAAAACGGAGGACGTGAGATCCCTCAACTCGAATCTTAACATTAGGAGCTATCTCGAGGTTTACGACCCCACTCTCTATCGAGATCACTCGGCCGATGAGTCCGCCCGTGGTCACTACGGAATCCCCGCGTTTTAGAGACTCAAGGAGCTGTTTGTGTTTCTTTGCCTTCGTCTCCTGCGGACGAATAACCATGAAATAGAAGATCATGTAACAAATAGCGAGCATGGGAAGCATGTTCACCAGCGACTCAGTAAAGGTAGGCGCGTTCTGAGCCGTTGCCGGTGCGGGAGCGAAGACCCCTCCATCCTGCCCCTGCGCGTCCGAGAAAACAAAGAGCGCTACGGAGGCCACGCTCGTAAAAAGGATCGATTTAACTGTCTCTTTCTTCATATCTAAGTACCCGTTACAACACGATTCTCTGATAACACGGACAAACAATACTAGCACCAGGTTTTAGAGGTAAATAGCTGGCGAATTGACCAGTTCATGGCCCGACTCATCCTTTTTCGACCCCCTCTACGACAAAAAGGCCCGCAAAACCTCGGGGACATCGACCGGAATGGTTGCTTCCCGGCCTGGTCCCACACTGGCGAAGCTAATCGGGCACTCGATAAGGGCACTAAGCTTCTCCAAGAACGTTTGAACGTTCACAGGAAGGTCCCTAAACAAACGGAGAGAGGAGATGTCCTCGGTCCACCCAGGCAGCTCTGTATAGACGGGGGTTAATCCATCATATCCCTCAAGGGAGGATGGAAGGTCGTCCACCGGCTCGCCGTTGACCTCATATCCGATACACACCTTGATCTTTGGTAGTCCGCTCAGGACATCCAACTTTGTTAATACCAGCGAATCGATCCCCGATGTTCGAATAGCTCGCTTCATCGCTACAGCATCGAACCATCCGCACCGTCTCGGGCGTCCGGTCACGGTACCAAATTCATGGCCACGCTTGCGAATATCCTCCCCAAGGGCTCCATCGATCTCAGAGGGGAACGGCCCCTCTCCCACCCGAGTGCAATATGCCTTGGCGATACCGACCACAGAGTCAATCATCTTTGGGCCGATCCCTGTACCGATCGTCGCGGCTCCCGCAATCGTCGATGAAGACGTCACGAAGGGATACGTTCCGTGCACTTGATCGAGGAGAACCCCCTGAGCCCCCTCAAAGATGACCTTCTCACCGTGACGGAGCGCATCGAATATTATACGACTACCGCAACCAACAAACGGGGCGAGAATCTCCGCCTCTTGGGCTAGTCGATCCCACAGAACATCGAAATCCACGCAGGCCTTACTCTCAAGGACATACTTAAGGATCTTATTCTTCTCATCAACGTGAGCTCTTACTCGCTCACGCATCTTGCTTGGATTTAATAGGTCCGCGCATCTAATTCCCGACCGCTGACTACGATCCTCGTATGCTGGACCGATACCGCGACCAGTAGTGCCTATCTTATCAGCACCCCGCGACAACTCACGGGCCTTATCAACAAGGATGTGATAATCAAGAACAAGATGCGCGTCTCGATCTATAACGAGCCGATCAGGAGATATCTCTACCCCTGCGGAACGCACACGTTCCATCTCCGAGAGCAAAACCGTCGGATTGAGAACTACCCCCGCACCGAGGAGACAGCGAACGTTTGGCCGTAAGATACCACTCGGTAAGAGGCTTAAAGCTGTCTTTACACCATCGATAACGATCGTGTGACCGGCGTTATTCCCCCCTTGAAAACGAACCACCCAGTTAGCCTTCTCGGTAAGAACATCGACGATCTTACCTTTTCCTTCATCTCCCCACTGGGCACCAACGATTACTATCGATGACATCGATTCTCCTTGCGGGAACACCTCCCGTAATTACTCCTGAAGCCTATAACGAATAAGGCAATTATACAGCCTCTTTTTACTCGACTGAGCGCTCGATGTTCACCTGAATAACGAATTCCCCAGCGCTATTTTTCTTTAAGAGGCCAAGAAACTCCGTTCCTCCCTCGCATCCATAAGAGATGAGATCCTCCGAACGCAATGCGCCAAGTTCGTGGTGCGAACGAAGCGATCGCAAAGACTCCTGACGACCATTAAGCAAGGACTCACACTCTCCTCGGGGCAGACGGATCGAACGCACGTGAGGAAGGAGCAGCGTCCAATCTTTGAGCGTGTCGAAGGAGGCCTCTTCGAGTGGAACGGCATCCCCGACATTAAAACCGCCGGAGGCCTCCCGGCGAATACTCTCAACGGTGCCGCCACATCCAAGGGCCGCTCCAAGGTCCCGGGCTAACGAACGCACGTACGTCCCGGGGCTACACTCAATCACATACGAAACCCGATTCGGATCCAAAGGGGAGATGTCAAAACGATACACCTCAACCGAGCGGGCTTTTATCTCAAAATCCTCACCCTTACGAGCGCGGTCATGAGCTCGCCTTCCATCGATCTTAACGGCGCTTACTCTTGGAGGAATCTGCTCAATACTTCCCACGAATGACTTAGAGCGTTCGAGCACCTCGTTAAACTCTGGGAGATATTCGCTCCGAGTCAGCACCTCGCCCCCAATGTCATCGGTGCTAGTGGTCAGACCGAATTGAATAACCCCCGAATACCGCTTTGTGCCATCGGCAGCGTACGAAGCCACCTTCGTTGCGCCATTAACAAGGACTATCAACAAACCGGTAGCGTCAGGATCCAGTGTCCCAGCATGGCCCACCTTGTCCGCCTTGAGCGCTCTTTTGACCCGAGCGACTACTCCCGCCGAGGTGATACCCACCGGCTTATCGATCAGAAGGATTCCACTACGCATGTGAGCCAGCGAGCGCGTTCTTTATAGCCGCTCGCAATTCCGTTCTAAGAGTTTCAAAATCGCGCCGCCACCTAAACGCGGCAGCAGGCTTATGTCCACCTCCGCCAAACTGCTGCGCGACCGCAGCTACATCGACAGCACCCTGACGAGCACGGAGACTCACTCGCCACATATCAACGTCTTGCTTAAAGAGAGCCGAAACCTTAACGCCCTCTATATCGCGAGCCCGCTCAGCGAGAGAATCCGCATCGAGGAGCTCTGCCCCTACTCGCTTAACCATCTCCTGGGTAACCACGACCTCCGCGAAAACACCACCTTCAAGGAGCGTCACTCCCGTCATGGCCTCGGCTTGAAGCCGAACCGCAGCGAGAGACTGATTTGCGAAAAGCTCTTGAGTGATAATGTCTGGGCGCGCCCCCCGATGCATTAACTCAGAGGCGACCAAAAAGGTTTTTGCTGACGTGCTGGGGTAACGAAACGACCCTGTGTCACCGATAATGCCAGCCAGCAAGCACTTGGCGCTAGCTTCCGTAACGATATCGTTCCGGCCGGTTCGCTCTTCAAGAGACGTGAGCAGATCGAACACAAGTTCCGAAGTCGAGCTCCCTCCGTCAACGACGTAGTTAGCATGACCAAAAAGGGAATTAGCCGTATGGTGATCAATGTTCACGAGTCGCGGAGCAGCTTTTATTGAGGCGAGAAACCTATCTCCAACCCGTTCAATAGCTCCACAATCACACACGACAACGAGGTCGTCCGCCTCAAACACGGCGGGCAGCTCATGTAACACCTCTGAGGCGCCGGGAATAATGCGATAGCGAGGCACGAAGCCACTCTCATTGTACATGGAGACGGTGAGACCCGCAGCCACAAGTCCGTGCGCCAATCCACAAGACGACCCGTAGGCATCCGCATCGGGATTAACATGGGACACGACAAAAGCCCGTCGACTCTTCTGAATGAGATCCAACACCTCAGCGATAGAGCCGTGAACCGTCATGGATTTTCCGTGGTCCGAACCTTAGCCATCAAACGTTCGACGTTCTCAACTGTATCGAGCGTATCGTCGTAATAAAATCGAACCTCTGGGACGAAGCGGATTCCGAGCTGTTTCGCCAACGTCTTCTTAAAAAGACCCGCCGCACTCTCAAAAGCCTCCTGCACCTCTTTGATGCGCAGCTCCCGATCAACCCCGGAGATGAGGGATACCACCCAATAGACCTTGGCGTTACGGAGATCAGGCGACACCATCACTGAGGTGATAGTAACGAGGTCGAATCGAGGGTCGGCCACGCGCTGCAGCTGCTCCGCGATTACCTCTCTAATCCTCTCTCCAATCTGAAAGATTCGTCGTTGGGACATACTTCTTTACTACCACTGCTATGTCGTTACTCCATGCACGCCAGCGCTATTCCAGAGTTGGCGCGATCTCTTTGAACTCGTAGACCTCAATAACATCTCCGATCTTGACGTCATTGAACCCTTCAAGCCCGATACCGCACTCAAAGCCCGCCTGCACTTCACGAGCGTCATCTTTGAATCGACGAAGGCTCGACATCTTGCCCTCATGGATCACTCGATTATCTCGGAGGAGGCGCGCGTTAGCGTTTCGGCGTACCAATCCACCTGTAACATAACATCCAGCGATGACGCCGATCTTCGGAATCGTGAACGTGTCGCGAACCTCTGCCCTGCCCAGGTTGGACTCTTGACGAATCGGCTCAAGAAGCCCGACCATCGCGTTCTTCACATCATCCAAGAGTTCGTAGATGACACGATAGAATCGCACCTGAACCCCTGAGTTCTCTGCGTCGGAAAGCGCTCGAGGCTCCCCTCGAACGTTGAACCCGACGATGATGGCGCGTGAAGCGACAGCAAGCTGAACGTCGCTCTCATTAATTCCACCCACCGCGGAGTGAAGTACGCGCACCTTAACTTTCTCTCCAGAGAGCTTCTCAATCGATTGCTTCACAGCCTCTTCCGATCCTTGAACGTCAGTTTTTAGAATGACGTTGAGTTCGGCCGCAGCTTGGTTACTAGCTCGCTTCGCAAACTCCTCAAGACTGATCGGTCCAGCCGCGAGCGCCCGCTCCTTCTGAGCCTTAACCTCCTGACGGTTAGCAGCGACCTCACGAGCATCCGCCTCGGTATCAACGACCATGAAATCGTCACCTGACTCCGGCATCCCGTTCAATCCAGTGATCTCCACTGGGGTTGACGGGCCGGCCTCAGCAAGCTTTTCACCCTTATAATCAGTCATCGTTCGAACGCGGCCATATTCCGCTCCGCTGATGAAGATATCTCCCGTTCGAAGAGTTCCCGCCTGAACAAGCACTGTAGCGACCACTCCACGACCGCGATCGGTACGACTCTCAATAATCGTTCCCTTCGCTCGACGATCCGGATTAGCTTTGAGTTCACGAACATCCGCAAGAACAAGAACGCTCTCGAGCAAGCCCTCGATTCCATCACCTCGTAAAGCTGATACAGGCAGGAACATCGTGTCCCCACCCCAATCCTCTGGCTGCAAACCAAACTCTGCGAGTTGGGTTTTTATCCTGTCAGGATTGGCATCAGCTTTGTCCATCTTATTGATCGCGACAATGATCGGCACCTTCGCGGCCTGAGCATGATTCACGGCCTCCTTGGTTTGCGGCATGACGCCATCATCTGCCGCCACTACGAGGATAACGATGTCGGTCACCTGTGCTCCACGAGCTCGCATCGCGGTAAACGCTGCGTGACCGGGGGTATCAATGAAGGTGATAGAACGACCAGTAGCTGTCTCAACTTTATAGGCACCGATGTGCTGCGTAATACCACCGGCTTCTTTTGCTGCAACCGACGTACTACGAATCTTATCGAGAAGAGAGGTCTTACCGTGATCGACGTGACCCATGACCGTAACCACTGGTGAGCGAGGTACCAGCGTCGCAACATCCTCTTCGGCGATATCTTGAAGGATGTCCTGCTCGTTGAATTCAACGTGCTTAACCTCATACCCCATCTCATCAGCGACGATCTGCGCGGTATCTTTGTCGATAGCTTGGTTAATAGTAGCTAACACGCCGAGCCCTAAAAGCTTGGCAATAACTTCTCCGGACTTGAGGCTCATCTGCTTAGCTAACTCACCAACGGTGATAGAGTCGCCGAGTTCAATGACACGTTTGGCAACCTTTGGCTTCTCAGCCTCGCCTTGGAAGTCTCTACGCCTATCATCATCTCGGCGCGGTTTTGAGCGTCGCCCTTCTCGACCTCCGTAATCGATAAGATCGATACTGCTTATCTCACGCTTGCGCCCCTTCTTGAACGCGCCCTTCTTCTTAGCGCTCTCTTCCTCACTATCAAATACTTCACGTGGAGCCTCTCGGGTCAGTCCTGTTGGAGCACCGGGCCTACGAGCATCCGTAGGCTTTGCGATCGGCTTCTTCTGTACAGGAAGCTCCATTCGTCCAAGGATTCTCGGACCGACGCCGGGCTTCGTTTCGACGACCACGGAGGCCGGTGCCTCGACGACCTTCGGCTCTTCAACTACTACAGGCTCAGCCTCAACCACTTCATGAACTACGTCAGCGT
>JBIIEK010000154.1:0-7080 GCA_044237895.1 Bdellovibrionota bacterium
ATCCCTGTGGCGGTGAAGCACTAAGAACTCGTCGACATCAATAAAGATGACGGCGCGATGCTGAGAGGGGTATGTGTTGAGCCAGTGTTCAGTACCGCGTTGGTTCACGTATGGCCCCGGGAGATGATGAACCGTGACGCTCTCTTTGAAAGGACAATCATCGAGAGCGGTATAGATCAATTTTTCGTCATCGTTGTTGTCGTACAGGTAGAAGTGGTCCACTCCGAGATGAGCGTGGTACGTGATCCACTCATTGAGGTAGCGCTCCTCGAGTTTCACGTTGGTCATGATGCAGATTGAGGTGTCCCTAACGGTATCCACGCTACGAAGCCAAATATACTCGTATATTCGTAGCTATAGGATGAAGGCCACTGGGAAATAGCCTCATCTCTCCATCTCAATGGTCATCGCCGAGGTCGCTTTTGCAACATCGGTTGAAGCGCCGAGCTTGTGGAGAGTCAATCCGATAGCCGTCACGCCCGCAAGTACGTCAAATGGGTCTACAAATCCCATATGACCTATCCTGATGATCTTTCCCTTGAACGCACCCTGCCCACCCGCAAGTCTAATGGAATAGGAATTTCGAACTTCGTTTCGAAGCTTGTCGGCGTCGATTCCGTTAGGTGGCAGAAAGCCCGTGACGCTTGGACACGGGGCGTCAGTCGCTAAAAGCGAGCAGCCCAGCGCTGACATCCCGACGTGGCTCATCCTGGAGAGGGTAAGGTGACGCTTGTACATCGCTGATAACCCCTCCGCTCTGAACATCTCTATAGCGGCGTTAAGCCCGACGATGAGGGTTGAGGTAGGCGTCCATGAGGTCTCTCCCGATAGAAGCGACTTTCGCTCAAGCTGGAAATCAAAATAGAGCGAGCGGCGAGGGGTCTCCTCTACAGCCTTCCACGCTCGTTCCGAGAGGGCTACAACAGAGAGGCCTGGTGGTAACATCAGAGCCTTCTGAGAGCCCGCGATAAAGATATCGACGGTCTCTGTATCGCCTGGAAGTGGAGTTGTCGCACAAGCGGAGATTCCATCAACCAAGGTAAGCATCGAAGGGGCTAGCTGCTTTACCGTTTTTACGATTCTCTCAACCGGATGAAGTACGGTCGTGGAGGTTTCGCTGTGTTGGATGCAGAACGCGCGTGCCCCTGGATGTTGCGTTATCGCAGCGTGGACCTGCGCCTCGGTGACGGGAGTGCCCCACTCAACAACAATCTCGTGGGCTGTTAGTTGAAGACGTTCCGCGATCTTCGCCCATCGCGCGCCAAAAACTCCTCCGTTGACCGTGATTATCGTATCACCTGGTTTGCAGACGTTAAGGAGGCTAGCCTCCATCGCGCCTGTGCCGGAGCACGCTAGAAAGAGAGGATCGTTATCCCATGACAAGAGCCACCGAATCCCCTCACACGCCTTGAGGAGTTCCTTCTTAAATACGTCGCTTCGGTGGTGAAGCATAGGGAGCTCCATCGCCTGGAGAACTTTCTGCGGAATAATGGTTGGACCGGGAGTGAGGAGTCTCTCTTTGAACATGGCGCACGCTTAGTAAGTACACGGTTTCGGAGTGAGTCACCCACCTGGCAAGGGACTTGCCTTGGTAATCCGTAGAAGCCTTAGGTGAAGAACAGCACTCGAGCAACATCATGCTAAATCAAAGGGTTAGCTGGGGCAAGGACGAGTGCGGAGTCAATCACCTGACGGGACGATCGTCAAAAGCCATGCTTTTGACGGGGGAGGCCTGGCAGGGCAGCACAAACGGTTTCCGTCGTGAGCATTTCGGCTGGGTCAGCGAAATCAGGCGGAGGTGATGAATAAACCGGAGAGGTATCCACAAAGATACACTCAGGATTTTATCGGTACCTCTGACGAAGTCGCGGTCACAGGAGCGAAATGCGGACTAGGAGATCGGGATTGGCCGCCCTGCTGGGTTAATGAAAGTGAGGATAACGATGAATCAGATACAGATCTGGCAACTGGTGGTAGACCTCGGTCTTGTGGCCTCAGTGCTCGCTATGACGGTGCGAGCGTTTAAGAGCTCCCGCCTCTCTACGATGTTGCCGCAGACGAGGGAGCTTGAGCAAAGCCTAAGAGGTCTCATCGGTGATGCTGAGAGAGCAGGGCAGCATTTGAATGATCAGCTTCTTCACCGAGAGCAGAATATCCAAAGAAATCTCACGAGCATTCAAGAGACCGAGGCGCGCCTCGCGCAGATGATCGCCGAAGCCGAGGCTCTTCACCAGAAGCTTCAGGCAACGCGGGTAGAGACCATAAAAGTGGTTCAAGATCTTAAGAGTGGGCTTGAGCAGGGAATAAGTAGCGAGCAGAGCCGATACGAGGCTAGTGCCCCCCTTCAGCGAGACTCTCGGCCTCAGATGGCGCAACAGCAAGCACCTCACGAGGTAGACGGCTTTGCACGGGAGTCGTTCGATCGAACAGGGCGGAGGAACGATGTAACGCAAACCTCGCCACGTGAACAACGCAACACGAAAGCGGCCGAAGAAGCGACGTCGGGATCGGATCTCAAGACTATCTATGAGGCCGCTGAAGCGATGATCAAGAAGGGGACCGCTATTGAGCAGGTCGCTCGCCAGACTAAGATCCCATTGGAAGGGGTTCGGTTGCTCGCTCAGATGATCGAGATTGAACTAGAGGAAGATACTCGCAGGCAAGATCCGCTCGCTAAGATACCTACGACGGACTCCCGTTTGGGGGCTCTTGGCGGGATTAAACGTCAGACAACGGTTCTCTAGGAGAGTAACGAATGGATATCGCTACCTACTCAGCAGCGTCTGCCGGGATGCTCCAGATGAGAAAGCTGGAGGTGCAGAACAACAACTTGGCTAACGTTAATACGATCGGATTCAAGCGGCAGTACGTTGTCGCCGAACGATCTGATTTTGAGGACAGTTTCGCAAAGGCTCTCGAGGCTAAAGATCCGTACGCTCGTGCCGACCAGTCCCGTGTATCCAACGTAAGCGAGGGGGAGACCCGCATCGATTTCTCTCAGGGGCCGATTAAGAACACCGGCAATCCTTTTGATGTCGCTCTCAAAAATCCGAACGACTTCTTTGTCATAAATACCCCAGAAGGAGTGCGATACTCTCGCGCGGGTAACTTTACACTCAATGCAGCTGGTGAGCTCGTTACCCAGGATGGATATCAAGTCCAAGGAGATGGAGGCGCTCTCATAGTTCAAGCAGCAGGAGCCAGTATCGCCGCTGATGGGAGTGTTGTCGCTGGAGTTCAAAATTTCGGCCGTGTTCAGACGGTTCGATTCACCGACACGACCAAACTGCTCCAGACAGGGGGCGCGCGTTTTAAACTCCAAGGAGGGGCGGCTCCTCAGCAGATCCCCGCCGATCTCGAACCAAAATCTGTGGAGATGTCCAATGTATCTGCTGTAACCGGGATGATCGACTTGATCACGACCAACCGGGCTTTTGATGCGTACACGAAGGCTGCTCAGACGATTGATAACCTCAATCAGGCAGCCATAAACCAGGTGGGTAAGCGGCAGTAACGGTAACGTTTAGGGAGATCCTATGATTCGAGCACTATACGCAGCAGCGACTGGCATGAAGGCGCAGGAGACGAATATCGACGTTATCTCCAATAACTTGGCCAACGTAAATACCACGGGCTTTAAGAAGAGCCGCGCGGACTTTCAGGACCTCATGTATCAATACGTGACGGAGCCAGGTGCTCCGACGTCTCAGACCACTATTAACCCGACCGGTATCCAAGTCGGTCTCGGAGTTAAAACCGCCGCTGTTCAGAAGATGTTTACACAGGGAGATCTAAGCTCCACGGGGAACCAGTATGACGTGGCGATTGAAGGAGATGGATTCTTTCAGATTACCCGTCCGGATGGAACGCTCGCGTATACGAGAAACGGATCCTTTCGTCTCGATCAGAACGGGCAGATGGTAACAGCCGATGGATTTTTGCTAGCCCCAGGCATCACTATTCCCCCAGATTCTCTCGGAGTCACTATCGGCCAGGATGGAACGGTGAGCGTAAAACAGCCGGGCAACGCGGTTCCGGCAAACGTCGGCCAAGTCATCGCTGTTCGATTCCCCAACAACGGTGGTCTTCGGGCTACTGGCCAGGGACTGTACGAAGAGACGCAGGCCTCCGGAGCGCCCGTCACCGGAATATTCAGCCAGGTCGGCTTTGGGCGACTAAATCAGGGATTCTTGGAGAGTAGTAACGTCAGTGTCGTTGAGCAGGTGGTCAACATGATCACAGCGCAACGGGCATACGAGGCGTCGTCGAAAGGAATTACGACCGCAGATGAGATGCTCAATTCAGCTATTAGCTTAAAGAGGTAGTAGGATGAAACGTATTCTTCTTCTTGTTCTAGGACTAGTGCTCGGAGTTCTTGCGACGACAGCGTTCGCGGAGAATTTACCGAATCCGCCGACTACCATCCGATTGGTGGGGCGAGCTGAAACGGTGGTGACCGAGTCGACGATTCGGCTTTCGGATGTGGCGCAGATCGATTCTCCGAATCTTCAGGATGATGAAGCTATTATCCAGTTGAAGAAGATCGCCGTTGGGTCTAGTCCGAAGGCGGGAGAATCACAGGTCATGGAAGGAACTCAGATCCTGGAGAAGCTCCGGGATCAGGGGGTGAGGCTTTCATCACTTCGTTATTCGTTCCCACGACAGGTAACCGTTACTCGCGCATATCGCG
Source organism: Bdellovibrionota bacterium (assembly GCA_044237895.1). Classification (GTDB taxonomy): domain Bacteria; phylum Bdellovibrionota_C; class UBA2361; order UBA2361; family OMII01; genus OMII01. The sequence goes on from JBIIEK010000154.1 coordinate 4,691, forward strand.
AGGTAAAGCTCGATGAGATTCAACGAGTTTTAAATTTGTTCCTCTCTCAGAGCGATCGTCACATCGATGTTAAGCAGATCGTCATGGATAAACCGGTTCGGATCCCCACCGATAGCTTCGGACTCGAGGTAGTTTCTCTTCAGACGACCCAGCCTGGGCATCTCGGTGTTGACTTCAAGTCAGTCGCCGGCTCGGATGAAGTTCGGTTTCAACTTAAAGCGATCGCCGATGAATGGCGAGTGATGCCAGTAGCTATGCGCCCCTTGACGCGTGGCTCGATCGTAAGCGCCGGCGATGTCCAACTACAGAAAATTAACGGAACCTCCGTAGGGCGCGACGCTGTTGAGAATATTGGTGATGTTGTCGGTCGTAGCCTCACCAAAGATATCGGACAGGGTGAGATGTTTAAGGCAGGTGCCATTGTTGTCCCTCCGGTTGTTACCGCGGGGTCTCGAGTTGCTATTATATTCCGGTTTGGTCGCCTTGAAGCAACTGCGACAGGAGTCGCTCTCGAAAATGGCGGGTTTAACCAAGAAATTCGCGTGCGAAATGAGGGCTCCAAGAAGGTGATCGTTGCAAGGGTTCTTGAAGCGGGTCTTGTAAGTGTAGGGGGAGAGTAGACATGAACAAGAATTCGATTCTCCTCGTAGGGGTATGTCTCGGTATCGGCAGTTGTGCTCCGACGACGCAGAAAGACCCGTATGTTCCGTCGATGAGGTACGCTCAACCGGGGTCGCCGTCGCCGTCGATTCACGATCTTTCATGGAAAGGTGGTGTGGTTGAAGAGGCCTCCGCGGAGGGAAAAGGCCAGTTCAAATTTATCTCGCCCCACGAAGTGACTCCGCCGACGCGGCCTGTATTGCAAAAAACATGGGCAGCCGCGCCGGTAGCGACCGAAGTTCAGATGCTCGGTGAGGCTCCAGATCTTGGAGACGGAGTAAAAGTTATCCGTAGCACTGAGCAGCTCCCGCGCGCCTATACTGGTCCGCTTGAATTGGGAGATCCTGGAGTAGGCGCTTCGTTATGGCGGGAGAGTAGAGCGGGAAATGATGTGTTCCGAGATTTCCGTGCGTGGCAACCTATGGACCTAGTCACGATCGTTGTAAACGAGATCTCGATAGGTCGGCACTTCGGACTTACGGAGGTCAAAGGAAAGAGTGAATTCCTTGCTGGGATTGAGAACTTCTTCGGACTCGAGGAGCAGACCCAGAATTGGAGCCAGCCCCCCGATTTGACCAGCCTTATTAAGGCGTCAACCAAGAACGACTACAAGGGAGAGGGGCAGACCAATCGGCAGACTCAGTTGACCGCGCGTATTTCGGCTGTTGTCGCTGAGGTTTTGCCATCGGGACTTCTTCGAATTGAGGGAGAGAAGATTATCTCCGTAAACAACGAGGAGCAGGTGCTTGTGATCTCTGGGCTCGTTCGACCTCGAGATATTACTTCAGATAACGAAGTCAGTTCGACAAAGATCGCTCAGATCCGGATCGATTACTATGGAAAGGGAACTGTAGGAGAGGCGCAGTACGGTGGATGGGGCGCTCGTCTTCTTCGAATACTATGGCCATTTTAGGAAGCTCTATGAGATTTTTAGCACTCTGTATCGCACTACTAGCCGCACTCTGTGTGCCTGTTCGGGTGGATGCCGCTCGGCTGAAAGATATCGCCGACATCGAAGGTGTCCGTGGTAACCAGCTTCTTGGGTACGGGCTTGTTGTTGGCTTGAATGGAAGTGGAGATGGAAAGCTCGACTTCACCCAGAAGAGTGTCTCAAATATGCTTGAGAAGATGGGGCTTCGAATTAACCCCGTTGACGTCAAAGTGAAGAACGTAGCTGCCGTGATGGTGACTGCTACGCTCCCTCCATTCGCACGGCCTGGGTCTCGAATCGATGTGTCGGTGTCCTCAATGGGAGACGCGAAGAGCTTGCAAGGTGGAACTCTGATTATGACCTCCCTCAAGGGCGCCGATGGAAATACCTATGCCGTTGCTCAAGGGAGTACCAACCTTGGAGGTTTCTCGATTAGTGAAGGTGGTGATTCTACGCAAAAGAATCATCCGACGGTGGCGACGATTCCTCAAGGGGCCCTTGTGGAGCGCGCGATACCGTTTGACCTCTTCCAGTCTCGAAAGGTACGAGTTGTTCTCCGGGAGCCTGATTTTACGACGATGACGGAGGTTGTTAAGTCCATCAACGCGCGTATGGGTAAACCTGTAGCGGTAGCTGTTGACTCGGCCTCGGTTGAGGTTCTGCTTGATCAGAAGTATCAGAACGATCCGGTCGGTGTCGTGTCTGTTCTAGAGCAGGTGAGTGTTGACCAGGATGTTGGAGCGAAGGTGGTTGTGAATGAGCGAACTGGAACGATAGTTATGGGCGCCCGAGTGACCAT
>JBIIEK010000156.1:0-7010 GCA_044237895.1 Bdellovibrionota bacterium
AAGCACGAGCTGCATAGAGCCTAAGGTCTCATCATCTCCGACGTATACATCGTCGCGATATCCAGGATCTTTTGCGGCACCTCCATCGGTGCTTCCTGACCCGCCCATGCAGCCTATGACACCGAGCGCCACCAGAGTCCCTACGACGTATCGCCTGTTGTAGCTTCGCATTGTTTTCATCCTCCAGCTTGCGCTCATGAGTCCAAGTCTCTACCCGCCTACTCTAACGCTCCAACTTCTCCACTCACCGAGCTCTGCGATTCAAGCGCCTTCTCAAGCTCGTCCAACCCTTGAGAACTGGTATCAACTCCCTCTTCATCAGCCGAAAGAGATCCAACGAGCGCCGCTGGCGTCGAGGTTGGATCAGCTGTCGGCGTGTCCGCGCTACCAGCCTCACCAGTAGGATCGAGTGGATATTCAGGAACTATGTTAAACGAGAACACTCCTGTATTTGTGTCGTACCGGTTTCCAGATGAGGAGAGTCCTGAAAGCTTCACAACCACCTCGAGATCATAAGGAGGTGCGGGGAGCTGCGTTCGGTTAAAGTTAAGCCATTCCCGAATCGGTGCCGGAATTACCGGGATTTGGGCAAACGAGCGGTTACATACCTGCGCAAATGACTGAGGCAAGCTGGTAACGATCGGCTGTCTAAGACCCCGTCCAGTTCCACTCGTAGTTCCGTTAGCACCTCCCGTCGTACCCGTTCCTCCGGTAGTCCCACTAGTCCCAGACGAGGTGTTGTTTATCTGAGTACCCGACTCCGCAGGCCCAGCAAGAAAATTAACCGCGATATTTGTCGATGGAGGCTGAATACTCGCCCCTGCGACGTAATACTCTAAAAGAACACGGTCTGCCCGGTAGAATTCACCGTACAGGTTGTTCTGCACTCCCACGATAGCGCTCACGGCACCGCTCGGGTCTACCGCCAACGGCACAAACCCGGCAAGAGGCGTTGCTGCCGTATCGATAGTCACCTGGCTAAGCGAAAGATATCCGCCGGTGATAGCAGGAGGAAGCTGGGCGCATCCACCCTGTCCCGAGGTCGCCAGATTAGCCCCACCAGTATTATTATTTGCCTCAGGGAGGGAGGAGAAGAGCCCAAGAAATGTCACAGACATTCCCTGGTCGTTATTGGCCGCCCCATTGCCACCGCATCCAAGAGCCACAAGCGTCGCGCAGACCGCGCCTGTCACAATGCATATCTTCTTCATAACTCTATCCTCGCTTTCGCCTAACTGCTCAACTAAGAAGCCGTCTTCATCGTTGCATCGTCAAAACTGCCCTCAACAATTCGTGGGGTGATGAAGAAGAGTAACTCTTCATCGGAATTGTCGGTCTGAGAACGACGGAAGAAGGTTCCAAGGACCGGAATGTCCTTAAAGAACGGAACTCCGGTAACTCGATCCGCTTCATTGATCTTGTAAATACCGCCGAGCGCGAACGTTTGGCCGCTCGAGACGAGAACTGATGAGCTCGCGCTACGTTCTATCTCGTTCGGAATTCCATCAACAGACTTTGAGCCGAAGCTACTCGACTTCGCCTTAATATCGAGCAAGATGTAATAATCCGGCGACGCCTGCGGAGTTACGTTTAAGATAATTCCCGCTTCGATCGTTTCAGTCGCATTACTACCGCTTCCAGCCGCCGTTGCTCCTGAACCAGTGGCTACCGACGTCCCTCCGTTTGGAAGTTTTACTCGATACTTCTCAACGCTCTTAATCTCAGCCGGCTTATTATTGGTCGTTGCAACCGCTGGTCGACTGACGATTCGGACACGGCCCTCTTGCTCTAGCTGAGAGAGTCGAAGCTCTAGGGTCTTGGTTCCGTCAGCGCTATCGAAGAGCATCGTTACAGCCGAGCCTCCTACCGCCGAGGACGCCACAGGAAACGCAGAACCCGTAATGCCCGCCGCTCCGGGGATAGCGCTACCTCCGACCGATATAGCAGAAGGGAAGTTTAGCCCCGTCCCGTTACCAGTGGATGGGGATTGTATGTATTGGAACCCAAGCTCGCTACCCAACTCGCGAGAGAGATTTCGGCTAGCTTCTACGATTTGCGTCTCAAGAAGAACCTGAGGAGTTCGCAAATCAACCTTTGCGACCAACTCCGTAACGTTCTTAATACCCGAATCGATGTCCTTAACGATAAGCTGGTTCGAACGCTCGTCGTATGCGACGGTTCCACGCTCAGACAACACGGTCTCTACGAGCGCCTTCAACTCAGACGCCTTTCCATAGCTCACTCGGAGATATTTCACGCTGAGCGGCTCAAGCTCCGCTTCCGCCACCTGAACCTGCTTCAGGAGTTCTCTCTCAGTTCGAAGCTTATCGATTGGCGCGATGCGCATCACATTTCCCTCGCGAACCTTATCGAGGCCGTGCGTTTTTAAAATTACGTCGAGCGCCTGATCCCATGGAACATCGGTCAGACGAAGCGTAACTTTACCAACGACATCCTCACTCGCGACGATATTGAGGTTAGAGACCTCGGCTATGATTCGAAGCGCGTTATCGATATCAGTATCCTGGAGATCTAGAGAGATCAGCTTGCCGGTGTAGCGAGCCGTGTCACCAAGAAGTTGCTGAACCTCCATGTCGCTCATCTCTTCAGGATCTTCCTTCTTATCGGCCTTCTCAGCTTTTGCGGCCACGTCGCCCTTCTTTGGAGACTCTTCAGCCTTCGGACTTGCAGGCTTCTTTTCCTTAACGTCACCAGCTTTTGACTTCTCAGGATTAGTCGCGCCCGGAGCCAACTGGGCTCGCATATCGTCGACTACTTTCTTAAGATCTTCCGTCTCCTCAACAACGATAGTCTCCCCTTCAAGACGCGCTGTAAGGTATACATCTGGCTGCGCGAATATTCTTACCAGGGCGTCCTTACCCTGCGCTGATGACCGAACGGACCGAATCGCAGCGGATTGAGACTCTGAAAAAAGTGTTGTGCTCAACGCATCTTCAGATACCGTCGAGTTCTTAAGAGTGAGCACATACTCTGATGGTGCTGTGCGCGAGATAGAGAACTCCGGCTTACCGAGAAGATCGACCGACACCGAGCTTCCAGAGCCGTTCCCCGCTTTGAGCTTTACGCTCCTCACATGAGAGATTCCTCCCTCTCGGAAAGCTGCCTTGATCACCGATGGCTGAACCTCGGTCTCAACAGGCTGCTTTGTCTGTTTTACTGCCTCTAGGGACGGTACTGCCGGCGCTTCGGTCGCCTCTTTGCGAACTGGTACCGCCTTCTTGCTGACCGGAAGGATTTGTGGAGCGGCAGGTTTCTGGATGATATCTACGTTATCTTCCTGCTGAAGATCCTCAGACTCCTCAATATCTGGCAAACGGGGCTCAGCTTTGACTTCAATTTTCTTCCTGGACTCAACATTGACTTGGGGAGCTTTCGCCGTGAGAGGCTCCTGAGTAAACGCGACGACCTGATTGCCACTCGCCGTAGTTCCGGTTCTGAGGGAAACAACTATGTGACCATCAAGAGTAGCTACTTCGTGTGAAACATCCGAGCCATCCGATAGGTCGAGTACCACTCGAGCCGCAGAAGCCTGCGCCCCTAAACGAATACTCGATACTGACTCAAGATCAGCGATCGGCCACTGCTTGCTTCCCTTAACTCGTTCTGATTGTAAATCGATGACAAGGCGGGGTGGATTTAAAAGTTTGTTGACGGTGTATGCGGGCTTTCCATTTTTAACCGCGATGTAAACCAGCTCAACGCCCTGGTTTCGAGCAACCTCTATTCCGACACCATGTACTGACGGCGCGCCCAACGCGCGACGCGCGGATGATAAGGCAGAGGGCTCTGCGTGAGCCAGCGGCGCCGCGATCAAGGCGCTGACAAGACTCCACACGCCCAAGCGTCGACTGTCAATTAGACCAAGCATGACGTCCCTCCGAAGATCTGAACTACGGAATGTGCACCAAGCGCTGCGCCTCGATAGCGAACGGATGTGTAAACAATCGGCCCGATTTGCGCTTTATCCATTACGTAGCATCCTCATTTCCACAGCCTCATCGACGCGTTCGACGAAACTTTTGTGAGATCTTCGAACTCGCCAGCTGCACTTGAGTAAACCTTGACTCCATCGAGCGTTAGTTTCATCGGCGATTCGAGCTCTCCCAGATGAGATGGTTAGCTCTTTTCAAAAGGCGCTTAAATTTTGCGTGAACCGAAGCGACTACCTTCGAGCTTTGAGCTCTTGATACAAACGAAGCGTTTTCAAACAAAGTTACCGCGCGCTGTTTTGCGAGGCATCGCGCTGTCGTATTTTTTTAAAACACAGCTACTGGGAGCACCTCTCACGTGAGGCTCGGCTAAGGCGAAGCGAGGTGAGAAAAGAGATTGAAAGAAGATGCGAGCTGGAAACATCGTTCGTTAGCGACACATTGTGAAGTGATAGGGGCATGGAGCTGGCGGAAAGGTCAGATAGAAAATGATGGATAGCCGTAAATGGCCCCTCGCCTTGAAAGAAAAGGACGAGGTCGGCATCAATCTTTGATTCATCCCGGCGCTCAAATGTTACGAGCTTGCCTCCGGCTTTATAGAGCGCTTGAAGCACGAACGACCGAGCAGAGACTTCAAGCAGATCTACGTTAGCGAAAGACTCCTGCCCCAACTCCTCCTCTCTTCGCCGCGCATCCTGGCGCAAGGCTACAAGTTTTTTCGAGGTCGCTTGTGCACGCTCTGCGTTTATTCTCGATTGAGCATTCGCAGACACTCTCTCCTTTATGGCGACTCGCTGAGGCTCGACCACAAAGAGAAGTACTAAAAATATCTGAGATGCGCCCCCTCCAACTACAGCTACATACATCATCCAAGGCGGAATATTTCTCGCCCACCGCGCCACAATCCTGAACGGAGAAAAAACTCTTATGCTCATGATATTTTTTCCGACAACGGCTCGCCGACGAATATCGCTCGCACTGTAAATTCTTGAGTCTGTCGTTCTGAAGTCGGTATCAATCGGGTCGAATCAACTTTTACATCGTTCAGAAAAGGTACACCCCGTAGTCGCTCAAACGTCTCAAACACCTCGTGCTCGGAGAGCGCTTCCCCCTTAATAGTCACCTGACTACCAGATATCTCCATAGCTTTCAGCCACGCTCCGTCAGACAGTACGATCTGTATCGCCTCCAGGACCAAAACTGGCGCGCTTAGTTTTGCTCTCTCTTTTTGTCGGCTTTGAGAGAGAGCCTCCATCTCTTTACGATGGGCGCTACACCGTGACACCGCTGCATCAAGGGTCGTCAATTCTTCTCTCATCTCACTCACGGGCCGAGGCTCGCTGCCTCGATCAGAACCAGTGGCGATTAAAATCGCAGTCACACTCCCTAAGCATACCTCAGCAGAGAGAATGGCTGCGCCGATACAGAGTAGCTCTCCATAGGAACGTGCAGGACGTTTAACGATATTGGGAACCTCTCGAGCCCGCATTGTTCCCCCCTTATTCGATGCAGCACAAGCCGAAACTACTGAGCGTTCCTATTCCTAAAGAGTGGCCACCAACTACAGATTCACTAACAACCCTTCCTCTCAGGAGCTCCTCGACATCGACGCACGCCATGGATAGCGCAGCCTCCATCGATCTATGGAACATGGCCCTGACCTCCTCTGAGCCACCAATAATACCGCACCGGCCCCCAACAAGTGCGGTCCGTTCGAAGCGCGAGGTAAGGTACTCAACAACCTTATCGACTGAATGATCCGAAAGGAGGGTCGTTTCAAACGGGTATCCATCGTCATATATCGAGAGGCGCGTAGCGTTTACAGTCAGCTCGATCAGCGTCCCTCTACCACCTCGGTGAAACACCCCGAGAGCCTCAAGTCCTATACCTATCGAGAAACTGCGAGGTGTCAGCACATCCAGATCCAATCCCACGGTTGATGCCAAGCTTCTGTACCGTCGAACCAAAGAATTCTTCATAGCTAGGATGAAGCGGTACTTGTCATCGAGTACCCGCGTCACATATCCGTATCCATCAAAAAGCAACGAATCCTCAGATGAGTTTTCTTCCGTCGCCCTACGAATATCCGCACGACTAGGCTTATCGAGGGGAGAGAAAAGGATCTCGGTTGCGTCAAGGGCGATGGCGCACCGCCTACTATTTGGGGGCATCACGCTCCGAAGCATCTCCCTGACATCAACGTGCCCCGCCCGACCCTCTCCTCGTCGTGAAAGAGCATGAACACGAACTCTTGGAAGATCTATTTCCTGATTGGGGAGCACCACTGCCACGGTCATAGCCTCGCGGGCGATATCAACACCGACGATTGGATCCCAGCGCATGCTTACGTGTGCCAACAACCTACGCTTAAGCCTTCTCGAAAACACACCCAGCCACCCATCACTCTAAATATCCTCCTAGTCGCCGAAATCGTGAAAAAGTTGCGCCCTTCCGATCCTTTAGCACCACCTCTACCTGGCGTTACTACCGCCACAAGCGCGGCAACCTCCTATAACGAAACGCATAACCTCTCGTCGACCGATTCGTTTCCTCCAAAGGTACGAGACGACACAGCGCCAGTCGCCAAGCGCATGCGAATCCTCAAATAGCTTAAACGGGCTTCGACAAGGCTCAAATCCGTGTCCTAATCGAGAGGAGAGTCCTATTTTTGCCGAGGATGCACCCTACAGATGTTGCAGCTCGGCGCTACAGAGGCTAGTTTTGAGAAGAGATCTTTCGCAGGACGGTGAAAAAGAGCTCTTACCAGCTACCTCTATATTCATGACGCAGTTAAGCCTCCTACATGACGCCGAAAGCACGCCTGTTTCAGAGAACAGAGATCTTCTTACCGTCGTCATTCCTCCTCTTGAAGGGGAGTATCTCTACGCATTCAATGCATCGGAGTGCCCGGATATTGCGTTAGGCTCGATTATCGAAGTGCCCCTTGGACGCCGAATGGTTCCGGCTTTCATCCTCTCCACCAACTCTGAGAAAGAGCGAGCCTCCGCTCTTGAGATGTCCACCCGTAAAGTCAAAGTACGCGCTATTCCGTCATCAACG
>JBIIEK010000027.1:0-23792 GCA_044237895.1 Bdellovibrionota bacterium
ATCCGGCGAGGGTAACGAGGTCGGGATCGCTCTTGATCGTTGCTTTTAGTATCCCCGCTTTGAAATCGACTAGGCTCGTAAAAGCCGATCGTTGTACGACGGTGGTTGGGATGCCGGCTTCGCGCGCCAAGAGTAGTCCGCCAGCATCTGGTTTATCACTGATGACATGACCGATTTGATACCCCGATTGATGTCGAATCAATGCGTTAAGGTTTGAACCCCTGCCGGATACTAGAACTGTAATGGAGCCACCCTCTCTCATTCTTGGTGCATCTTAGTGTAACAGGCGTTACACTGACCATATCGTTTTATCACAGCCTTTGGGGGGTTCATGAACGCATGCAGGTTATTTTTCGGTTTCGTCGCACTCGCTCTCTGTGCTGTGTCCTCGGCAGCTCTGGCGGATCAGGTAGGTGATGACGACCAAGCCTCAAAGCCGACGACTCGGCAAAACGATCCTCGACTCCCCGCTGTTCTTCCTGGCGAGGAGATAGTGACCGAAACTGGGCAGAAGATGCGGGTATGGTCGAGCGCTGGTCCGGTGCCTGTTAATCCCATGCCGACTCCTCAACAGATCTTTGGTAACGGTACGAATGGGGGTGGTCTCGGTATTATCGTTGATGGGCGAGAGGGTGGAGGCCGCCTCGGCCCACTCGGTGGGGGTGTTGGTCGGCCGTAGCTTCGTAAGTTTTCTGTATCAAAACAGGTACAGAGTCCAGTGCCCGTGCAGGACAGTTAAGGGTCTGCGACAGCCGGCGAGGCCGCCGGGTATTCTACGGCATTTTAGGGAGCACATTAGCGCTCAGCCACTGAGCGTATCTCTCGGAGGTGTCCGTGGGTGATAGAATGATGAACTCAGGGGTCTCATACGGGTGGTTCGCCTCAACACACTCACGAACTCGCTCCTTAAGGTGCTCGGCGCTCTTAATAACGAGGAGAACCTCACGATCGATACACACCTCACCCTTCCACCGATACACTGATTCCATTTCGGGGAGTATTTGAACACAAGCGGCAAGCTGCCCCTCTACAAGCATTTTTGCGAGAGATGAGCCCACTTCTTGGGATGGGCAGGCTACTAAGGCGATGAATATACTCATCAAGGTCACCCACGTTGTGAAGGGTTGTCGAAATTGGTAAAATCTGGCGCTTTCATACCTTAATTTTCAAGTGGTTGGCGAGGGCTAAAAAGGGCTTTAGAGGGAATCTATGCAGAGGAGATATATCGCACTTTTGGTACTCGTTATCACGTGGGCAACGTGTGCATCCACTGAGGTCCGGAAGGATAAAGATCTGCCGAAATCGGGAAGTCTCTCCAGTACTCGAATGACTGGACAGGTGTCTAATGCGGTACCCGAACCGTTCGGCGTTGTGGATCCATCTGGGCGTGAGATCTCTCCGATTACAGGTTCTGTATCGCGTGTTGATAGTGACACTTGGATGATGAAGGTGTTCAACAATTCAGGCACTGAGACCTACGCTGTGGATGTCGAGGTTCTTCAGCGCGATGAGCGAGGCAGCGTCGTGAAGCGCGATGCCTACAGTTATACCTTGCAGCCTAAAGCGTCCACCAGTAGAGAGGTTTCATCCGCTTTGAACGTGCGTGCTGCCGATCTCAACCTTGCGAAATACAAGAACGTCACTCGGCGGGCAAAGGCGGCGAATGACGCCCCGAATAAGGGAGAATAAGTGGGAACGCAGAGGCAGAAGCTTAAGAATCCTACGACCAACGACCTTAAGGCGCTTGAGCGCTACATCGTACCCTACAGCAATAGTGCTGGAGATGTGCGGTTTCATCTTACCTATCCGAATCAGTATTGGGTGGCGATGTCGAATCTCGGATTCCAAGCGGTGTACGATATCCTAGCGCGCGATACCCGTGTTCAGGTGGAGCGAGGGTTCCTTCCAGATGAGTTTGATTCTGAAAAGGTGAAAGCTACGAAGTGGCGTTCGTTCGAGAATAATCGGCTTCTCGGAGACTGCGACATTCTAGGATTTAGTCTCTCATTCGAAACTGATTATCCACATCTTCTAAAGATTTTGAGTAATCAGGGTATGCTTTTCGGTTCGTGGGAGGAGCGTGACGCGGCCGCTCGCGAAGCGAGGTTCTCGTTCCCGCTGCTCATCGCCGGAGGTACCGCGGTAACGCTCAATCCGGAACCGATTGCGGATTTTCTGGACGCAATCGTAATCGGCGAAGCGGAAGAGCTCCTTCCCGAGTTTATGGATGTGTATCACAAGGCTCAACAAGCGGGTTGGTCTCGTGAGGATACCTTGAAGGCGCTTGCGCAGATTGAGGGTGTCTACGTTCCTCGTTTCTATAAGCCTCACTACCATGAAGATGGAACGATGGCGCGTTACGAGGCGCCTGATTTCGTGCCGGGTCGGCCTCGTCGTCGCTATGTAAAAGACCTCTCAAAATTTAAAACACACACGCGTATCATGACCCCTGAGACGGAGTTTAAGGACATGTTCCTCACGGAAACAGGAAGGGGATGCGAAATGGGGTGTCGCTTCTGTGTGGCAGGGTACATTTATCGCCCAATTCGAAAGCGGAATGAGGAGACGCTCCAGGATACGGTTCAAGTGGGACTAGAAAACAGTGATGCGATCGGATTCGTGGGCGCTTCAGTGTCGTCCCATAAAGCGATCTCGAAGCTAGCGCAAACGGTCGCGGAGAAGGGCGGTCGCGCGTCGCTCAGTTCTATTATGTCTCAGAAGGTTACTCGCGCACTGGCGGCAAGTATCTCGGAGAGTGAGTATAAGACGGTTGCTCTCGCGCCCGAAGCGGGGAGTGATAGACTCCGACGAGCTGCGGGAAAGCGGGTGGTAAACGAGCAGGTAATTAAGGCGGCGTCCGAGCTCGCTGAAGCGGGCATTCGAGGCTTCAAGCTCTACTTTATCGTCGGTCTTCCAACAGAGATGGACGAAGATATTGACGCTATAGCGCACCTTGCTATCGCGGTTCGCGACGCTGTCACTGAGATCTCTCGACCGACGGGTAAGATGGCATGGGTTTCGCTCTCAGTTAATCCGTTCATCCCAAAGGCATCGACCCCGTTTCAGTGGGAGCCGATGCTCGATCCTAAAGTACTGGACAAGAAGATCGAGCGTCTGCGTAAACAGGTTTCTAAGATTCATAATCTTGAATTCCGATTCGAGCCACCGAAGGAGAGTTATTTTCAAGGGCTCCTCTCTCGTGGCGATCGGAGAGTTGGCCAGCTCCTCCTTGAGATGGAGCGCCGGGGTGAAGCGTGGAAGTGGCTCATGAAGCGAACTGATAAACCGCTCGTTGAGGGGGTTCCACCTGTAGATTTTTATGTCTCTCGCAGGATAAGATTCGACGAGCTTCTCCCGTGGGAATCGGTCGATTCGTTAATTCCGAAATCTCTGCTTGAGCGCGAGGCGATGCGGGCGCATCACGGAGAGGATTGGGTTCAGCCCGTTATCCCTGGATATGAGGGATATAACGATGAGCAAGAGGGTGAAGTGGTTCAGGGGATAGGAGTTTAGTATGATATCAGTCGGTCAGATCGTTCCAGTAATCTCAGGAAAGGGCGGCGTCGGAAAATCAACCGTAGCGGTTAACCTGGCGGTCGCGCTTGCACGAACCGGCGCTAAGGTCGGTTTGATCGACAGCGACTTTTATGGCCCAAGCATCCCAACCCTTCTCGGTGGCGGGCAGGTGATTCCCGATCACGAAGAGAAGCTAATCCCTCCTGCAAAGTATGGTATCAAGTACATATCGCTCGGATTCTTCCTTCGTCATCCTGACGATGCCGTTATCTGGCGCGGCCCGATGTTCAATAAGGCCCTGAATCAGATGTTTGAAGATGTGAGCTGGGGCGCCATCGACTATATGATAATCGACATGCCTCCCGGCACAGGCGACGCGCAGCTCTCGCTATCTCAGATGGTGAAGCTTGCTGGTGCCGTTGTGGTAACGACGCCTCAGGAAGTTGCGCTGGCGGACGTACGGAAGTCGATTAACATGCTCAAGAAAGTAAATGTCGACGTGCTCGGTATCGTCGAGAATATGTCGGGACTTCCTATGCCTGATGGATCTGTTATGCCGATATTCGGTAGTGGTGGTGGTGAAAAAACCGCCAAGGAGTTCGGGGTGCCTCTCTTAGCGCAGCTTCCTATCGATCCGGCTATCCGAGAGGGGGGTGATGCTGGTGCTCCGATCGCCGCTGGAGAGGGTCCGATATCCTCGATTTTCCAGGGGCTTGCTGAGAGGGTCGTGTCGATCCTCGATGCCAAGAAGCGGGCAGAGCCGGCTCTGAAAATAGTCAACTAGAGGCTCTTTTGGCGGGGTCCGGTGGCCCCCTTCGGCGCCCAGGTTGGGCCTCTGAAGGGTCTGGATTGCAACCCCGTCTGATGGTAGCTTTAGCGCTCGTTTCTGGTCCTATAAAGGAGTGCCATGTACACGTTTGTCCTTTCCGTTCATGTCTTTTTAGCGGTAACCCTGGTTGTTTTAGTGCTCTTGCAGCAGGGTAAGGGGGCAGATGCAGGCGCAATTATGGGTGCCGGAGGAGCGAATACGGTCTTCGGAGTAGGAGGCGCTTCATCGCTTCTCGTTCGGGCCACGACTTTTATTGCGGTTATGTTTATGCTAACCTCCGTCGGCCTCGTAAAGCTCGCCATTGAAGATGGTGGACGGGGTGGTTCGCGGGGAGATGCGATGTCCGGCTCAGTTTTGGGCGGGGGCGACGTGGCTCCAGCGAAAGATGCGGCGGCTCCTGCGACGGAGCAAACAGATACTGTGCAAAAAACGACCGAGCAAAAAACTCAGTCTGCGGCAGTTGACGGCGCAGCGGTTCCGAAGTAATCCTTTCCGACACTTTTCGGAAGGGCTGATCGGAAGCCTTCGAAAATTTGATCATACGCCCAGGTGGTGGAATGGTAGACACGCCAGTTTAAGGGGCTGGTGGCAGAAATGTCGTAGAGGTTCAAGTCCTCTCCTGGGCACCATTCTTTTCAGTTACTCTTCTTATCTCAACTTCTTTTAACCACTCTTTTTTATCAGTGGCAGTCTTGGTATCGGTTTGCCGGTGGGCTCGCTTTTTTGGTGAAGTAGTTTCGGCGGTGAAGGGGCTGGGTTTCTAGCGGCGAACCTCTAACGATCGTGGAGGGGTACCGGCCTCGGTGCCCGTTCGAGTGCAATCTTCCATGCATGTGTCTCTCCGGTGGGCAGTCATTCCCCCTACGGTGTCACCGGGGTTCTAGCGGAACCGCTAGTCTTATTGTTTGGGAGTGGAGGTCGCCGTTTTTGGCAGTAACACTTTTGGCCCGGTTTGGCTCGACGTCACATCTCCCTCTTTATTTTTCTCGGGGCGGCTTTTGGCTTCGGCAAGTGCCTGTTGGTCGAAATTTGGTGGGCCCGATAGTGCCGCCGAAGGTGTAGCTCCGGGGGATGCTGATACTTGTGCCGCTCGCTTCTTGTGATGCACCGGTGCCTTGGTTGGCTTCGGTGTTGGGATAAACACAGGGAGCATGGTGTCATCCCTCACGTTCACCGGCTTGTTTCCGAAGAACTCTCTTCGGCCGAATATCTCAAACGCTCCACCTGAATTAGAATACTGCTCAAGTTCACGGTAATGTTCGCGATCGACGCTAAAGGGTCCGATTATGATCCACTCGTACCGATTATCGTTAGCGCCGGACCGTCTCGGTGCGGGCTTGGCGATATACTCCTCTTTGCTGGGTGCGTAAAAGAAGTGAGCCTGCATACTCTCAGGGTCCTCTCCGGTAATTTCGATAGCCTGCGGTGCTCCTCTATCCTTTACGAAATTGTAGAGGTACATGCTCTGTTCCATCTCTTTTCCGAGCAGCACGTTAGCGCCCATGAACGGATTGTCGGAGCTTATGGGCAGCATCCCTTGATTTCGGAGCACGTCCAGCCCTGTTCGTTGAGGAGAACAGGCGAGAGCCATGCAGACTCCGCCTAGAAAAGCGGCGGTGAGAGCCCAGCGGGAAGAGGTGAGGCGCTCCACTAGCGCGTGTGATGAAGTCTCTTTCATGATGACCGGTTAGCGAGAGTGCCTTAAATCGTTACCCTTTACAGTCACCCCTCCGTTGCGGTGTCGTCAATACAAATAACGCACGACGCTAACAGGTTAGAGGTATTTACGGTCATTCTTGGACTCCAAAAAAAGAGTGGTTTCTTCAACCCCCGGAAGGCGAGTAGAATAGGAATACCGTTTTGTTGGTCGGTCTAACGGGGCTAGAGAGGCTCCATGTGGAGTATCGCAAGAGATGCGGATAGTTTCCCTACAGCCCTATCTTACTGATATCGCCAATTCGTTGGGAGTTGGGGCAAGCCTCGTTGGAGTCTCTCACCTGTGCAGCGTTAAGGGTAGCGATCCCTCGCCGTCAGTTGTTACGTCAACGACCAACGTAAAGTATCCGAATGCCGATGTGGAGTCCCTTTTCAAAGCGCTCTCCTCCTTGCCGGTAAGCGTAGAGGCGCTCAAGGGTGCGCAACCGGACATCATCCTCACCTCGTGTGTGCACGAGAATCCTGAGAGTTTTAGCCGTTCGGCGGAGGTGGCGCTCAGAACGTTGCTCGGTCGCAAGGTTACGGTGTGTTCTGTCACTATCACAACCTTTGAGCAGATGCTGGAAGGGTGCGGTGTAGTGGGGTCTGCACTTGGGCGGATTCGGGAGGGGTACGATATAGCCAGCCGCGTTAAGGCTCAGTTAATGGATTGGGGGAGTAATTTCTACGATCGGATGAAGAACAAGAAGGTTACCGTTCTCTCGTCGATTACGCCCCTCGCCGTTGCTGGTTTGTGGATTCCCGATGTTGTAAAGCTCTTTTCCGGCAAACCTCAATGTGACGAGGTGGGTGAGCCTCACGCTCCTACAACGTGGGATGAGATCCTTTCGTTTCGCCCCGACATTATCGTGGTCGCTCCGGAGGGAGCTACAGTTGAGCAGAGCGTTAAGACATTTAAAGAGCTCCAGGCGGTACCTCAATGGGAGGATATCCCGGCCGTAAAGCGGGGGGCCGTTGTCTTTGCTGATGGCGTGAATCTCTTTAGGCCCGGGCCTAGGTTCGTTCAAGGGGCGGCGGTTCTGCTCTCGGCTATGGCAGAGCTAGATAGCGGATATATCACGAAAAGAGATGAGTTCTACCGTCTCAGATTCGTAGAGCTTCATCGCCACCGCTTCATGTGATACGGTTTGTTCATGAATTCAGCGAAATCCCAGGCTTCTGTCAGTGAGTGGTTAACGGTGTGCGGTGAGGCGAATGGCGAGCTTGCCGGTGTTCTGTCCGAGAAGGTAGCGGCGCTTCGTCGTGAGGGAGCGTTCACTGAGAGCGATCAGATGTTCGTTCAAAAGATCTCCTACTCTGTGGCCAAGAACGGATTCGCCACATCGCCGGAGCGGATGGAGCTCCTTCGCCGCCTCTGTCAGATCTATTCGATAGACGTCCGTCCGGCGCAACCGACCTCGCACCGCAAGCTTATCGGCCCAGTGATCGTTGGTGTAAAAAAGATCATATTCCCGGTTATAAAGGCTCTCCTAGGGCCGACCTTCAAGCACCAGAAAGATTTCAATGCGGTGGTTGTGATGTTGCTGACTGACCTCTGCAATGAGGCGCAAGGGCGCAAGTAGTCATGCTTTTGGGTATGTGCGATGGCTCCGGAGCTTCGGTACGATGTAGTCAATGGTATAGCCTACACGTATGTAAACGGTGTGCCGGGACCCCTCAATAACGTCGATGCTCGAACGCTTATAGAGTTCGCCGCTCAGCTATCCGAAGGGGCCCGATACGTTGAAGTCGGTTCCTATTTGAGGATAAAGACGGTGTGGCAAGGGGGGACATCTTTAATAACCGCACTGTAAATGTTCTCGGCAAACTTCACGGCTCGCTTAGCTCCGCATGAGAGACACACCCCTTGCTTGCAGGAGAATGCGATGAGAAGCGAGTATTTACAGCCGTCGCAGTACACCCAGGCGGCGCCGTGAGCGAACACTCCGCAGTTTAGGTACTCGTCGCAGATCTTCGACACCTCATCCGGCAAGCACCCATACTGATGCTGGAACCGTGGCTCCCACTGGAATTGTAGGTCATCCCGAGAGTGGTAAACGATCTGGTTAAGGGGAGAGGTTTCGGGGGAGCGTTTCCTGTAGTGTTGGAGCTTCTCCTTCGCCTTTTCCCATTGGAAAGTAGAGCACTTAGGTGGCGTTCATCGCGAGGCTACCGGAGCTATTTATAGGGGAGATCCTAAGTGCGGTTCGGGCCGGTTGAGTAGCAAAACCGAGAGGAGTAGCATTGTAGGGGTGGGGGCGGTTGCGCTCCTGCAAACGTCACGCCCAAATCACGCCAAACGGCGGACGCTTAAAGTAGCTACCCTCTATGCACAAGCTTGTTGATTGGCCCGGGTATGTGGTTGGTAGAGGCGAAGACGTCTTGGATTCGGGAGCCTGTGGGCCATGCACGGCGATCGCGATCGTTGATCCAGAGTATCGAAGTGCTGTGGTTGGGCATTTTGTTCATCCCCCGTGTGAGGAAGAGGTCTTGGACGAGATGCTTAAGGCTGCCCGAGCGGCCATTCCGGACTTTGTTGAGGCTATGGTGCAGGTAGCCGGGGCGAGTCCAGATCTCGCGCTTGCGTGGTCCGAAAAAAGCGAGACCAACCGAGTGCGTCAATTCGTACAGCGTAAGCTTGCAGAGGCAGGGCTTTCAGCAAGAAATATCACCCAGTCGTGGAACGATAGTATCGATCACGGGCAATTTATCGTCGTTGACCTAGGTTTGCGAAAGTTAGACCTTGAAACCTTTGAAATTTAGGCATACTGCTCCCTCCCCCTGGTCCCCTCGCCCTGGTACATCCTACTTTTCAAAAGCAGGAGAAGTAGTTGATATCACAAGGTGGCTGAAACTATTTCTGATTTGCGTGGCGGCTCTGAAGAGCTTGGGCGGCTTTGATAAAGTAGGTTGTACCAGTAAGAGGGCGGATAGGGCTTCAAGTTAGGCTTCAGGTAGAGCCCTATGCCTGCGGTCACGAGAGCTGTATATGCGGGTCGGGGATCCAGATTAGCTCGGAGACGAGCGGCTCGATCTTGGATAGTGCAACGTTGATCGGGCGTCAATCTGTTCGTGTTATGCGTTGGGGTAGGGGGGAGCAATCGCAGCAGAGGGCTAGAATCCCAGGGTGACATACATCACTCCGCGCCCTCCCCATGTGGATTCAGCGATCGTGTTACCGCGGGGGCCGATGATGAGAGAGGGTGAGATGTTATTCGCGATAAGGAGTGAGCGCCTATTCCACACAGCGTGCACCCGCGCCATCTGGACCATCTTCCAGTACAGCATACGGGAGCCATGAAACCAGAAATGGTTCGCGAGGTTCACGAGCACCTGCGCGCCATGTTCCTTCACGAGAGAGCGATACAGATATGGGGAGAAGAGATCGGAGCACAGGAGTCCCCCAATCCGAATCCCTCGATACTCCCCGAGCGAGAGTTGGTTTGTGTGCTCACGGTCGATAATCGTGACATCCCCGAGATAGGTATGGAGTTGTTGGTCAGGGATTATCGAGAAGAACGTATCGGTGAAGGCGGGCGCGTACTCCCCGAGAGGCATTAACATCTGCTTGATGTATCGAGCTATCTCTCCCGCTCGCGTTGAGTCGTACACTAATTTCTTTGCCTCGGGATTCTCATTGCGCTCGTCTTCTGGGAAGAGATTGTTTCGGGAGTTCATGATCAGGAGCTCCCGATCTCCGACATACCGCCGCTTAAAATCTTCGTAGTCTGTAGTACTCCAAAATAGAGAGGTAAGGCCGAACTCCTCTGGTAGCAAGATTACATCGACTGGTGGAACCGCGGCGGCCGCGGTGCTGAGCTCCTGGAGGAGCTCCTCGTGAGTGGATTCATCGCGAACTGTATCAAGGTTTCCAGAGACTACCGCGAACCGAAGCGATGTGCCGGCTGACGCAGAGTCCGCTATCACTTGCTGCTGTGGATAGAGCCAAAAGACGCACGCTACGACCACACATTGGAATAGTGCTCGGACCTGGCTCCTTCTCGTGGCCCCATCTTTGATTAACGAGACCAAGAGCCCCGCGGTAAAGCCCATCACGAAGTTTAGCCCATCGAGCCCAAAGGGACCCGCAAGCTGAAGGAGGTGAGGCTCTTCAGCTAAAGAGTAACCGATCGCCGCTGAAGAGAAGTGAGGTCCTAGCAAGGACTTCGGTCCCCACGTCGTGAGCGCGAATCCCCACATCCGAAAGTATTCAGTAGCTGTCCAGATAAGGCCGGCGATAATCGGGAAGAGCGCTGTGTTCCTAGCTTTGAAGATAGCGACTGCGCCAAAGGGTACGGAGAGAGCGAGACTACCGCCTACGTATAGCCATGTCATTGCTATCGCTACACGTTGCGTGGACGGATCGAGTATCCCAAGAAATGAGAGCGGCAGAGTGTCCCAGAACCAAAGAGTGCCGGCGCAGCCCGTAACCAATCCAAAAATAGCGCCGAGGTAAAACGCTTGAGTTGCTCGATGCGTGCCTGAGAAGAGGATCCCGAAAAAGAGTGATAGACCAAAGAGAGTCAACCACCAAAAACTAGGGGCAACAATTCCGACCGCGGCAAGGGTGGAGGCTGCCAGAGAACTCCTGATCATCTTGGTGTCCCACCGTTGTGCTAGAATCTATTGGTCGGCGTATCTACAATAGAGACCTGAGTTCCATCCCCGGAAAGCTCAACGTAGATCGTCTTTTTAGACCCGGTGTTGAGCTGGACAGATTGAGTGATGCTAGCAACTTCGGGGTCAGCGCCTACGACGGTGTACGTGCCTTTGTTGACCTTAAATTGTGTGACTTGTCCGGGCAATAAAACTCGAAACATGGTGGGATTTGAATTGCCAACGGCCACATTGAATGTTCTTGAGCTAGCTGTTGACGCGCCCGTGTCCGTAGCGGAGCGAGCGAGGCGAAAGCCACTCTTGTTCGATCTATCAGTCGGAAGCGCGGTTGGAATCGGATTAACGTCATCGTTCAGTCCACCCGTGTTCCACGCGCCACCTCGAGTGTATCTCGAAAGCCCGAAGGCAGAGGAAGCCATGGAGTCTGTCCATTCCTCAACGTTTCCGCCCTGGTCAAATGTACCGTACGCGCTTGGTGCGTTTGCGAATGTTCCGACAGTTGTAAGGTAGTTTTGAGTGGTATCGAGGGTCGCAAGCTGAGTTATGGCGTACAACCCAAGCGAGAGAGAGTTTGCGTGGTTCGATCCTGTGCTTGGCGTGTTTTGGCATACAGTATCGCTGCGTGTTGGAAACATCCAATAGCCGGCGGATGGTCCTCCCCCCTTGTAGTAGGCCGCCTTGAACCACTCATTATGACTTGGAATCCACCATTTTGCGCCTGGTTCTCGGGAGACATACTCGCTGAATCCTCCCGCGAGATTGTACGCGCCCGTTTCAATGCCGGCGCTCGCTGTAGCCCCGTTGTGCATCCAATTCGCGAATCGCGCCGCGCTGAACCAGTCAACGTAGGCAATCGGCTTCTTGGGATCCCCGATAGCGGAGTACGCGTATGGTGAGCTCTCGGTGCCAGCGCCACCGCGGGAGATTCCCGCAACGTTAGAGTCTGTCGCCATTCGAGAGTCATACAAAGAGGCTACAACAGAGGCGTTCGCACCGTCTCCACGCTTCGCTACAGTGTTGAGGAAGGTAACGTAGTCGGCAATCGTAACCTCAAATTTCGCCATTCGGAATGAGTCGGTCACTTGGCCGGTTGGCTCGCTATTCAACACGATTGGATCGTTGTTCGGATCTCCCACAGCGACTGTCTCGATGGCCACGAGCGGCGAGTTTGCCGTGTTCGTGGTCATATTCTTAACCCGAACATTAACTTTTGACTTTGAGCCACTACCTCCTCCTCCCGCGATGCTGACACTCGGTGTTGCGATAAAACCGAAGAACGCGAGAAGGGATATCATGAATCGAGAGGTGTTTTTCATAGGTTATTCCGAGAGTAATTATTTTCGCTGAGTAACTTTTGTTTTGAGGACGGCCGTTTTGTATCCCTTAACGTCAGGGGATTCCCATGCGGGAGGGTCGCAGAGAAGGAGGGTGCCGATGAGCTTTTTGTCCGCTGTTCGAGTAAACTTCGCTATGCCTCGAACCGGAGCGGTTCCGACTGACTGCCACGGGACTTCGGTGAATCCCTCTATGTTGGCGGTGTAGGTGAGCCCTTGAGTCTTGAAGGAGAGGATCGTGTACCCGTCTCCCTGGAGGCGAGTCTGGATAGAATCGCCGAGCTCTTTCTTCTTCATCTTTACTTCGTCTGAGCCCAGGGGGTCGCTAGAGATGTAGAGAGCGAACTTCTTGGTGGCGTCGGTTGGTTGGGCGAGCAGGAGGTTCGAGTAGAGCTTTGAAGGCTTCTTGGTTGTCTTTGGCACCGTTACGAGCGCGCGCCCTTTAAAGGCGCTGAGTGTCTTTGTGTTTTTTGATTGCGCGAGAGTTGGAGTGCTCGCGGTTACCATGAGGGCGAAGAGCGCTCCTCCCACCACAAGCGCCTTGCCAAAATCTTGGCGCCGGGTCCGGCCACCGCATCTCAAGCCATATAACGATTCGCTTAGTTTCATCCTATCCCCCTGATCCAACGCTGGCGTGCGCAACTTCCCGCATCTGAGCATCGATAAAAAGGATCACACGGTCAATCGTTATTATTTTCTTTTTTGGGGCGGCTCCGCCTTGGTTAGCCGAAGGCGAGATGGGTCGTCGAGCGCGGATGGAATCTTTGAAATTACTGACCAATTCGGTAGATGCGCCCCGCGAATGGCCAGGTGTCGGGCGATAATCCCGAATGACCCTTTGCCAAGCTCGATTTTTTAAGATGTAACGATGTATCTGCCATGCGCTTCCACCAGGCAACCCGCTAACTCGATTGAAACGGGTATGGTCATCACAAGTAGATTCTTTCAGACGCCTCGGGAGCTCCCTGAACAATCGGCGCCGCAGATCAGCTCGCTATAAAAAGTGGATTGGTGTTCCTATTCTTCGGTTTCCTAGGGGCGATCTCCAAGCACCAAAAAGATTTCAATGCGGTGATGTTGCTAACCGATCTGTGCAATGACGCGTGAAAGTAGGTCAGCGCCGATACGTGAGTCACTCCGGGTCGATGATAACGAGGACGGAGCCTGACTGTACGATCGCGTCTACCTTGCAAGGTAGCGATGTAATAGTGCCCTGAATTGGCGCGCGGATTGGGTGCTCCATCTTCATCGAATCGAGTACGAGCATGACGTCTCCCTGTTGCACGCGAACCCCCTCGGTGACTGAAATAGCAGCAACGCGACCTGGTATGGTAGAGCGGATAATGCTGCTACTCCCTGGGTCGGGAGCGTCTCGCTTGCCTCCGGCGCTCGCCTCCTCGTGGAGCACAGCCGTACCCGAGGGGAGGTGTATCCAATAGTCGTGGGCGTCTCGGAGAACCATAGCGTCGAAGGGTGTTCCACCATCGAGAGAGATGAGAGCCGCGCTCTTTGTGCCCTGCGTGATGACCTCTCCGACGATTGATAGTGTATGGATCGTGGGAGGAGATGTGTTGATAGAGACCACGAGGCCGGAATCGGTGCGTTTTGTGCTCGAGGTTATAATCGATGGGCCGACGCTCGTTGTCCACGAGAATGTAAGTGGTGCATCGGCTGCGTGCTCTTTGAGCCAAGGGGAATTGTGTGCCCAGGGTGATAGCGGGGTGGCGCATCGGATAGCTGCTGCTACCGAGTGCGCACGTGTCGCAAACCGGCTTGAGTCGTCAGTGGAAGGGAGTAATGCCGCGGTCCCTTGGACGGAGTGAGTAAGCGAGCCGAAGTCGCTGGTGCGCAGCAGGTGAAGGAGGAGTGAGCGGTTCGTTTTTACCCCGCTTATTCGCGATTGAGAGAGCGCTTCGTCCAGGGCTGAGATCGCGCTGCTCCGGTCGGATGCGTGCACGATAACCTTACCGATAAGTGAGTCATAGTGATGCGTCACTTCTGTGCAGGGCTCAACTGCCGAATCGAAACGCACTGCCGCGCCGCTCTTCGTGGTTGGGGGAACCCAGGCGTCTAGTACGATTCCGGTTGAGGTAACGAAGGTGGTTGTGTATTCCTCGGCACACCATCGTGCCTCTATTGCATGACCCTTCTGTTTCGGTGTTGTGGTGATCCCGCACTCAGCAAGAGACTCTCCCCGAGCAAGACGAATCTGCAACTCCACGAGATCGAATCCTGTGACGGCTTCAGTTACGGGATGTTCAACCTGGAGGCGTGTGTTTACCTCAAGAAAGTAGAATCCGCCGTCGGCACCATACAGAAACTCGACAGTTCCCAAATTGGTATATCCCGAGACCTTGGCGAGAGCGCACGCCGCTTTGAACATCTCAGCCTCGACACCTGCCGCCAGATGGAGCGCTGGAGCCTCTTCAATTATCTTTTGGTTGCTTCGTTGAAGTGAGCAGTCCCGAGAACCGAGAGCGATTGCGACCCCTTTCGCGTCAGCCGCGATCTGAATCTCTACATGGCGAGCGGGGGTGATGCATTTTTCGACGAACACCTCGTCGCTTCCGAAGGCTTTCTTCGATTCCCGGCGAGCGCTCTCTAGCTCAGATGCAATCCCTTGGGCGTCGTTAATGAATCGCATCCCTCGGCCCCCGCCACCAGCTGCGGCTTTTATAATAAGGGGAAAGCCGACCTTCTTGCCGAACTGTACGATCTGAGCGACCTGTTCCTTTGAATCTCTGCCGGAGAGAAGGAGGGTTGGAGACATGGGCACCTTCGCTTTTAGGGCGAGCTCTTTGGCAGCGGTTTTGCTACCAAGTTTCCGGATCGATGTTGCTGAGGGACCGATCCATGTAATGCCTGCCTTCTCTACCTCTGCGGCAAAGTCGGCGTTCTCGGAGAGGAATCCATATCCCGGATGGATGGCGTCAGCTTTGGCGCGTTTGGCTGCTTCTATAATAGCCCGCCCGTCGAGGTATGCGGTTGAAGCTCCTATCGGCTCAGCGGTCGTCGCCTCTCGAACGTGTGGAGCGAACTCATCGACCGTCGTGTAGAGCGCGACGCTCTCGATGCCCAGCTTGGAGCAGGTACGAATGATGCGACGAGCAATCTCACCGCGATTCGCGATGCACACCCTTGAGATCTTTCGCTGAGGTGTCATCGATAATCCTTACATCCGAAACGTGCCGAAGATTCTGTGCTCGGCGGGTGTTTCGATATCGGCAAGGGAGAGGGCCAGAGCTAGAGTGGATCTGGTCTCTGTCGGAGTGATGATGCCGTCGTCCCAAAGTCGCGAGGTCGCGAATATCGCCGTTGTTTGTTCTTGGTACGTCCCTCTTATCTCCGTGTGGTACTTCTCAAGCCTTGCTTCGTCGACTTTCTCTCCTCGGCTCGCCGCGCTGTCGCGCTTTACTTGCGTCAATACCCCGGCAGCTTGGTCTGGTCCCATGACGCCGATACGCGATTGCGGCCACGACCATAGAAGTCTTGGTTGATAGGCGCGTCCGCACATGGCGTAGTTTCCGGCGCCGTACGAGTTGCCCACGATAACGGTGTATTTCGGCACCTTCGCGCAGGCAACGGCGGTAACCATCTTGGCACCATCTTTTGCGATACCTTTATGCTCGTACTCTTTTCCGACCATAAAGCCTACGATGTTTTGGAAAAACACGAGGGGGATCTTTCGTTGTTCGCAGATCTGGATGAAGTGAGCGGCTTTCAACGCGCTCTCGGAGAAGAGTATGCCGTCGTTTGCTATTACGCCTACCGTGTAGCCGTCGATTCTTGCAAATCCGCAGATGATCGTTTCGCCGTAATTTGCCTTAAACTCATCAAGCTCGCTGTCGTCTATGATACGGGCGAGGATCTCTCGAATTGGAAAGTATTGCTTCGGATCGTTAGGAATAAGTCCGGCGATCTCCCTTACGTCAAAACGGGGGGGGAGGGGTGTGGCCCGCGAGAGCCTTTGAGGAGTGATGTTGCCGAGCGAAGCGATGCTACGACGTGCCATACGGAGCGCGTCACGATCGGACTCGGCGAGGTGATCTGTTACTCCGCTGATTCTTGAGTGAACGTCACCACCACCGAGCTCCTCGGCGGTGACCTCCTGTCCGGTTGCCGCTTTGACAAGTGGTGGTCCGCCTAGAAATATCATCCCTTGATTACGAACGATAATCGCTTCATCGCTCATCGCTGGAACGTATGCCCCCCCAGCGGTGCATGATCCCATCACGACGGATATCTGGGGTATGTTTTGAGCGCTCATCTGAGCTTGGTTATAGAAGAGGCGGCCAAAGTGCTCACGATCGGGAAAGACCTGGTCTTGAAGGGGAAGGAATGCGCCGCCTGAATCTACGAGATAGATGCACGGGAGTTTGTTTTCTAGAGCTATCTCTTGTGCGCGGAGGTGCTTTTTAACGGTAAGGGGAAAGTATGTTCCCCCTTTTACGGTAGCATCGTTTGCGATGACCATGCAGGCCTTACCCTCGACGATGCCGATGCCCGTCACGATCCCGGCACCAGCCCTGACGCCATCGTAGTGCCCCATTCCCGCGAGCTGGGCTATCTCAAGGAAGGTGGTGCCCGGGTCTATGAGTGCCGCTATCCGCTCTCGAACGTAAAGCTTTCCACGGTCGATGTGCTTCTTCAGCGCCGGGTCGGAGGCCTCGGGGCGAGAGCTATCCCTGGCTTTGGTAAGCGCCGTTAGGTGTTCTTCAAAGGCTTGAGTGTTGGCCTTATAGGTGGGGTCACTGGAAACGGGTCGAGTGCCGATTTGCATAGTTAGCAGGTTAGAAAACGATGTCTTGGGCGTCAATCCGCTAAATACCTAATTTTAATACAAAACAGCGGTGCATTTTAGCGAAAGAGATTAGTCTAGGTGGTGTGGTTAAGGTACAATAGGGGGACCTGCCGAGCCGTTATGAACGTTCGCTTTTTCGGGCAGGATACAGATAACAGGAGAGCTTGTGACTACTAAAGAATCTCGCGATGTGTCGGGAATTCGTTCGGTTATCCGTCCCCTTGCACCGGTGCTGCGGAAGGGGCGGTGCTACCTCATGTTTGCGTTTGAGTTGGGTCTCTCGGTCGACCTTGACGCGGCGGCACGAAGCATAAAAGAGGGTGTCGAGCGGACCCGTTTTCGAAGAAATCGCAAGTCGCCTAAGTATTTCGATTACGATCCTCCGCCGCTGCGTATCTCGCAGAGTGGCGTGCAGATGAATGTGGGTAAATTTTTCACCAAACCCCAGGCGGAACTTACGCTCTTTGACTTCGGGGCGTGTTCGGTGAGTTATGAGATCGACATTGCGGGTCCGATCGGGCACCTCATCGAGTTAAGTGAGGTTCTCTACGACAACGCGTCGCTGCTGGGTGATGCTCGGGAGCGAGTGCAGCAACTCGTCGATCAGTTGGGTAGCGCGATACAACGACCACGACTCGGTGAAGCGGTTGAGGATTTTGCGCTTTATCATTTTGAAGATTTTGACGGAGATCTTACGGCTCGGCAGATGGTCGATGATTATGCCGGAGAGTTTGCTCGATTGCTTCGGGCTGAAAGCGAAACGCTTGGCGAGGAAGAGGTGCGAGATGCTGTATGTACTCGCACGTCGTATGGTACCGAAGATCTCGCGGTGATCGACTGGAACGGAGCGCTCTTTTTCGGCACTGCCGTAGAGGATGTCGTGGCGGTTCTTGATTTTTGCAACGTGGAGTTGCTTGAGATGCGTTTCTTAGATGAGCAGCTCGATCACTACCTTGAAAGCGCTTACGCAGTCCTTACCACGGGAAAGAAGGGAGAGGCGGATCTGAGAAAAGTAGCGCGACTACAAGTTGATTCAGCGATCTTGTACGAGGCGGTTGAAAACGCGCTGAAACTCTTGGGCGATCAATATCTCGCTCGAGTGTACTCCCTTGCGTCCGGAAAATTTCACTTGCCAGATTGGAACTCCAGTATTCGAAGGAAGCTGGACACCTTAGATAGTATTTATCAAAAGCTCTCGGATCGGGCGTCGCAGCGAAGGTCTGAGACCTTGGAATTCATTATTATAGGCCTCATTATGGGTGAGATTATACTCAGCCTTTGGGAGCGTTTCTAAAGAGGTGAGGCTTTCGCACGTCTCTAGTAAAAAACGGGCAGTAGCAATACCGGTGAGTGCTTTTTAAGATTTCGGGGTCGCCCGACATTGTTCGTATGCTTGCTGCGCGACCTGATACAGAGCCGTTTTAGAGGAGTACTCGTCTTGGGCCTTTGTTACCCGCAATCCCTCGCGGTAGAGGGCACCCTGAGCGTACGTATTGTAAGCGTTTGAGCGGGTGATTGCGGTGTTCACCATAGCACGCGCTCGAGCTTGCGAACCGATGCGCGAGGCTATTGAGCGAGAGGCGCAAGAACCGAATCGGTATCCAAAGAGAGCTCTGATCACACACTGCGTCGCTACCCCGCCTGAGGTAGCGGATATCACGGATGCGTTCGCCTCGGCTTGAGTTATTTGTGTCTGATAGCTCAATTGACGAAAGGCGATCTGATCTTGGAGTCGAGCGAGTCGATCCTCCGATTGTGATAATCGAGTTTCCGCCGATACAGACGCTCTCTCTGCTCGAGCGAGATCGCGCTCTTCAACGGCGCATGAATCGGAGGCCGCGTCTGCTGCATCGGCGAGGTAGGTTAAAGTGAGAAAAACTCCTGCAACGACATTGAGGTATCTTTTCATACTCCCTCCGCAAGTTGACGATCGGACCGTAGCACAACAGATCTGCATATCAAGAAGTTTTTTGTGGTCGCGTATGGGTGCTGTCGTCCTGCAGGAAAGGGGATCGTGTTTGGTTCTCAACAGAGGTAATGTTTGCTGAATGCATATTGAAAACTTTCGAATATCAGGGTGCTTATGAGGTGCGACGTCTCTATGGACGGGATGGCGGTCTGGTCGGGACTCAGCTCATGGGTGAGGTTCAAGGGCTAGGGGAAACTCTCTAGGACGGTCAATCTGCCGCTTTTCGGATGCGTCGGTAGCCGATCGCCTTGTTGTTGTATGGGACCTCTCTTTTTTGAATCCCAAGCTGACTGATACGATCTCATAGCGCCACCGCTTGTTCTGTCCGGTCCTTTGATTTATCTCGTCTCGTGATACCGTTCCGTCCTAGCGCAAATAACGGAATACTTCGCCATGTCTAATCCTTCGAATTCGCAAAACCATAAGCGCACACCCCACGGATCTCCACCGACCGAGCCTCGCTCAGAAGGTTCTGATTTAAGCGCGTTGTCGATAATCGGTGACTGGCGGCA
Source organism: Bdellovibrionota bacterium (assembly GCA_044237895.1). Lineage (GTDB taxonomy): Bacteria > Bdellovibrionota_C > UBA2361 > UBA2361 > OMII01 > OMII01. The sequence continues at coordinate 19,274 of JBIIEK010000027.1, forward strand.
CGTTCCGTTTTTGATGGTTGATTCTCCTAAAACGAAATTGCTTGAGGATGCTGTGGCGGCTCAAGCGTTACCCGCAAAGAGAGGTTGGTCGACCGACCTCAAAGTTATTCATCCGCTTCCGCTTCAAGGAGCGGTGTCGCTCAAGGAGGGGGAGAAACAAATATGCCTCGGAATTCGCGATGCTGTTAACTCCCGGGGTGTAGGAGAGCCGACCGTTTCATTAGTTGTGGCGGAGAAGCTTACGAGAATTACAGATGGTCAGGCGGAAGCTCTACTGGCAGATCGAGAGCGAGGTGTGACTGGAATAGGGGGGCAGGAGAGGCCAGATCCAGCACTCGTTCAGAACATAAAAACCCACTTAAAATTGGTGCGAGCCACCGCCTTGCAGATATCCGCTTGGAAGGACCGAGAGCTGACCCCGGAGCACTCCATGGCGATAGTCGTTACACGGGCTCAAACTGCAGCGATTCAAGCGAGTCGCGGATTGCGGGAGTGCCCAAGTCTCGTGGTTCTTCGCCACGAGGGCTCTCGGGTGATGACGGACGCCGAGGCGCGGAGGAGGGGGATGAACTTCGCCACCAAAACGGGCGTTATGACGGTAGCGGCGGGGAAGGCGGTGCCTACTCTACTGAGACAATCAGATAGGGTCGACGCTCACGATTCACTCCGTCTTAAGGAGAGGGGCAATTCTGGCTCTATTAATATCACTCAGATCTCCTGCGCGCTTCTTGGGATCTCCCCGATCCCGGAGGATCTCGTGCGACAGGGATTAAGGCCGGATAGTGAGCTTGACCGATGGAAGAAGGGTGGACCACTACCGGCGGCACTTGCGGCTGCGATTAACGACCGAAGAGAGGCGATTCGGGAGGTTCTGAAAAAGCTGCTCGGGGAGTGATCACCGGGCCCGCCTCGGCCCGCCCCGCGCCTCTACCGGGGCTACCGGCGAATCGGGGTAAAGGTCGCGTAGGATAACTGACTACAAATCCATGCGGCGACAAGGTGCTCATGACCAATACTAGCTCTTGAAATGGGTCTTTAAATACACGAATCCCCTGCGAACCGGAGATCGCAAAAATCTGGTAGAAAGAAAGGCTAGCGTGCAAGCACGTTAGCAAGCTTCGGCATAGAAGGTGGATACAACCCAGGGGGATACGGAACCGAAACATCCCCTAGCTTCCAACGCTCCCGAACCGCTCTTGCCTTCTGCATGAGCGCCTTGAAAAATCTTATAAACTCGACACGCACACTTCGCTTCTCTGAGAGGCACCACATTCGACGCCCCTTTCGTCTGGGGCGGTAGGTAGTATCAAACACCTGCGCAATCAGGCGCTCTCTTCCGAGCACGCGCTTCTTCTCCTGCGCTCTCTTCCGTTCAGCGCGCTGCTCGAGCAATCTGATATGTGCAACCAAGCGCTCGTTAAGTTTCCGTTGCTCTTGCGGTGAGTGATAGCCAAAGGCTTCCATCCACGCGTTCGGCTCAAGGGTAAATGTCTGCTGTTCATCTGAGGCAGCTACGATCTCTTCAGCGAGCTTTGTGTATCCTCGTAAGTTATTGGCATCTCGCGTGATAGCGGTAAACTGAGGTCGCCTCAGCCTCTTCCAGTGGCGGGTCAGCTTGCCTGATTGAAACATCTTCCATGACGAGAACCCAGGGTACCTATCGATTGAAGTCTCCAGGTTATCCTTGGCTGGATTCGAATAGAGATACGCGATTGCTAGTAAAGCTCTCGCAGGGGTGAGAACGATCGGACTATCGTATCCCTCACACCACAGTGTCCGTTTATCTCTTCCCAGGAGTCCGTTAATCATGTGAGCTGACTCGGTTTTGAAATGCCGAAAGAATGCATCGACGTGGTCGGGGTCTATGACCACTAAAACGACATGGATATGGGTAGCCTCTACAATCATGTGGCAGATTCGAACCGGATAGAGTGCGCATGCTGCAGCTAGGCAGCTCTTCACGATCGCCTGACACAACGGATTAGCTAACAGCAGCAATCCCTCCTCGAGGCTAAACGTGCAAAACAACACGCTCCCGTGAGGGTGGTATTTCATCCTCCTTTCCATGATGTACTATTCGGGGAAACGAAGGGGCAGTTGCTGATAGAGGCGGGGGAAGTAGCCCCCCTACAGATGAAAAGTAGCCCCCCTACAGATGAAAGTAGCCCCCCTACAGATGAAGTAGCCCCCCTACAGATGAAAGATGAAGTAGCCCCCCTACAGATGAAGACCCCGGCGCCCTATGCTATCTCTTCCCCGGATACACCTCATAGGCTTGGTCGAATTTAGCAGCCACGATGTAGTCGTTCTCGCTTAGGCCATTTACGGTGTGAGTCCACAACTCGATCACCACCTTCTTGAAGAAGAGATGGAGATCGGGGTGGTGATCCTCGCTATCCGCTATCTCCCCCACTAGGGGCACCCAGCGGGCGCCATCCAGGTACGTTTTAAACCGATATTCACGTCTAATGCGCGTGCCGTCCACGACGCTCCAGGCGGGCACCTCCTTACCGAGCACCTCGCGTTGCTCGTCACGTAAGGCAGGAGTTCCGGGCGCGCACGCGGAACACCGTCTATCAACTAATCTGGACACACGCCCTCCACTATTTTAGCTTGGTCTTAGTCTTTGGAAACTCTCTCCAGTACTCGCCCGTTCCTCTTCGTAGGATCGTGTCGCTCTCGATCAGATCAAACGGAGATAGTTTGGGCTTCTGGCGGTACTCGTCATAGAGCGGAATGAACGGGCGTTCCACGCACTCCTTGAAGAGCGATGCGAAGCTGTCGATCGCAAAGTAGGTCGCCTGAAAGTCATCGATATAATAGCCGGTCCTTAACACCCTCTCGAGATTAAACCGCACTACGTGCGGCGAGGGGTCACTCATCACGTACTTCGCTTCGCCGTATGAGGACAAAATCCCTGCTCCGTACACCTTGAAGTCGTTACCACTACGCATGAGACCGAATTCAATCGTGTACCAGTTAAGGCGCGCTAAAAACTTAACACCTTTGTGGTCCATCGACGCGAGCCCACCTCTTCCGTACTCCTGCATATAGTTTGCGTAGTCGGGGTTGCTTAAGAGGGGTATGTGCCCAAAAACATCGTGGAAGATATCGGGCTCCTCTAGGTAGTCCAGCTGCTCAGGAGTCCGTATGAAGGTCCCCGCCGGAAACTGGCGATTGGCGAGCATCTGAAAAAAGGGGCGGGACGCGATTAGTCCGGGAACCGGCAAGACCTCCCATCCGGTCGCGGCGCGAAGGTATGTGTTCATCTTTTCGTAGTTTGGAACGTGATCGGGAGTGAGGTGGAGGATCTTCAAGCCCTCAAGGTACTCTTCGCAAATCTTTCCTCGTAGAGTCTCAAGTTGTCTATTGAAGAGCGTTCCCCAGGTGTGGTGGTCCTGAGCGCTGTAGGCGCTCCAATTCTGCTCAATTATGCACTGCTCAACGGTCTGAGCATCAAGAATTGCGTGGCCTTTACCCTCTTCCATAATCGATACCTCGAAGGATACCACCCGGCGAGTTGAGACCACAAGGAGAGTTTAGGATTGCCGTAAGCCCCTTTGAATCAGCGGGATACGCACTAAGTTGTTGCCAAAGCACCGGCGCTCGTGCCCCTAAAAGAATGCCTCTTTCAAAGTACTTCTCTTTCTTTAGTTATGGATGGCAAGGGGCCATTTGGGGGCTACCTACCAACTATGTTTCATGGAGGCGGCACTCCCGGACGAGGCTCTGAGGTCGGGAGGTTATACTCGAGTATGCGGCATGCTGCCAAAACAACCCTCGTTATAAATTTCTACCGTCCTAACTACACCTTAAGCTTCCGTGTCCATTGTCCGAGAAGTGAAGTTGAACACTTTTTTCTGTGGAACTCTAATGTTTGAAAACCTGAATGGCTATCAAATGACCTTCTGGTTCTGTGCACTCTTTGGCACAGGATTTTTTCTGTTAAATACCGTGATGAGCATGGTAAGTGGCGTCGACACAGACCTCGATATTGTGTCGCACCACACTACGCATGAGGGGATCGGCAGCCCGGAAGCAGCATTTCAGTTGATCTCTCTGACCTCACTGACGGGATTCGTTATGATGTTTGGCTGGATTGGGCTCACATGTTACGAGCAGATTCATCTCGATCCGTTGCTGACACTTCTCTGTGCCCTGAGTGCCGGCTTTATCACCATGTATCTTACGGCCAAGCTCTTCCAGTCGGCGAAGAGGTTGGCTAGCAGTGGATCTGTATTCGATATCAGCCAGGCGCTGGGTAAGGTTGCCGTCGTGTATGCGCGTATACCCGTCGATGGGAAAGGACAGATTCAAATCGCGATTTCAAGTCTTACGCATGAGATTGATGCGATCTCGAGTGATAACGTTGTCATCGAGTCCAACACGCATGTTGAAGTTTTGCGAATTCTTGATAACGCCACGGTCATTGTAAAACCCATTAATAAAAATTAAAAACTGAGGAGCCTGACTCACATGAACTTTACCGTCATCAGCGTCGTCGTTACTCTTTTCTTCT
>JBIIEK010000157.1:0-6911 GCA_044237895.1 Bdellovibrionota bacterium
GAGGTGGGAGCGAGGCACTGACGAATATTATGGTCGGGGAGAGCGAGAAAGGAGCCCTGGCTTTCTCGTTCGTTTTATTCCGAACGATGCCGGTGGCCAGACGGAGCCCATGTCGACAATCAGTCTTGTTGTCCCCGATGGTGACTTTTCTATAAAAGAGGAGCAGGGCGGGGTCTCGGCTTCGCTTCAAGAGAGGATTATAGGGGTGCTCCGTGAGCAGGTACCTCGTCTTCAACGCACCATCGAGCGGCTCGGGATTCCTCTGGGGCGCGTCTCCTGGTGATGTGTTTACCTTGTCCCCAAAGGCGTTTCTCGATAGCCTAGTGGCGCAGGCGAGACGTGTGCCTGATGATGGTATAGGTACATGGATTCAAAGCCAATCTTAGATAACTTTTCAGCTCCATCCCGACTCAAAGGAGGTGCAAAGATCTCTTCGTGGGGAAAGATCGGACGGTCGTCGCGCATCGCCTCTATAGTCTCGTCGACGGACGAAAATGCTCGCCTTGCGGAATACTGGCTCGGTGCCCATGGGTCGATGCCCGCAAATATTTTTCTTGATGATGGTTCGGTTGCGCGGCTTGATACGTTTTTTCGTGACTACGCTCCGCAGGTTCTTGGAGATGTCGTCGCGCAACGGTATCACAATGAGCTTCCCTTCCTGATTAAGGTGCTCTCGATTAACCCCGAGCACGGCCTCTCAATTCAGGCTCATCCTGATCGTGAGTTGGCGAGACGTCTTCACGCGCAGGATCCTACAACCTATCCCGATTCCCGACACAAGCCCGAGATCGGATTGCCACTTACTCCAGTCACGCTGCTCTACGGATTTAAGGAGCTCGCGCATCTGCGCGTTATGCTCGATCTCTTCCCGGAGCTGAGGGCGATAGTTGAGCAGTGTCCACTCGATAATAGTGCAGATGTCTTCCGTTTGGCATTCTCTCGGCTCTTCGCTTTAGGGCGGGCTAAGACGCAGGAGATGGTAACTGCACTAGCGAGCCGCATTAAGAGTGAGGGGACTCGATGCCCAGAAGCTGAGGTTTTCTCACGCCTGCACATTCAGTATGGCGATGCCGATGAGGGACTTCTTGCTCTCTTTTTGATGAACCTGGTGTCGGTGCAACCCGGTCAGGGGATCTTTATCCCGGCCAATCTCCTCCATGCCTATTTGGATGGGGACCTTGTTGAGTGTATGGCGTGCTCTGACAATGTACTGAGGGCTGGACTGACGCCGAAGGTCAAAGATGTCGCGACACTATTGGAGATGATCACGTACTCCTCGATAGTGCCGGCCCCCATCGTTCCCACTTGTGACGACGAGGGATTCTTGGTGTTTGCTACCCCCGCGGAGGAGTTCGAGGTTGGATATGTAGCGCAGGGATCTGGAACGTACCGTCTAACCACGGAGCGCGGCGCCCGGGTGGTTATGAGTCTAGGGCGCAAGAGCGTGGTTCGTAGCCTCGCGACGGGTCGTTTCGTAGAGCTTTTTGATGGCGACGCTGCGCTTCTCCCGGCTCAGAGCGGCGGGTTTGAGTTGGTCTGTGAGGACTCTTCCCTGTATCGAGTCGGTGTGGCGCGAATTTGCTAAGCTGGGTAGTGCGCAAACCGGTAATTTTTAGCATTATGAAGGAGGGGCCCTATAGCCCCTATCGAGCCGAGTTTTTCTTTGGAGATACGCGTGTTGGCACACAGTCACAATGGTTTGGCTAAAGCTGCCCAAAAAATGAGAGATGACGGGCTCCCCGCTCCGGTGGTGACCAATTTTGAGCGCCTCTTTAAGAGTGTGCTCCAGGGGCACACAGGCGTAATTTCAGAGGCCGAGATAGCTCCTGTAGCCGAGCTTGAAACCCTCGAGAATCTTCATGCTCTCGGAGAGCCTGCGCGAGAGGGGAAGAGGATTCTCGATAAGCTCGTTGTGGTTCGCCTCAACGGAGGTCTTGGGACTACGATGGGTCTAGAGCGAGCGAAATCTCTGCTGGCCGTTAAGCGAGAGTATACCTTTAACGATATCCTTGCACTGCAACTGCGCGAACTGGGGCGAGCGAGTGGTGTCTCGATTCCGCTCATCCACATGACTAGTTTCTCTACAGATGCTGATGTGAGAGAGGCGATGACGTCGTATGGCGATCTTAACGCGCTTAAACTTCCGGTGTCCTTCTTGCAACACCGTCACCCAAAATTGTATGCGGATACCTTCCTTCCGGCTGAGGAAGCTCAGGAGGAGTTAAATTGGAATCCCCCTGGGCATGGCGACATTTATGCAGCGTTGCTCGCTACCGGGTTAGCGGAACACCTCTTGTCGATCGGAAAGCGATATCTGTTCGTGGCAAACGCAGACAACTTGGGCGCGACGGTTGACCCTGCGATCCTTGGTTATTTTGCGCTTTCTGGGTCTCCTTTTCTTATGGAGACCGCGGCGAGAACAAAAGCTGACGCAAAGGGTGGGCATCTCGCTGTTCGTAAGTCTACCGGGCGGCTCTTGTTGCGCGAGAGTAGTCAGGCTCCAACTACATCAGCGGGGGAGATAATTCCTGAGTTTCAAGATGTGGCCCTGTACAAACATTTCAACACGAACAACATCTGGCTCGATCTAGCGGCGGTGGTGCAGGTGGCCCGTGATCACGATGGCGCGATTCCACTGCCGCTTATCAGTAATCGAAAGACGGTCAATCCTCGAGATAAATCAAGTAGAAAAGTTATTCAGATCGAGACCGCGATGGGTGCTGCGATCGAGGTGTTTGAGGGAAGTATCGCGATTCAGGTCCCTCGTACTCGATTCGCGCCCGTGAAATCGAATAACGACCTCCTCGTGGTGCGCTCAGATGCCTATACTCTCAATGAGGACTATACGATGACGGTTAATCCGGCGCGCAAGACACCGGGACTACCGCTCGTTTCCCTCGATCCTAGCTTTTACGGGTTGCTCAAAGATTTTGAGGCCCGGATGAAAGTAATTCCATCACTGGTTGATGCAGAGACCCTTTCGATTAAGGGCGATGTCACCTTCTCTCATCCGGTTAAGGTGGTTGGTCGCGTGTCAGTGTCTACCGAAGACGCGCACGCGAAAACGATCCCCTCTGATATCCGCAACCTAGAGGCGGGGGAGCACATCTTTTAACGATCCCTCGGATATATGTTGTGCGTTGCAACGGGTTGTTGCCGACTTTGCCCTTGCAGCGGCTTTAAAAGAACTCGCTGACGGCGAAGTCGCCCAAAGAGGGGTGAGAGGCTCTCCTAAGCCTTTTTGATATTTTTGCCCTCTACTGGGCACAATAATGCCCACAATGTGTCGACTGGTAGGATACGGAGAGAGGAGCGTTCGACGCCGTGCGAAGCCTGGTAGGAGGCTCTCGTAGAGCTATCGCGCACAAACAACTATGCAGGGGGATCTCAGCAGTTTATCCTCGTCCTATGCCCTTTGACCCAACCTCTATAGCAACCATCTTCTGCGAGGCTGGGCGTCGTTTGTTTGCGGTCGGTTCCGAAACCGTTACGCCATCGTTTCCCCCCAAGCTCTCGTCCTACATGGACTCTGATGCGAGCACTCTCTCTGAGGTGTTGGTTCATCGGGTATCGGTAGAGCCCCTCAATCTATTTGCCACGATCATTTTCATACTTGCCGTGTTCCACACATTTTGTGCGCCCCTTTTTCTTCGGTGGGCGAAGGCGAGAGAGGAGCGCGAGCATTTAGCGTGGCTTGGGAGTCAGGAGTACGATTCGGGGAGGGAGGCGCCTCTGAATTTCTTGACGGTGCTTCTCCATTACCTGGGAGAGATAGAGGCAGTTTTTGGATTGTGGGCGATCCCTTTGATTGGTGCTTTAAGTCTTGCAAAAGGATGGAGTGAAACGAAGGCGTATCTGGAGTCTTCGATTCACTTTACTGAGGCTGTATTCGTTGTTGTAGTGATGGCGATCGCTGGTACTCAACCGATTTTGTATCTTGCGGAGAGAACGCTTGCATCTGGCGCGCGAGCTCTTGGTGGTTCACCGGCGGCTTGGTGGGCTACGATCCTTATTGTTGGGCCCATCTTGGGTTCTTTCATCACAGAACCGGCGGCCATGACGATCTGCGCGCTCTTGCTCGGGCAGCACTTCTACAAATACAAACCATCATCGCGCCTCGCGTATGCTACCGTCGGCCTTCTTTTTTCGAATATCTCAGTGGGAGGATTAATGACCCACTTTGCGGCCCCTCCGGTTGTTATGGTCTCGTCCCGATGGGGATGGGATTCTCATTTTATGTTTACAACGTTTGGATGGAAGGCTTTGGGCGCGGTTTGTTTCTCAACGGCGGCCTACTTCTATCTGTTCCGTCGTGAATTCCAAACGATCTCTCGGCGAGTTTCTCCCCTCGAGGCGGCAAATCCGGTCTCGGAAAAGGCCGCGCCCTTCGCGGTGATTATGGGAAATATCACTTTTCTTGCCTGGACCGTGCTGAACGCGCAGAGTTCGCGTTTGGTTATCGGAGGATTCCTCTTCTTTCTTGCATTCGTTGATGCTACTCGTCATTTTCAGCGGGCCGTTTCATTGCGTATGCCTCTTCTCGTAGGTTTCTTTCTGGCGGGGCTGGTCATTCATGGCTCATTCCAGAGCTGGTGGATTGAGCCGATGTTGGAGCGTCTTGGTGACGCTTCCCTCCTGATGACCTCTATTGCGCTCTCTGCGTTCAATGATAATGCGGCCATCACCTATCTGGCGTCTTTGGTCCCGTATTTCTCAGATGATTCCAAATATCTCGTTATTGCGGGAGCAGTATCGGCGGGAGGAGTCACGATTGTCGCGAACGCCCCAAATCCGGCGGGTAATGCGTTGCTGTCTCGGTACTTTGATGGAGGTATAGCCCAGGCGATGCTCCTCGTCGCGGCTCTCTTTCCGCTCGCCGTAAACTTGATGTTCTTCGTCTGTTTTCGGTAAAGTTCTCCTGTGGAGCATCAAACACTCAATATCATCGGATGCGGAAAGCTAGGGCAGGCTCTGGGGCGACTATTTCTCGCGACGGGAGCGATACAACACCTCCGTATCTGTAATAGAACCATCGAATCTTCTCGACGAGCCGCTGATCTTGTTGGAGGCGGAGAGCCGTTTCAGTCCATCTCAGAGCTCCCTCAATCGAAGCTTTGGATGGTGGCGAGCCCTGACAGCGAAATAGAGCGCCTGGCGTGTTTCATTCGAGATTGCGCGGACGTGCGCGATGAGGATGTGATTTTTCATTGCAGCGGGGCGCTCTCGTCGACCGTTCTTTCACCTGTGCGAGCAAAAGGGGCCTCGATAGCGAGTGTTCATCCTATACGGAGTTTCGCCGATCCTCTTCAGGCCTCAGAGCGGTTTTCCGGTACCCACTGCGCCAGTGAAGGTGATGACGCCGCAATGGTTGTTCTTAGGAATCTTTTTGAAGCTATCGGCGGGCGCGTGTTTTCGATACGGACTGAGGCGAAGTTGCTGGTCCATTCCGGGCATGTCTTTGCAAGTAATTACCTCGTAGCTCTCGTTGAATGCGCGGAGCGCATCTACGCGCGCGCTGGGATCGCCGAGGAGACGTATCGGGAATTCCTGGGGCCCTTGGTGCTTAGCGCAGCTGAAAACGTCTCCACGTTAGGTGTGACACGCGCTCTCACCGGACCGATCTCTCGTGGTCAAGTTTCGTTAGTGGAAGATCAGTACCGATCTGTCCAGGGCGCGTCCTCGCAGATGGCGATGCTCTATGCGGCGCTTGGAGCTGTAGCGGCTGAGATAGGGGAACGTCAGGGATTGCCCCCGGCGGTAGTTGCTGAGCTGAAAGCGAAACTCTCGAATTAATTATGAGTGGGTGAGAGGCACAAAGATCTTCTTGTAAGCGAGCAGGAGTAGGCTGGCGCCGAAAAGGGAGAGAGCCACTGTTGTGGTGAAGGTAGGATTATAGAGCCCGGTTAGGCGAGCGACAGCGGTTCCTACAAGAGCGCCAGAGATGCCTAAAGCCGTTGTCAGCAGAAAGCCGGCATCGTCTTTGCCAGGCACGAGCGCGCGCGCAAGAAGACCCACGAGAAAGCCTATGACTACCGTCCATATAATGCTCATGGGATTCTCCTTGCGTGCGCTACTCCTATCTACGATCGCTTGACTATCCAACGTGGGTCGGGAGCGCGTTTCGAAGCTCGTTTACATCCTTCTCGATGTCGCTTGGCATCTTCGAGGTAAGGGTGGCTTCGCGAGTTCCATAGAAAGCTCGCTCATCACTATCGTCACGCGAAATGTTTACGCCATCAATGCTCGCGCCGAGGAACAGTCCTTCGGTCCGATGATATGCGACAACCTCGACCTGAGGAGCAGCTACGCTCTTGTCGAAGGTGCCTGCTACAGCGCTTAGTTCTCCGCCGACCGCGAAGTTTCCTTTGTGGAGCGCTTCAGCAGCTTTCTCGCCCGTAATATAGAGGACGATGTCCGCTGACTTTACTCCCGCTTGAAGACCGAGGCTTCCTCCCACAAGATTTAGGAACATCGGATTCTCCCACGTCCCCGCGGCTGTTTTACAGAAAGCGATGCCGTCGCCGTGAGTGCCTCCAAGTCCTGCGGAGATCGTTACCGTGTCCGGAAAGATAGCTACGCATTTTGATTTCTCAAGAATAGCTGGTGGGACCTTCCCCATCTTTCCCTCAGAGATCTCTTTATAGACCGCTGTAGATTCGTTAAGGGTTTTTTGAGCCTCTCTAAAGGCTCGGGAGGAACGATCGATTTTGATCTCCTCCGCCTGGCCATTGGTGAGGGGGGTAAAAACTGGAAGTGCCGCGAGTAATGTGAGACAGAGGCGTGATCTAATCATGGTTTCTCCTTAATCGTCCGAGGTGGTGTACATCAGTGTGACAGGGCGCTTCGAAATAATTAGGTCTAAGCACTCCCTGGTTCACTCTGATGTCCTCGCAGACGATTCCGCACTGGAA
>JBIIEK010000041.1:0-18674 GCA_044237895.1 Bdellovibrionota bacterium
GTTCGTGATCCTAAGTTTCTCTCTCGTGAGCTATCTCGTTTCCATTCTCCTGATGCTCTCGAGGAGATGTGGAACACGAATAGAACGCAGGCAGCTCTCGACCTGGTAGGCAACCCAGTCGAGTTTCCAAGATTACGCCCCTACCAGCGTGACGCAATATCAGCCGTCGAGAGTTCTCTTTCGGGTGGTAGACGAAATATGTTGGTAGCGATGGCAACGGGTACAGGGAAGACCTTTACGACGGTTTCTCTCTGCTACCGTCTTCTTGCCTCAAAGTATGCGAGGCGGATTTTATTTTTGGTGGATCGAAGAGCCCTGGCAGCTCAAAGCTCGCTTGCGTTTCATACTTTCGATACGCCTCGGGGGAACAAGTTTAATCAGGAATATGAGATCTATTCTCAGCGATTTCGGCGTGAGGACCTAGAGGACGAAGAGGACGGCAAGAAAGCGGCATTTGATCCGCAAGTGTTACCAGAGGAGTATTTAACACAGCCTCAGGCTAAACATACCTTCGTGTATGTATCGACCATCCAGCGAATGGCTATAAATCTCTTTGGTCGTGAGGGGGCATTTTCTCAAGGTGCATCAGACCCAGACTATGAAGATGATGTTGATAAGTTAGACATCCCTATTCATGCCTTTGATGTAATCATCGCTGACGAGTGTCACCGTGGCTACACGGCTCAAGAGGAGGGGATCTGGAGGAAGGTACTCAATCATTTTGATGCGGTGAAGATAGGTCTTACTGCAACACCAGCGAAGCATACCCTTTCACTCTTTGAAGAGGTCGTTTACGAGTACTCCACCGAGCAAGCTATCGCAGATGGATACCTTGTTGATTACGAAGCCGTTGCAATCTCTTCAGGGGTGCGGATGAACGGTGTCTTTTTAAAAGAGGGTGAAGAGGTCGAGTTTGTTGATACGGGTAAGGGGACAAAGCAGTATCATCTTCTTGAAGATGAGCGTGAGTTTGATGCCTCTAAAATAGAGCGTGATATCACCGCACCCGATAGCAACGAAAAAATTATCAAAGAAGTTGCCAAATACGCCCACGAGCATAACGAGAAATTTGGGCGCTTTCCTAAGATTCTAATCTTCGCAGCAAACGATCTTCAGCACACCTCCCATGCCGATCAGTTAGTTCGTATATCCAGAAAGGTCTTTAATCAAGGCGATGATTTTGTAAAGAAGATCACCGGGAACGCCAACGTGGATCGACCTCTGAAACGCATTAGGGAATTTCGGAATCGACCCAATCCGAAAGTGGTTGTGACAGTAGATATGCTCACCACTGGCGTTGATATTCCATCTTTAGAGTTCATTGTCTTCATGCGGCCTGTGAAGTCCCGTATTTTATGGGTGCAAATGCTTGGTCGGGGAACTAGGCTCTGTAATGACCTCACGCCGTCGAAAACTCATTTTACTATATTCGATTGTTTTGACGGTTCTTTGATTGATTACTTTCGAGATGTCACAGACTTTGAGATTCCACGACCAGAGGTTCAGAGCGTAGAGACTAACCAGGTCATTGAAAACATCTACCAGAATGTGGATCGAGAGTATTTTAGCAAGGTGCTGGTAAAGCGATTGCGTCGCATTGAGCGTGATATGTCAGGGGATGCATATCAGCAGTTCTCTAAGTTCATTCCAAATGGTGATATTGGGGCGTTTGCCTCTGAGCTTCAACGGCGACTGAAAGATGATTTTACGGGAACTATGCGGGTCCTCAGAGACCCAGGGTTCCAAGAGGAACTGACTTCATACAAACGTGCAATAAGAACCTTTATCGTAGCGCCTGGTGTTGAAGACACGGTTACCTCACGCAAGCTCTTCAAGGTAGGCGATAAGACCCTGAAGCCTGAGGATTACCTAGTCGCATTCAAAAGGTTTGTGGTTGAGACTAAGAACGAGATAGAAGCGTTGCAGATTGTTCTTGAGAGACCAAAGAAGTGGAGCGTGAAGGCGCTATCCGAGTTACGTGATAAGCTCACTCTTGGAGGCTTCCCCGAGCCCGAGCTTCAGAAGGCGCATGAGATCGTTAATCACAAAGCTCTCGCCGATATTATTTCAATCGTGAAGAAGGGGGCGGAAGAGGACAGACCCCTTCTAACGGCGGAGGAGAGGGTAAGGTCGGTAATGGCGACTTTGCGCTCTGAGAGTGCTATCTTCAACGGAAAATTTACTGATGACCAAAACAAGTGGCTTCAATACATTGAAGAGCACCTTGTCAGAAACCTCTCGCTCTCGGAGGAGGATTTTAACGAGATCCCCGTTCTCGCAGACCACGGAGGTCTTCGGAAGGCTCAAAAAGTTTTCGGAGTTCAGCTCTCTTCACTGATTGAAGAGATAAATTTTAAGTTAGCAGCATAGTGTCAGGAGTTCTCGATGGCTGATGTAGTAAATAAATTATGGGGCTTTTGTCATACACTCCGACACGACGGCGTTGATTATGGGGACTATATCGAGCAGCTAACGTACCTGCTTTTCCTCAAGATGGCTGATGAGAAGGGTGTTGAGATCCCTTCATACAAGGTTCAGAAGACGGCAGAGACGAGGGTATGCGATTGGAGCAGTCTCAAGGTTCTTTCTGGAACAGACCTTGTTGATCATTACGGGGAGATCTTGCGCACACTACGAGAAGCCAAGGGTCTCTTGGGTGAGATTTTTAGTCAGGCGATGCCTCGGTTCAATAATCCTGTAAATCTCAAGAAGCTCGTGAATCTTATCGATGAGGAAGATTGGGCTGCTATGGATGTAGACGTAAAAGGTGCAGCCTTTGAGGGATTGCTTGAGAAAGCTGCAAGTGAGGGAAAGAAGGGGGCAGGTCAATATTTCACTCCGAGACCTCTTATTCAATCAATCGTTAATGTCTTAAAACCAGACCCAACGACATCAAGAGACCTTACCATCTGCGACCCTGCCTGTGGAACTGGCGGTTTCTTGATCTGTGCCTATGAGTGGCTGAATGAGAAGTTTAGAGGTGCCTTTGATCGTGATGTCGCAAAGCGCATTCGGACCAAGACTTACTTTGGTCAGGAGTTGGTAGCTCGACCTCGAAGACTTACCCTGATGAACCTCTACCTTCACGGTATCGAACCCACAATCTACCTCGGAGACAGCATCTACGAACCTGATCGTGGTGAAAGATACGATGTCATTCTTTCAAACCCACCATTCGGCACTAAAGGAGCGAGTCAGGTTCCAGAGCGACAAGATTTCACCGTCGAGACGAGTAGTAAGCAGCTTAACTTTATTCAGCATATAATTTCCATTCTTAAACCGGGTGGTCGTGCTGCAATCGTTCTCCCCGATAACTGTCTCTTTGAGGATAAAGCAGGCGAGGTCTTTAAAATCGTAATGGAAGATTGCGACGTGCACACGATCCTGCGACTTCCAAGAGGAACCTTCACCCCCTATTCACAAGGCGTGAAGGCAAATGTGGTCTTTTTACAGAAAGGAAAGAAGACAGAGAACGTCTGGATATATGACTGTCGAGCAAATATTCCAGGTATTACTAAGAAAGATAGACCGTTAACTTTGGCGCACTTTGAAGAGTTTGAAAAATGCTACGGTGCTTCACCTGATGGATCATCAAAGCGTAAAGATCTTGGTGAAGAGGGTAGGTTTAGAAAATTCACGATAGATCGAATCAAAGAGCGAAATTACAATCTACATATAACTTGGTTGAAGGATGAAACAGGCGAAGACGACGAGGCTCTACCACCACCCTCTGAAATCGCAAATGACATTGTGGGCCAACTTACGGCAGCAATGACTGACTTAAAGGCAGTGGTAAATGTTATTGGACTATCAGATTGCGATGAGAGCGCTGCGAATCTTCCAAATGGCTGGCTCAATGTAACAGTCGAAGATGTTGCGGAGTATAACCCTAAGCATCCTAAAGATACGGATGATGACATTTTCGTGTCATTCGTCCCTATGCCACTTATTAGTGAATCGTCGCCAAAAATCGGTGAGCATGGCACAAGACGATTCGGAGATGTAAAAAAAGGTTACACGCACTTCGCTGATGGTGACGTGTTAATCGCAAAAATTACACCGTGCTTTGAAAATGGAAAAGCGGCAATCGCATCAGGTCTTAAGAATGGTATGGGTTGTGGGACTACAGAGTTACATGTACTGCGTCCAACCCAGGCTGTTCTCGCTGAATATCTCTTTTATTTTCTCCATCGTGAAGAGTTCAGAAAGGTAGCGAAAACTAAGATGACCGGAACGGCTGGTCAACTCCGAGTACCTTCTGATCTGATAAAGACGTTAGAGATCCCGATTCCACCCATCCAAGAACAATATCGCATTGTAGAGAAGATAGCGGAACTCTTGCCACGGATAGAAGCAGCTAAAGCTAGGTTGGACGCACTGAATGGAATTATAAATGTGGGAAAGAGTCGAGGTGCTTTAGATAGGTTTGCTGAATCTATTCTTGTTCAAGCCTTCAAGGGGGCTTTGGTTCCTCAAGATCCAAAAGATGAACCAGCATCAGCACTTCTTGAACGCATAAAAGCAGCTTCCAACAGTCAATCAAACGGGAGCAAGCCCAAGCGCACTAGGAAATCAAAAGAGGCTTCAGTCTCGGCTTCAGCATAAATTTATTTCTTCGACAGCTAGAGTTGCCAAGCTGGACATCTTGTTTCACGCTCTTATAATCAAGCACGGCGCTGGTGTTGATATTGTTGATATTGACCTACATCTCAGCGAACAGTTTGAAAGCTGTGGAAACCGAAAAATTGGGTTCGCAGAAAGCGTAAGAGTAAAGGTGAACAGCAATTGTCATCGGTGAAGGATGGTTTGTGAATTCTGGTTTCTATCAAGCCGAGAATGAATGACAGGAGAAGAGATCTAGTGGTGGTGGATCGGTTTATGCGGCGCTACGCAGGCGTCTTGAATCTGCCCTTCGAGTTAAAGCTGGTTCCCGAGGATGATAGCGCCACGCCTGTTAATCAAAGGATTGACGCTATATATGAAGTTGGACGACTTGCTGTCCATGTCGAACATACCTCCTTCGATATGTTTCACTTCTGTGCTTCTCCGAAGCGTGAGCTTGATGAGGGTTTTAAGGAGTTGGAGTCAGTTCTGACCCAGGCGGACTTTCCCTGTCATCAAGGTTTGGTAGTGTCTGTGAGTATGAAGGCGGTTGCCGATCGAAAGAAGCTGCAACGATGCTTTGACGACATTATCGGCGGTATTAATTCATTCTTACGAGGTGTAGAAGATGCCACAGTTAACTGTGAGCCATACAAGCTTACGAGGCTCCAGTGCGGAAGTATCGAGTTGTCAGTTTGTTTAGACCCGCTGCTAGAAGGTAAGACTTCTCTTGAGTACGTCGCTTCATCAGAGAATCATTATAGCTCGTCGGAGCTGATTAAAAAGTATCAGAATGCCTTTGCTAAAAAGGTTGATAAGCTGAGGAGGTCGGTTAGCCATTACGAAGAAGGAGGGATTGGGCTTCTCTTGATAGAGAATGATGATGTGGCAGCCCGGAGTCCCTTTGTCTTTGACCGAATGTTCAACGAGACTCTGAGAGAGTGTAACGATGGTTGTCATGAGGTTTGGCTTTTGAGGTCAGGGCAACGCTCGCTCCTATGGCTGCGAGAATACGATCTGATGTATTGCGACGGAAGTCGTGTGGATTTATCGATTGCTCAAAATGCGCTCTCTTATCGAGAACAGCGATGGCGCCTATGGCGAGAGAGTCGTGAAAAGATGTTTAGCTGTGGCATCACTAACACCATTTCTCAGGCGATTCCGCATCGCCTCGAGGTTGACTAATTGTTTCATGGGTTTGTTGGTTTAGCCAGAGGGAGCTGATTAAGAAGAATCATGCCCTCACGTTGGCGTCCAAGTGGTGGGTTAGTGTTCTTCGTCGAACAGGTAATCGGCATGAGTTTGCTCAGAAGGAAAGAATGTCTTCACCCCCTGAGCAAACGCTGTGTATTAACTCTCACTTTGTATGAGATCGTCTTTTGAATTTTTATTCTTCAAAGTCGATCCCCGGAATCAGCCCGTTCGCCTTGATGTAGTCATCAGCAGAGAGACTGATGAACCGGCTAGTGCATTTTTCGCACAGCCTTAGAAACGTAATAACATCTTCAGCGTCATGACCTTCCAGATACTCACGAATCAGCTCGTCGGAGTCGGTGTGAAGACTCGCTCCGAGACTCTCAAGCTGACAGATGGCCTCGAAGATCGTCTCAGCATCGTTGTATATGTCCAAAATATGATCAGGCTGACCTTTTGCCACTTGCTTGAAGGTAACCGTTCTCTCCGACTTAAAAGTATTCTTGCCATTTTTTTTATTCTTTTTCATATAACTACCTTATCTAATTACAATTAAAACCAGCTTGTATTTGAACAAAGTCCATTTACTTGCTAATTAAGGAAACAAGAGCTAATGTTTAGTTGTAAACATAACGACTGTTCCTATACTATGTAATATACCAAGTTTGATTCCATGTGTCCAGTATAAAGTTACAGTGTTCTAAAAATACGAAAATCACCTAGGTTCAAGGTTTGTTGATATGAATGTTTTCGCATACTTAAGAACTGGCTCTCTGAAGAAATCAGAGGACGAGGTTTCAATTGAAGTTCAAGAACAGCAGGTAGAGGCGTATGCAAACCTGCAAGATCTGAGTGTCAATCATTGGCGACGTGACCGTGGGGTATCCGGGGCGGTGCCGCTAGGCAGCAGATTGAGCGGAAGGATGCTGCTTGAGCAGGTTCAACCTGGTGATGTGATTATCGCAGCTAAGCTCGACAGAATGTTCAGAAATGCTAATGACGCACTAAAGACGATTGACGACCTTAGAAAGCGTGGGGTTTCTCTGCACTTCGTAGACCTCGGTGGAGACGTATGTAACGGCATCGGAAAGCTAGTCTCTATTGTTCTCTCGGCAGTGGCAGAACAATCTCGCCCCAAAATCAAGGAGCAGATTGCAGCGGCTAAACAGAAGATGAGGTCTGAGGAGCGTTATCAGGGAGGAAAGATTCCATTTGGATACCGAGTTGATTCGGAGGGTAAGCTGCTGGAGGACGAACTTCAACAGAGATGTTTGAAGTTCATGAAGGCTCAACGAGATGAGGGCCGTTCATATCGAGAGATAAGCAAAGAGATGATGAATGAGCTTGGGGTAAGGTTGTCACATTCGGGAATTCAAAGAATTCTGAAGGGTATTAGAAAGACTAGCTGAGGACTGGTGGATTTACGTTTGTTAGTTCTCGAACACGCTCTCTATTGCAGATAGTTCATCTGCGACTCGATGCAAAAACTGCACGACTAAAAGGTGCTGCTCATGTTTGGTGAGGACGATGTTAATGTGGATCTCCATGCCGTCTTGGTTAATGTCGTAGAGCTTTGAGAGGGATGGGCTGGAAGCATCTTCACGAAGAGTGGCTTCTCGTTTATGGAACTGTTTGAACTTTAGTAGGGCCATATCTGATCTCTTCTTTTTAGAGCTACTCGTCTATCCAATCGACACGTCACTCACTGCTCCACAATAATAACTAGAACGTCTCGATAGTCTTTGATTGCTAAATCAAGCTCTCGTATCACCTTGGCTCGTAGTCGTTGCTTCTTGGATGTATCCAATTCACGATCGATCTCATGCAGATAGAGTGCTTTTGGTTTTGTCTCTGAGAGCCTTCTCGCAGCTTCTTGTTTTGTGGTTTTCGCCATAGATCCTCGATCACATCAAAGATGATTGCCCATATTAGTAGTCACGCTCATGAAGATATTTATCGAGCTTTCGTTTTGTGGCCCTCAGTGATTCCTGCTGTTGAAGGAAGGCGTCGAGACTAAGAAGCTCTTCATCAATCTTGGCTTTAAGAAACATTCTTATCAGTGCTAGTCGTGTGATGCGTCTTGATTGTGCGAGGGTGTTCAGATCTTCTATCCATTCAGGTTCTAATAAGAGTCTTAGCTGATTGAATTTGGGCTTCTTTATAGACATCACTTTTGCTTCCTTAATGACTTTTATTTTGTATCTTTACTGTATAGCTATTTATAAGGGTTAGAAGTTCTGAAGATATCTTAGAAGCATCGTGATTCTCACGATGACGAGCTTCGCTCGTGGTTTAGTTTGAGATCTGTTTTTAAGATCTTTTTATTACCATCATAGTGTGCGGTAGTTTGGAGATACACTTCGCCCATCAAAGGCGAAGATGGTGATGTGCGTATAGCTCATCGATACATTGTGTTTGCACGTAGCTCCTATAAAGAGCGAGGGCGGTTAGGCGGTCTCCTCGTAAGTGCAGCTCGCTGGTGTCCCAGCGGCAAGCATCATCAAAGCCAACACAACGACCTTGAGTGCTTTGCGAGTTCCAAGTGTGGGGATTGCTCGCATCGTGACGGATATGCTCTGTATTCAACATTCGCTCGTTTCATCAACGAGGTTCCATCTCTCCTCTTGATCGATCGAATGTATCTGCGACGAGGTGCGAGCATTGGAAGCATGCCCGTGATTTATGAGGTCGCTATGTAGGAGAAGAGTTCTTGTTACGGAACGTGAGAGCAGCTTCTCCTATACTCTATTTATACACGGAGCTGATTCGACAATGATTACAGTTGGTTAGGAGTGTGTTTTTAAACACTTTGTAAGTACTTGAAATCACGTGGGGGTGGAACTGATGAGATAATTCGTAAAATGTCATCAGTGACTCGTAACGTATCTATTCCATGAGGGGTTCTATAAAGGTGGGTTGGACGCTCAATTGGAACTGATGACAAAACGATAATCTCTTTAGTCGTAGTAAAGAGGAGTTCGTATGTTGAGTCGTCAAGCAAAGGTTCTCTCAGATATGCAGATCAGAGCAGTCTTAGGAGCTCTGGTAAGCGGTAGGAACGCTCGTCGCAATAGGGTGATGTTCTTGCTCTCGCTTCATGGATTGCGAGCCAAAGAGATTGCAGCGCTTGAAATCTCAATGATCACCGATGCAGAAGGGGACGTTGGAAGCGAGATTCGACTAGAGGATCGAGCTTCCAAAGGCAGGTCGGGTCGGGTTGTTCCGATGAGTAAAGCTCTTAGAAGCGAGCTGGAAGAGTATCTTCGAGAGAGGGGAGAGTGCTCCAGCAGACACGTCATCATCACTGAGCGTTCTGAGCATTTCAGTGCTCACGCAGTCGTGGTCTTCTTTGAGCGACTGTATAAGCGTCTTGGCTTCAGTGGTGCAACGTCGCACTCAGGAAGAAGAACCTACATTACGAGAGCGGCAAGAAAGATATCTCACGCAGGGGGTTCTCTGAGAGACGTTCAACTACTTGCTGGACACAGTCAGCTTTCGACGACGCAGCGATACATAGAGCAAGATGGTGAAGCTCAACGAAAAGTCACCTCGATGCTGTATGAATAGGTAAAAGCGTTCTCATTCTGTTCTCAGCTAGCGATCTTATTGCTTCCTTAGCCTGACCGAACTACATTCTCACCCTGCGAACTCATAAAGAGCAGCACGTGAGAACAAGCATGTACATCGGGCTATTCTCACTCTGTTCTCATTGAGGGAGTGTGCTTGTAGGTAGTTGAAACGAGACTGGAATCAGTTCGCACAAGCTTCTTAAAATCCCGGGGGAGAAATCCCGTGCCGGTTCAAGTCCGGCTTTGGGCATTACCTACTACAATCAGCGCTCGGAGGTCTGATACGGGACTTTCAAAATGTCCTGGGGGGAGAAATCCCGTGCCGGTTCAAGTCCGGCCTTGGGCATTACCTAGTACAATCAGCGCTCGCACATCTAGCCCGGATTTTTCGCCGCACTTCCGTACGCGCGGGAGGGCAGAATTAGTGTTGTATGAGTTTCTATACTCTCATCTCTCAGGCTTACAGGTTAGGCGTTATGCTTGCGCCTGAAAGGTCGTCATCTCTCAAGTCGCCGCTGCTAAAAGTGAGAGGATACTCGCTCCCTTGCGGAGTTTAGGAAGAGAGCGAGCAAGCGTATGGGCGAACCTGTGCTGGGACCCCCGGGGTAGCTCAAGGGCAGCTACCCACGGGGGTCTCGCGAATCTTCCAAGGGGAGTCCTACTCGAGGTGTAGCGGTTTTTCGCTAAGAACCGCTTGAGACACCTCGCGTTTATCCCCGTCCTTGGTTGAAAAACTCCACGAAGCGTTAGGATTCGGCTTCCATAGCGTTCCGTTTTTGACCTCAATCGCAGTGGTCTCCTCCCGGTCTCCGTTCAGCTGATGAACGAAGAGGTGAGGCGAGCTTTCATTCGGGGCCGGTTGTAGCTCTGTTGCTACAACCCGATACCGATTTCCCCTCTCGTGCAAGGGTACGTCACTGACTATGAAGTCGCGGGAAACGGTTTCCGACACGCCTTCTCCTTGAACGCGGAATCCCTGCTCGGGATCCCACGTCACAAAACGCAGCGGGGCCTCGAATACGCATTCACCGGTTTGAGTGTCGTACACCCACACACGCCTCTTGGCGTCGAGTTGATGTCGCTCCTCAAGTGTCCGGTGAAATCCTGCCATGACGCAGAACGCCAGAGCTGCCAACAGAATCGGGCGGGTCCTGATACCCTCCTGTGATGGATTATTGGATTGGTCATCTCCGATGAGATGCCGATCCTGCGAGTCGAATCCAGGTAATTCCGGCGATGTCATTGGAAAGTTCCTGGGGGATGAAACCTGTCTTAAAACCGAAATGCTTGCTCGCATCTCGGGTCAAGCCACGTTATGTGTCTTCACAACAGATGCGAGTAATCGTCTTCCCCTATTCGAATTGTGGACTGCCTTTGCAGTAGACCCGAATTGTCGTCCTGCGACCCTGGTAAGTCAAACCGTCGCTGCCCTACCTGCAGGGCGGAGCACGCGTGTCACTCGAAGTCGTGTTTTCGGGGATAAAACCGAGCGCTGGCTTTGCGCCCTCTGAACCGTAGGGATCGAGATTTTACAGGTGCGCGGCTTCGAGCCGCTAGCTAGCCTCCTAACTATGAGGGGTTAGCCCCTCTTTGGGGCACTATCGAGATGCTTTGCCCGGCCCGGATTCCTGAGTGAGCTCCCCCTTTGACGTTCGCGTCCATGTGTAATAGTTTCGAACAGTTGGCAGGTATTCCATGAAAGAAAACGCAGATCATCTCTATAAAATCAGACACTCCCTCGCGCACGTTATGGCTCAGGCCATCTTGCAGATTCGTCCCAAGGCTAAGCTCGCGTTCGGTCCTCCGGTCGATAACGGCTGCTACTACGATTTCGACCTTGAGGCGCCGTTGACGCCGGAGGACTTTAAGACGATTGAGCGTTCGATGAAGAAGATCATCGGACAACGGCAGCACTTCGTCGCTTCAAAGCGCTCTGTTGCTGAGGCGGTAGAACATCTTAAGGGGCGTGGGGAGGACTATAAGGTTGAATACTGCCTTGAGCTCGCTGAAAAGGGGGAGACGGAGATCGGTTTCTACGTAAACGGCCCGTTTGAAGATATGTGTGCCGGCCCTCACCTTGAGCATACAGGGGAGATCCCCGCTGATTGTTTCGCTATCGATTCTTTGGCGGGCGCTTACTGGCGTGGAGATGAGAAGAACAAGCAGCTCACCCGTGTGTATCTGTTAGCGTTTAACAACCGAGACGAATTGAAGTCGTATATCGATAAGCGCGAGATGGCTCGGGAGCGCGAGCATCGAAAGCTTGGACGAGAGCTTGATCTCTTCAGCATCGATCATGAAGGTGTAGGTTCAGGGCTTATTCTCTGGCACCCCAAGGGAGGTATCATCCGCTATCTCATCGAGGATCACGCTCGCAAGATGCACCTCGCTGGTGGGTACGACTTTGTGTATTCGCCGCACATCGGGCGCTCAACCCTGTGGGAGACGAGCGGGCACCTCTCGTTTTACAAGGATGGCATGTTCGCCCCGATAGAGGTGGAAGGGCAGGAGTACTACCTGAAGCCGATGAACTGTCCCTTTCACTGTAAGATCTACGACTCGGTTCCAAAGTCATATCGAGACCTCCCGAAGCGATTCGCGGAATGGGGCACGGTGTATCGGTTTGAGCGCAGCGGAACCCTTTCTGGTCTGACCCGCGTGCGTGGCTTTACTCAGGACGACGCGCACCTCTTCTGTCGAGAAGATCAGATGCCGGCTGAAATCGACGAGGTATTGCGATTTAGCGTCGGGCTTCTTCGAGATTTTGGCTTGAAGGATTTCCATCTGTATCTGAGTACTCGTCCTCCTCAACGCGTTGGGGCTGAGGAGAAGTGGGATGCCGCCGAGGCAGCTTTGAAGGCGGCGCTTGAGCGAAGCGGATTACCGTTCTCTCTGAATGAGGGTGATGGAGCCTTCTACGGTCCTAAGATAGATATCTGTGTTAAGGATACGCTCGATCGCCAGTGGCAGTTAAGTACGATTCAATTCGACTTTAACCTTCCGGAGCGTTTCGATCTCTCCTTTACCGATGCAGACGGAACGAAGAAGAGGCCGTACATGATCCATCGAGCTTTGTGCGGCTCGATTGAACGCTTCTTCGCCATCTTAGTTGAGCATTTTGGCGGAGCGTTCCCGACGTGGCTCGCCCCTGTTCAGTCGATCATCGTTCCTGTTAACGAGAGCTGTGAGGCCTTCGCCAACGAGTTGAGCGCTACGCTTACTAGTGCGGGTTTCCGCACAGAGGTCGACCTGGCCGCCGACTCCTTCAACAAGAAGATTCGTAATGCCGTGACTCAGAAGGTTCCGAATATCCTGATCGTCGGCAATAAGGAGGTGGAGACCCGTTCGGTCACCCTTCGCCGTTATTGTGTTAAGGAGCAGGTTACCCTTACCGTAGATGCCTTCCAGGAGCGGTTACGCAAGCTCGTTGACACGCGTTTGATGGACAACGATCCGACCGTACAGGTTCCGTAGGGCGATGAAGAGTCTAACGCGGCACCTCACCTTTACGACGAAGGAGCGGATGGCGTTCGTTAACATCACCGAGGACGTTGCTAATCTCGTACACGAGAGTGGCGTACAAGAGGGGCTTTGCCTCGTGAACGCTATGCATATTACAGCGAGCGTATTTATAAATGACGACGAGTCAGGGCTCCACGCTGACTACAAAAAGTGGCTTGAAGGGCTTGCTCCCTTCGACGCTAGCCCCTCTCGGTATCAGCACAATCGGACAGGCGAGGATAACGCCGACGCGCACATGAAACGTCAGGTCATGGGGCGTGAAGTTGTGGTCGCCGTAACGGCCGGTGAGCTTGATTTCGGACCGTGGGAGCAGATTTTCTACGGTGAGTTCGACGGTCGTCGACCCAAACGTGTGCTTGTGAAGATTATCGGCGAATAAAAGCCGTGATGACTGAAGCGGGCGAGGACTAAGCCCGTTAGCTTGCACGGTGATGCCGATCAATGAATTCTGAGCTCTCCTGGTAATGAGGGGAGGTGTCGTAGAAACCACTCTGCGGCGTGGTGTGCAACCTGTTCTAGCGCTCCGGGTTCCTCAAAGAGGTGGGTAGCTCCAGGTACGATAACGAGCCTTCCTTCGCACTGTAACTTCTCAAGGGCGTTTCTATTTAGGTCAATTACGTCTTCGTCGCGCTCTCCGACCAGTAGTAAGGTTGGAGTGTGAACGTGTGTCAGCTCATTCACAGCGAGGTCGGGTCGCCCCCCACGTGAAACAACTGCTGATATCGTATGGCCGAGGCGCGCCGCTGCTTGTAACGCCGCTGCCGCTCCTGTGCTAGCTCCGAAGAGGGTAATGGGGAGGCCTCGTAGGTTCGGCTGTACCTGCGCCCACTCGACCGCACCGACGAGGCGATCGGTGAGGAGCTCGATGTCGAATCTGTTGCTGAAGACCTGATCTTCCAGTGGCGTCAGGAGGTCAAAGAGGAGTGTGGCAAGCCTACTAGCGTGGAGGAGTCGGGCTACCGCGATATTCCTACGGCTGAGACGGCTGCTCCCACTTCCGTGAGCGAATATAACGAGCCCGACGGGGTGGGGTGGCATTACCAGGTCAGCCTGAAGAGAGGTATCCCTAACCGGTATCTGAAAGGTTTCAATGCTCGACTGAGGGGGGTGTTGCATGGGGGCTCCTTTATGTCGCGAGCTTATCAGCTGCTGACGGCACGTCGCATGATCCCGCTCCGGGTGCGTTGTGTTCGGTTGGTTACCTTTGGTGATCCGCGGTGAATTGGCAGTGCGAGGATTGAGTGGCTGTTCCTGCAATCTCCTCAGGATTGAAGCGATAGTTGGAGGATAGGGGCTTAAGGATGAAGCCGCTTCCGAGGGGTACGTTCTTAAAGATAAATTCGCCGCTCTTAGTCGTCACGCAGGTACCGAGCGATCCACCGTACACAACGAGCCCCTCTATGGGGAGTCCGGTACTCGCTTCCACTATTCGCCCGGTGATGTCACCAACGAGGGCGAATGGGTCCTCGACGATCTGAGCGCGCACTCCATCGCCCAATTCTGTGATCAGGAGGTGTAGTGACGTCTTGGCCTCTTTTGAGTTTTCGTCACGGTGTAGATCTCGTTCGAACGCTTTAATCAGCTCTAAGATTGCAGCCGTTATGAGTGCGCCTAATTTTTGAGTGCCTATCGCTCCTAAGACCGCTCCGGTAGCGATGGTAGCGAATATGCCGTCAACGGTGGCCTCAATCCTCTTAAGGTTAGAGAGGAGGTTCTGGTTCTTGGTGAGTCGCGCTAAGAGGTCCACGAGTGGCGCCGGGGAGGGTTCAAACATCCCCTTAGTATTCTGGGGGGTGGTTGCGATGGTGCGGTCCGCCCATTGAAGGGCGTGCTCCGGTCGTGCAGATCGGTCGATGCGCTCGATATGTTGAAAGGCACCCCTGCCTTGGATCGCTGCGTCTGGCTCGGTGTGAGGCTTTGGTCGAACCTCCGTTGATAGCTTTACGTGCTCGGAGATCTGCGAGAGCTTATCGAGAACACTGCTTCGTAGCTCGGTGAGGGGTTGCAGTGAGGTGAGGTTACTTGCCTGGGCTAGGGTAGAGTTATTGATGGAGTGATTGAGCGCGATCTGGTTGAGCGCGCCCGATATGCTCGGTGATTGTTCGCGCTGAGGTTCGCGCGCTGGTTGATCGTTTTGCACGAACGCCCTTAAGACGGTCTCTAGTGGTGACTCGAAGAGTTTTGGCCGATCTTGCGTGATCGGGGAAGGTTGTGTTGATGGCTCGACGACGGGGCGGGCGATCTCAGGAGGGGTTGAAGTGAGAGATTCTAAGGGTAGAGGTCGTGTATGGAACTCAAGCTTTACCTCCGGCGCCGGAAGAGGACCCTTCTCCGAGAGGGATTGAGGAGATGCTCTGTCAAGCTGAGGCTCCTGTTTTGTTAAGGATTCCCTTAACGCTAGGGTTGGGGACTCTTTGAGAAGGGCGGCGGAGTCTTTGAGTCTAGCGGGGTCTTGCAGTGGTTGTAGCTTATCGATGTTTTCAGCCCTGGGATTGCGCGGCTGCTCAGTGTTGTCAACGACCACTTGTGGCTTACCCTGCTCCTGCTTCGATTCCGGGCGTTCGCTTTGTTTCTCTAAACGGGGCTCGTGGGTATTCGATCCCTTGTGAGGTGGATGCCCATGATGGTGTGTCGTTAGAAGTGGACGAGCGGTTGAGAGACCTCCGACGGAAAGGGGGGTGGAGGGGCGATCGGTGAGGCCGCTCTCACATTGCGACGGATCGGAGTTTGCTTGGACTGCGTTGAGCGCTCCCTGAAGCGTTTGGATCTGAATGATACTGACACTACTCATGATGTCCGAGCGAGCCTCTTTCGAGCTGTCGAGCCGGGCGGTGGCGTCGTTCGGAATTGCAGGAGCCTGCGTGGCGTTAGCGCTAACGCCTTGGTCGGGGGGAGGAACTCGCGTTTGAAGGGTCGGGTCCATGCCAATGTTATGGCGACTTGAGCGATGGAGGTAGCACAGGGCGAAGGGCGACTAAGGGCTCAGCGTTACGATGTTTTTTAAGGTTGATTTATGACGACGCTGACTCGTACCGCTGCAATCCTAGACGCCACAGGCGAGCGATACCGCACCAGAGAGCGATACAAGCGACTACTAAAAAAGGAACCTCCCACCAAGCGCCGTCGTGAAAGAGTGCTCGAACGCAAAAAGTCGAGGTTGCAAGCACGGGGATTCCCAAGGTGAACACGGCCCTGAAGATGCGTGGATAGACGAAGTCCGGCCACTTTGAGATCTGTTGACATTGGATCCGAATGAAATTCACCCCGTCGCCACCGGTAGTCCAGAACATCGACATCGCTATGAGTAGTTCAATGAGGATAGTGAGAGAAAATGAGAGGAGAAGGAGCGGCACGATCGCTAACCAGTCGAAGACCGAGAAAGGGATCTGAGCACCATAATGGACAAGAAACGCGGCGTTCAAGGGTAGCATGACTAGGGAGATCGGTCGTGTGATCGCCGTGAATATATCGAAGAGGCTACCAAGGGGGCGGAGTAAGCGGAAATCGAGATTGCCGTTCTGGAGCTCCGATGCGAAGTTCCAGAAGTTCGGAGCAGCGAACGCGGAGTGAAGGTTCATCACGCACTGCCACCAGAAGATAAATACCATGAACTGAACTCTGTTCCATCCTCCGACCGTGGCGATGTGTTGATAGAGAAAGTCCACGGTAAGATACAGGGTGCCGAAGGCGGCGAGCTCTGAGAATAAAAAGAGGATGAAATTTAGACGAAAGCTCAGGAGCTTGGCGAGCGAGTTGAGAAGGAGCTGACCGAGAACGCCGAGGTATGCCTTCGCAATCGTCATCATATCCCCGCCGCAGTATAGTGCTTCACCCCGCGACGCCAGGTGAAAGCCGCTAGGACGGAAACGATGAGCATCCACACCACCAGAGAGGCGAAGGATCGAACAAGCGGGATCTCCGGGTTTCCGAGAAAGATACTTGCAGGAATCCACGTCATTAAGGGAAACGGGGTGTAGGAAAGCGCTGCCCTCAGGGGGGCTGGAAAGAGCTCGAGGGGTATGAACGCCCCTGATAGAAACACCGCAAAAAGCTGGAAGATGACGCGGGCAACCCAGGTCTCCTCCAACCAAAAGGCGGTGACCCCAAAGAGGAATTCTAGTGCGAACCACAATCCGCTGACGAGAACAGAGAAGAGTAGGCCTAGGAGCACCGCGTGGGGTGAGAGTTCCGGCAAAAAACCCCACAGCCGCATCGTCGTCAGAGCGATAGAAACGGTGATGATCTGGATGATCTGAAAGCCTAGGAATTCTGAGGCGTGAAACTTCCAAACCTCAAAGGGGTATAGAAGGAAGGATGTGATCCGACCGAGGCGAATATCCTCTGCGAGGTTCCATGATCGGTGGGAGCGAACGATTAAGGTTACGATGAATGCCCAGCACTGGTAGTGAAGCATCTGCTCCATGGAGATACCGTCTATGGTCGCACCGTTACGATTAGAGTAGAGGGATCTCCACACGTTGTAGTTTATGAGAATAAAGACCAGTGACGGCGCGAGCAGGGTCAGAAAGAAATCGGCCTTGTACGCCATAAAGCGCGACATGGAGATGGAGATGGTTACCATCCACTTCTGCAGCTCTGTTCGCACCATAGGTTATCCTGGTAGGAGGTGGGGATTCGCCAAAAGTGTTTTAAGCACGCGCTCGATGGGAAGCTTCTCTGTTGAGTAATCGATCACGGGGAAAGTGGAGAGAATTTGGATAGAGGTGTCGCGGAGCCGATCCTCCTTTATCTGAAGCTCTACCGAGAGTCCTGAATCATCCCACTGTGGATTCAAGCCAGTCCACAGTACATGCTCTCGGTCTGGTGGAGTTGAGAACGCAAGCGATACAAACTTTTCGCGACCTAAGATCCCCTCAAAATCCTCGATAGCGCCGTCGAAGCGTTTCTGACCCTTAAGCACTAGTACTATTCGGGGGCACAGGGCCTCGATGTCCGCCATGTAGTGGGATGTGAGGATAATCGTGGTGCGATGGTTCTTCTGATACTCCTTGAAGAAGTCCCGGATCTGCTTTTGGGCGATGACATCGAGGCCGATAGTGGGCTCGTCTAAGAAACAGAGCTCCGGATTGTGCAGGAGGCACGCCATGAGCTCCATCTTCATGCGCTCGCCCAAGGAGAGGCGTCGAAGGTGGGTGTGAAAGTGATGCGTAACTCCCAACATCTCCCCAAGCTCTTCAACCCTTTGTTTGAAGGCGATGTTTGGGATCTCGTAGTACCGTTGCAGAAGTTGGAAGGAGTCAAACGCCGGGATATCCCACCACAGTTGGGTCTTCTGTCCCATAACGAGAGCGATCCTTTTTCGGAACTCCCTCGGTCTTTTGAACGGTTCGAATCCTAACACGGTTGCGCTCCCGCGCGTCGGGGGAACGATGCCGGTAAGCATCTTGATTAGGGTCGTTTTTCCGGCTCCGTTGGGGCCGAGAAGGCCAACAATCTCGCCGGTGTTGATAGTGAGGTCGAAATCACGCACAGCTGCGTGCGTTGTCTTCTTGGGAGAAAATAGCGAATGGAGCGTGCCTCTGAGGCCTGGGTCCTTGCGAGAGGTGGTGTACTCCTTGGTTAAATCAAGGCATTTCACAACGTGGTCAGACATGCCGAGAGGGTACCACGCGACAGATACGCCGACCACTCCGATTATCTCGGATCGACGCATAGCCCTCTACGCCGATCGGACCTGTGCTGAGGGCCCACAACGCAACGTTGATGGGCACTGGGGTTTTTACTCCGAGTAACGCCGCGACACCTCATCCCAGTTCACGACGGACC
>JBIIEK010000030.1:0-23537 GCA_044237895.1 Bdellovibrionota bacterium
TATCTGTTGCTGGTAGTTTTCAAGCTGTTTCTTCACGGCGGTGGAGAATCTCTTCTAAAAACTTAAAACAATAGCGGTGGGATGATTGTTGCCGGGGGCTTGATCGGTTCCCCTCCGGATTTGATCCGAGTCTGCAGAGGATATGCAAGGCCCGAACGAAGATGTAACGAACGGTCAAAATTCTCACGATGATTCTCCATCGCGGCCCAAGCCGGCCAAAATTGCCTCTCGCAGAAACCAGCCACCCTTACCGTTAAATGCCGAGGTTCTCGGAAGTATCGGGAGTAACCCCGCGGCTTTCGATGTGTACACCGAAACACGGGCGGCGAAACTCTCGCCACAGGCTCAGGCGCTGCTCCGAACAGAATACTATCGGCTTCTTGTGGATGTGCCCAACTGTACGGTCTCGCACTCAGGCGTGCTGTCCTTTACCAAAAAGAACACGCGCGGTCCTCATTGTGTTGATGCGGCGGCTCGGGTGAGGGAACTCGGCCCGACACTTGGGCTGACTCCAAAGGAGGTTACGATTCTGGAGTTGGCGATGGTTCTTCATGATCCCCACGTGAAGGGTGGTCATGGAGTTGATAGATTCTATGCGGCGTTACCCGGGGCTCCAAAAGATTTCTCGGCATGGTGGAGTAACGGCGATTATCACGAGTACCACGGGGCTCTCTTTGTCGCTCAAGACAGGGAGATAAAGGAGATTCTCGGTCAATACAGGTCTGATGTTCTAGCGTTGCTCTCGTCGCATGATCTGCGGCCTACCGATGAGAAGGTGCGCGATTACGGCCAGATTCGTGCCACAATATCACCTCAACGTCTTGGGGTGCTTAAGGACCTAAAAGATGAATTCGACCGGTGCTCTTACATGCGTGGCGATTACATCTGCTCAGGGTTTCGCTCGCCTCTGGTAGACGCCATTCTGAACGATATCGCCCGTCACGAAGCGTCTTTATGCGCTAAAGGTTCTAAGATGATCGTTAACATCGCTCGGCCAAGCGAGAGATTTTATAAGGCTGTGTTTGAGCATCGGACCTTCTTCCGAGTACATGAGGCGACCTTGCCAGTAGGGGACCTTGTAGAAAGAGCTGTTTTTCACGAGGGTATTTGGGAGAAGATGCGAGAGGTCTTTGCGCCCGAGGAGCTGTCGAGTCCGAAGGTCTACGAGTATGTTAGGCAGAACTCTCTCAAGGGCAACTACGAAGCGATCCTCTCCAAGGAAGCGCTTGAGATGCTCGAAGCAGCACAGACCGGGAAGGGATTGACGGTCGAGGATCGGGTTGCGCCGCTCGTCACAATGACCCTAGCTGACGTGAAGGCGAGTGCTTTGGAGGAGTTCGTGTCGTCGGAGGAGAGTCAACGGATTTGCGGATTGCCACGACTCGATATGTCGAAGTTTGAAGCCCATATTCGAACGTCTCTCCGAAAGTTCGGTCTCGATGATACGGTGTACGTTCTCGTCTCAAATGATTTCTCAAAAGAAATTGAGTACAGCGTCTCTGTCGGGGGACAAGCTGCCAGTACTGATCGAATTGTATGTGGTTGTGAGCCGTCAGAAAGGAGCGTTGTGGTGGCAGCTCCGGCCATCCGAGATGGTAAAGCACTCAACCTGGCGTCAGTTAGGGCGGTAGTGCATGACAGCTTACGTAAATCTGGATTCCTTCGCGATGAGGCAGCGCTTGCGAACTACAACCCTCGAATCTTCCGCGAGGTTCGTGATAAAAAACTCTTTGCTGATTGGGCTCGAGATTTTATTGAAGCCACTGAGGCTGAGTGGATCAAGCAAGATCGCAGCGGATTGCTCTAGAGCACCGTTATGTTCGTGAGCGGCGGGCCGTTCATGTCTCATGGTAGACGTGCCCGTAGAGAAAAATCTCCACAAAGCCAAAGGTCTGAGTTATACAAGGCTCAACGGTCTAAGGTGGGCATGCCATGCGATTTCCAATATCTCTGGTCTCTGTACTAGTCGCTCTCGTTATCGCGATTCCGGCACACGCGTCTCCGCCACATCAGATTACCGTAGCTGGTCTCTTCGACCTGACCGGAGGTGGCGCTATTTGGGGCAAGACGGAGAGGAACGCCTTCATCCTCGCCTGTAAGGACTTTGAGGCGAATAATCCGGGCACATCAGTAAAGCCACTGATAGAGGACACCATGTTCTCGAGCAAACAGACGGTGACAGCCCTACATAAAGTGACGTCGATAAATAAAGTAAGGTACGTTGTTGGGGCGACGTGGGAAACGACGGTTCCGATGTTGCCTATTTGCGAGGCGAAACACGTTGTGTGTATCTCCCCATCGTATCACGGCAAGGAGTATTATGCTCGAGAGCACAAGTATTCCTTTACGGCGTGGTTCGATGATCGAGGATACACCACTGCGTTGGTGAAGCAGATGAACGAAAAGGGATACAAGAAGGTGGCGATCTTCGCCGCCATTACCCCGTACTATGACTCCCTCGTAGAGAATTTTGTCGCGCAGTCGAAAGCTGGCGTCGTGACTCAAGAACGAATGATTCTGGATGAGCGGGACTTTCGAAGTATGATCGCGAAAGTGCCAGCGAATGTCGATTCCATTCTCATGCTTCTAGACAATGCTGGCCAGATTCAGGCGTTTCTCAAGCAGTGGGCGGAGCTTCGAAAAGATAGGCCGGATATCTACACCGACGATCTGATAGCGTATCTGGATCCGCCTGACGACGTGAAGCGCTACGGGTTCGTCTATTATCACTCGTACCCGATCTTCGATGAGAGCCTCATACAAGATTTCACTTCTCGGTACTCCAAGGAGTTCAAGAGCGAGCCGGAAGGATCCAGCGCCGCGGTTACCTACGACGAAACGATGATGCTTCTAGCGTGTATCAAGAGGGACCCCGATGTAGAAGCCGTGCGGGACTGCATATCTCATACCACAGCATATAAAGGGTATTCAGGTACCTTTTCATTTAATGGTGGTCAGACCGTCACGGATAGAGTTATCGGGGTTAAACGGTATTAGCTGTCGGGATCCCTTTCCACCAATCCGCGTTGTTTGCTTATTCGGCGATTAATCGGAGTTGATACTTCAGATTCAACTCGCGTGCGTCTGGGTGGAGATGAAATTCCCCTTTGTTTGTTTCACAGCGAGTTAAAAAAGCAAAAAAGTAGAGAGCCACGACGTGAGTTGTCCTTTTTCTAAAACCTCTCACCGAAAGGGGTCACCAACCGCGGGTAGGGTTGCTACTCCGCGGTTGGTGAGGCTCGTTATACGCGACGAACTTTCTCTAAGGCATCTTTATACTGGATAGCAGCTTGTCGAACATGGGGCAGTAAGCTCTTCGCTGTCTCTGCGAGAGGTATATTGCCGGATCTTTCGACGAGTTCAATCATGTCCGGCATAAACTCCTCGAGGATGTCTGGACGATCGCAACTGGCCCAGTGGTGGCAACGTCGAATCTCTAAAGGCCAAGGCTGGCCGCCTAGAGATTTAGCGATAGCGATTATTTCTCCCGTTATTTGTATGCTGTTCATTTTGTGTGGGATCCCCCAAGGGGTTTGTTTGAGACTTGGGATGATCGCAGAGGTGGCTCTAGGATCATCCCAATAAAACCTGTTTGTGCACGCGGTGGCTCTCAATCCAGAAGCCGATGCTTTTCGATAGAGAGTCGCCCGTTTCTAGCTCAAATGGAGCAAGTGTCTGCAACCCCTTTAGAGAGCGCTTTGAGACTTGCGATGTAAAAGAGCGCTGCCGTGGAGCGGAAGAGGAAAGTATCACTATTCCGAACGGGCTCAAACGTAAAAGCGGATGAATCGTGAGACGGGCCCTGTCCCGCAGTAACACCCAAGGCAGGCCGAAAGCCCCTTTATAGCTCGTTGTCTACTCCCGCCCTTTCTTCTCCGCCGGTGGCTTGTTCCTCGGGGATATTGCCCTATCGCTTTTCCTTTGATTATAAGCTTTCTGAACAGGGGGTGTTTTCTTGCTGTGTGGTCAAGGGTCGGCAGCAAGATTCGTAAAGGAGTTGGGGACGATTTTGGAAATTATCAGCCACCTCCGGACCGCAGAAGCAAAACACAAAAAACTAGGGTTGGTCGCTTCATCGTTGCTGGTGGCAGGTCTTGTTTACCTTGCAGCTTGGGAGAGATTAATGTCTTTCTCGTAGAGTATCGAAAAGACTGTAACATTTACTCGAGCGGACCCATGGCGCCCGCTCACTGAGGCGGTAGCGGCCTAAAGCAACATTCCTCCAAATAGTCCCATACTATAGGAAAGGTACTAAGCTATTCATATATGAGGGGCTGTTATGATGTCTCATGACCCGTCGCGGGGCTCTTTAGATGCTTTGCCACCGACTATTGTAACCGTCGTAGAGAATGTGCACGGGGCTGCGCCTCGCAGTTATGATCTCGTCGCCGAGGCAAAAGGCCGTATAGCTGACATGAAAGAATTGAGTGACCGCGGAAACGGCGGAGGGTATTTCGATTTTCTGAAGCAAGCAACCGAGGTCTTAACTCAAGCTTGTCGTGCAACTATTGATGAGCGCGGAGCTGTCAGGTTGGCAGAAATTGTGCAAGCGCGGGCGAATAAACTAAATGACAACATGACAATTACTCATTCAATAGGGGAGTGCCACCATGTATATCGAGCGATGGACGAGTGTAAACTGGCTATGGGTAGTGTCATGAAAGGAGGCTCGCCAGGAGTTTCTAGGCTGTTCATTCTCTATGCATGTATGGAGTTAAAAAAAGAATTCGATTCTTTGTTAGGACGCGCCAGCTAACCAAGCCTCTCTTACTGGCACACCCTGCTTTATCAATGCCGCCCAAGCTCTTCAGAGCCGCCACGCTAATCAGAAATGTTTTAGCCACCCCGTGATATCAACGACTGCACCTGCTTTTGAAAAGTAGGATGTACCAGGGGGAGGGACCAGGGGGTCAATGGTCCTCAATAGCGTTTTTATTCCTGTACGGGGGCTACTTTCTTTGTGCCCCTTGGTTCCCTCCCCGAAAAACCTCTGGTCCAGATTCGCCAGCATTAAACGCAACGTGGCAGCATGGTACAGCGGCTGGCGGCCTTTTTATCGAGTAGCCTATCTACAGGGGAAGTACTCTCTACTAGTTATCGAGAAGATATGGGATAAGCTGCTAAGAGGCATGCTAAGTGCCTGGGGCCGAGCGAGAACGCCGGCACGGTCTTATCGTTATGTTGCGCTCACTAGCATTTTTATTGGTTAGCTTTGGATGTTCCGCGAGCATGTTTGCACATGCGGATGCATTTATCAGTCCGTGTGGCGGAGGAACCTGCACAATTTACAAAGTCGATTTGGCGACGAGCCAGTTAGACCTCATGGATCGTGACGAAGACGGCACACGATTCGGAAACGCGAAAGAGCTTGAGGAGTGGGGAACAAGAAGAGGAAGAACTCTCCGATTTGCTACGAATGCGGGGATTTTTAGCTGGACATTCAATCCACTAGGCCTGTTCGTTACGAATGGAAAAGAGAGAGTCCCATTGAACTCCCAAGAGGGCAGCGGAAATTTTTACATGAAGCCCAACGGCGTCTTCTATCTCCAAGACAAACGTGCGCACATTGTACAAACGTCAGACTACAAGCCGACCGGCCGAGTAGAACTGGCCTCACAGTCCGGGCCACTTCTGCTCATGAACGGTAATCTGCATCCCTCATTCAGAAAGGACTCTGAGAATAAAGTCATACGCAGTGGCGTGGGCCTGAGCGATGGGGGGCAGGTTTATTTTGCAATCTCGAATGAGAATATATCTTTCTGGGACTTTGCGTCTCTCTTTAAGGACAAATTGGGTTGCACCGACGCGTTGTATTTAGATGGCCTCATTTCAAAGATGTATGTTCCTGATCTTAGGCGCAACCAAAAAGGGGGCAATTTTGCCGCATTATTTGCAGTGTTTGAGGAGCAACACAATAAAAGTGTAGACACGACCGCTCACAGCGCGTCACCATAACCAGTATCTACAAAACCAAAAGTGACGCACATTATGCCAGACTATCAGAATGCCGATTCGCCTCCGCTTAAGCTTGCTCCACATCAGATGGTTGTACTTATTGCAGGACCTGCTGGGGCAGGAAAGACGAGCATGGGACGTCGAGTCGCCGAGTTTTCTGGCTGGTATCACCTTCCAGAGGACAGGGTATGGGACGAATTGCCAAGGCAGCCACATACACCCCGTACCGAAGAAGAAAAGGCGGTCGTTCAGGGACGGGCGCTTGGGTATATCAAAGCTCAGTTGAAGGAAGGGAAGAGCGTAGTGATGGACTTCATCGTGTATGAAGATCCTCCCCAACCGATCCTGTTTTATAGTGAAAGCCTCGCCAAATTAGGAGTGCCTGTCCACGTGAAAGTTCTTCGGCCATCGGTTGACGAACTTATTCGTCGTCAAGCTTTACGGGCGAACGCACACGATACGGAGGTCGCGGAATCAGATCGACGTAGGTATGCCGAAAACGAAGTGCGATGTTTAAGTTCTGTTCACATTCATGCCAGTTGGGTTATTGATCCTACAGGACTCTCAATCGAGGATGTGTATCAACAAGCCTTCTCGGAGTTGGTGGAGAGGCGACAAAAGTAGATACCAAGTGAGCGCACGGGATTCTCGCCTGGCGGCGCGAATCGCGTGGTAAAAAAAAACTAGCCCATGAGCACGTATGAATGAGACCGGTCAGATCGAGGTTCCCGTTATCTATAGCGAAGTTACCTACCTTGAAATGGTCAAGGACCCGCAAGTACAACCAGCGGATCTCGGGAGGTTCTCGATGCGACGCGTCGAGAATATGAGCGTAGCTGACTACATAAATATGTATCGAGAGGTTGGCCGAGATTACCTATGGAATTACCGACCGGGTCAGAGCGACGAGGAAATTAGAGCTATTCTTAATTCACCGGCCACCTGGATGTACGTACTATGTGAAGAGGGGCAGGCCGTCGGCATGGCCGAGCTAGATGCCAGCACTCCCGACGATATAGAGTTAGTTCATTTCGGGTTACTTCCGCGGTTTCTCAATCAAGGCATCGGCAAGTTGTTCCTACAAAATATTATCTTCCTTGTATGGAAAACCGGTGTTCGCCGGATGTGGCTCAGCACCTGTGGGATGGACCATCCTAAAGCAATCCGCTTTTACGAGTCCGCGGGCTTTAGTCCATTCAAAACAAAGATGGGTGAGTTTAAAGATTGGCGGTTTGCTGGTTTCTACAACATGACGGATGCGCCTCAAATCCCATACGGTGTAAAGGTATCTACGGGATCGCCACAAAAGGGATAGCACTATATCCGAGCGGCCTTTCCACTGGTTTCGCCTTTCCGCTGGTCTTTCCGCTGGTACATCCTACTTTCTTTGCTCTGTTTTGCTCTGTGGCCGCGCTACTGCACCTTCCTAATAGTTGTAGACACCCGAGTCCCAGCTCGAATCAGAAGAGATTTCAACTGCTGGATACTCCAAGGATTTTCGAGTAGCCCGGCTACAGATATAAAGATATAAAAACTCCCACGCTTTTATATCGGGCGGCTACCCGATTCCTGTCCTATCTCTAGGCCCACGCTCCAACCAGTGACGCTCTCCGAATTGGTACAGTCAAACCCTTCAGGGTGCTTTTTTTAATGGCTTCCAATTGATTGGATAGTTGGGCTGTACCAGTGGGAGGCGACCCTCACGAGAGAACTCATCATGATGAGCTCTACCTCGCCGTAACCGTCATTTGAAACGGGGTCCATGGGTGCCATCCGGAACAATCGGCGAGCCTCGCTCGCATCTGCCCATCCACCCGAGCGGTTTTACCGCCCGGCGCCACGCGCACGGAGAGCCGTCGAGTCACGCCTCCCGGAAGAACTTTCGTGCATCGGTCATTGATACCGACTACGGAAACCGTCGGCTTCCCACCATTTCTCCAAGACGCAGCGAGTGTTGGCGAGTACTTCCATCCACACGTGTCTCCCGTCGCTACAGCCTTGGCGTTCAAGTCGAATGAGGTTATTTGAGCGACTCCTGCGCCGGCCGGACATGAAGTCGAAGCTTGCCCAGTAAGCGCGACTGTCTTCAGCGCCCACCTGCCTTTAAACTGAGCCGCGTTACGCGCGGCGCATCCGGCCATTGCGCTGTTGGCGAAAGCTTCTCCTTCCGCCGCTTTTATAGACTGCGCGCAAACGACGTCGCTACTCACAGCAGGCGTAATAGTAAAGTTCGGCGTCGCGGTCGAATTGCTGGTTGGTGTTTGGGTGCCAGTAGGCGTATTCGTTGGAGTTACCGTCGGAGTTACTGTACCACTTTGTGCATTCGTACTTGTTGGTGTCGCCGTTGGTGTACTTGTATAGGTGCGTGATGGCGTTACTGTGGGTGTTGCGGTACGTGTCACGATTGGCGTAGGTGTCCTCGTAGCCGTCTCAGTAGCAGTGCTTGTCGGCGTCATCGGTGGCGTTGCTATTGATGCCAACGTCGCCGCAGCTGTCGTTGTAGGTGTAACGGTTGGAGTTAAGGTACTTGTCGGCGTTAAAGACGGCGTCGCGGTAGGGGTGGCGGAAACCGTTGGAAGCTGCGTCGTCGTAACAGTCGGGGTTTGTGTGTGAGTTGGTGTCTGGGACGGGGTCGCCGTAGGAGTGTATGTGGCCCCCCCAATAGGGCATGTTCCCGGAGACGGAGAGACTTGAAGGCTGCTTCGAGAGCTTCCTAAGAATAGGTACGCGGCTCCTCCCGCTGGCACCACATCCGAGTTATTTGTGGCGCCTACTACAACATCTGACAGAGAGTCGCCGTTGATGTCTCCCGCGGGTGCTGCGCTCGCTCCGAACCCCTCAATATTCTGCCGTCCGAAATAGGTCCAGTCTGGAAGGGACGCAAGCCCCTGGCTGGTACCAAGAAAGAGAAAAACGCCTCCTCTCATTTGTCCCTGTTCCTTGAAGAGACGAGAACCCACTATCACATCGGAGAATCCGTCTCCGTTCACATCTCCCGCTGAAGCGACACTCGCGCCGTACAATCCCTCACCGGAGTTGCTCTCTGAGGTCCACGCGGGAGTCCATGACAGTCCGCTCTTTGAACCTAAAAATAGAAACGCGCGGCCGGCGTTGATCCTAAAACGCCCATAGGCGTGCTGACCAACAATCACATCACCGAAGCCATCGCGGTTAACATCTCCAGCCGACGCGACACTGACACCCACTTGCCCCGCGTTCTGCATATCTCCGTACACCCATGTCGGCTGCTGAGAGATGCCGGCGCTACCGCCGATGAACACATAGGCTCTGCCACTTACCGTGGTTGGTGAGCGTTCCTGCAAAGCACCGACTATGATGTCGCCATATCCATCGCCATTTACGTCCCCGGCGGAGGCGACGCTGTAGCCAAAAAGTGCCCCCTCAGAATTCGTTTCGTACTCCCAATTCGGTTGCGTGGAGAGTCCGCTAGCGGATCCGAGAAACACGAGAGCTCTTCCCTCTGACAATTGTCCATTCGAATAACCGTAGCTGCCAACGATAACATCACTAAACCCGTCCTTGTTGACATCTCCGGCGGAGGCGACGCTCTTTCCAAGGTGCTCCAACCCAGAAATTCCTTTGAACGTCCAGGCAGGTGAGGTCGAGAGTCCAGACGAAGATCCCAGAAACAGGTATGTCGCGCCCTCAAACCTATCGCCATCATCAGGAGCGCCAATGAGTACGTCGTCAAATCCATCACCATTGACATCTCCAGCAGTCGATACGCTTTCACCGAGATGAGCCCCGGCCCTAAGCCCCACAAAAAAACACCGATACGTTTGCGAGACTCCTGCAGCGGATCCGAGATACAGAAATGCCGCTCCACTGTCAGCGCCGGTTCGGTCATAATACGGTGCGCCAACGATCACGTCGTCGAAGCCATCCCCATTGACATCTCCCGCGGATGCCACACTCTGTCCGTACAGCGAACCTTGTTGATCAGAATATCGTAAATCTTGTGCGGCGCTTGGGGTTTGCACATCAATCGCTAGAGCAAAAACGGCGACACAAAGCGCGCCCAAACGTCCGAAACCTCGACGCGACAGCGATAAAATTGATCCCATACGCACGACCTCTTTTACTATTCTATATTCCCTCTTTTGCTCTTGCATGACCGGCCATCTTGCCGACGAGCCGCATAATTGCTTTGGGTGCGGTGATTGAGGGATAGAGTGAAAGCACTACCTAGTCAAAGCGCCTCGCCACAATGTCGCAAAATGACTATGTGTCACCAGGATGCAACGGTATCCGACAAAATAGCGGTGTTGATAGGGCGGGACGTCGAGGTCCATCTAACGAACATATCCCACTAACGCTCGCCAATAGCGAAAAACGAAAAAACCGATGGAAGCTACGTCATTGATGGCAACCAAAGAGATCGCCGGGTTGAGTTAACATTAAAAAAGAGGGCCTGACTGTACAGGGGCGAAAAATCTCCCAG
The DNA here is from genome assembly GCA_044237895.1 of Bdellovibrionota bacterium. Lineage (GTDB taxonomy): Bacteria > Bdellovibrionota_C > UBA2361 > UBA2361 > OMII01 > OMII01. The sequence continues at coordinate 10,418 of JBIIEK010000030.1, forward strand.
GCTCCAGCAGTAACACACATCTGGCATCCGTACCTGCGCTCACGTCTACCCCTGGCGGTACGGCGGCCTCGCCGTCCGCGGGTACAAATGTCTCGACGGCACAGAGCAAGTAGTACAGAGCAAGTAGTAGGGTGTACCATAGTAGAGGGGCTTCCACGTAGGGGCACACTTACCTCACAAGAGCTGAGAACAGCTTGTCACTCTCGGCCACTTGTGCAAGGACCGTATCTCGACTTAACGGGTAGTTGCTGAGAGACGAGGCCTGAACGTTTTTGGTATGTGCCAAGGTTTGCAAGAAGAAATCTCGCGCGAGCACCGGAGAGAAGTAATTTATGATGCCAGCCTGATGAAGCGCTCGGTCAAGCTGGTCGAAAAGGAGGTGCATGGATAGAACCCCGCTACTGCCTAACTGCTCGAATACGGCGTCTGGCTGGGCAGTAAGGAGGCGGGGAAGTTGCTCACGCCAGCGAACCTCTTGTGCTTCCTTGGCCTGGTCATCTTGGGCGAAAGAAAGGTCAAGCGGATCCATAGCGGCAAACAACGCGCAACACGTTGCGTCAACGAGTTCTCCCCGAGCAATACGCATCCTTTTTGCGAGAAGCTGAATAAGGTCGGAGAGGGAATCACTGTCTGTTGTGGCATCTAGGATGCTCCAAGGAGAGTTTCGTATCGCAGTAAGGCTTTCAAAGGCTTGCTCGACAAGCGCCCTGCTAGCCGATGCGGGCTGGTGGGGGGGCCTATTCGTTCGTATTTCGCGCAGGGGAAAGAGGCTCCCGAAGAGATACTCAGAACGCAGCGAAGGGTCTGATAGTCCGTGAGCAGACTTGAGCAATACTCCCTGATTTGAATCAAAAAATGATCCGGGCAGGAACGTTTTGGCGGCGGCCGCTGAGACCTCATCCACTAGTGATGAATGTTGCCGGTTGCTGTACCCGCTCGAAATCCCGGCGATGAAAGGAACCGCGTCCATCCATGAAAGCTCACAGACAGTTCGAACCGATTGGAGATAAAACTCGTTCTGAAGGATCTCGCCGACAACCAAGGGGCTTTTGAATTGTCCGATGGCCCTTAAAACCACTTCCCGAAGTGGAGACTCCTTTGCAAGCCTCTCTTTCGCAGTCTTCAAGGCGGCCAGGAATGGCTCGCGGTTGACGTCGGCGAGCTCGCGAGAGAAGCGGCGCTCAATTTCTTTCAACTGAGCGAATGCTGGTTCAATCGATAGCTTTGATGACCGACCCCAAAATTGTGTTGCCATCTTGAGGGACCCTAGTATGTCTTTATGAAGAAGTTTCATCTGGTTCACGGCTTGGTCCTCAGCATGGTGCAAGCGGTGCAGAGCGCGGTTGTAGCCATCACCGAACTTATCGGGACGCATCTTCAGTAATTTGAGCGAGCAGAGCTTCTGAATATCCGCGCCTGTGAACTGTGGTGTGTTTGCGAACCGTGTCGCAAACGCGACAGCATCCTGTAACTTTTTATGGAGGTCCTGCTGTCCCGCAACGATGAGAGATCGAGCGGTTTGAGCTTGATCAGCGTCCTGCTCCCGCTGGCGTTCAGTGATACGCTCGTATGCCGCTATGACATTGCTTCCCTCGTCTCGCGTGGATGTACGGGCTTTGCGAGCCAGAATTTTTGACTCCCGTTCGGCTATTACATCGACCGCGGCTTGCTCGAAGACTTCGGTCGACAATCCTTCAAGCTGCTCTAGTGTGGACTCATCGAGCGGGCGCCGTTCACCGAATACCTTCTCGTAGACGTCCTGCAAAAGGCTGTCTCGGCGTGACTGAAGGTTTCGTTGAATAATGGCAGCGCGGGCGTCGAGGGAGATGTTTCCCCCATCCACACGAGCGTTCTTACGTCCAAATATCCGTTGTGCCTCCGCTGGTGTTATAGGGTTGCCTTCAACGATATAGGACTGGAGCTTCAGAAGCTGTTCGGGAATCGATTCGGGAGATCCGGCGATGCGAATCAGAGCGTCCTCACACTCCCGCAGTCTCTCAGTATCAGCATTGTCAAGAAACGTATCGAGCGAGTGTAAGAATGCGCCCATCGCTGGTTCGCCCCCCTCTTGGTCGAGGAACTCCTCCACGCTTACATACCTGACCATCTGCCGAAGAGTTCTCTTTGAAAGAGAGAGCGCATCGAGCTCCATCGTGCTCGCCTCCTCACTAACGCTGACATTCGAGTCATATGCAAAGCGCATGAGGGGACACGGGTGCCGATAGATCACGGTTATCCGCTCAGGTTGCTTCGTGAGTTGTTCAAACGCTGCAAGTTGCGCAAGGAAAGAGTTAAGGATGTTATCCCACGAATTGCGATACTTTACCTCAAATACGAACTGGGATGGTGAATCCTTGACAAGAAAGTCGAGGTAAACCCGGCGATGCAGCTTTCCACCGAGGTCTCGGTAAACGATAGGAAGCTCTCGCTGTCGAGTGACCGCGTCAGCACCATATCGATACGCGAGGCACACGCCAACGAACGCCTCAAACGTGAGCCCTTTGATACAGTCTCGCATCGAGAGGTTCACGCCGAGACGATTCTTAACATCTTCTATTCGTGCAACGAGCGCCAATTTGCGCTGGTCAATCGATTGTAAACTCGGGGGCGCCTTTGCGACGTCACCCGAAAAGTAATAGGCCTGTTGAGCCGCACTGAGGACGATCCGAAAGTCTGAACGAAGCACCGCAATTGCCTGCTCTTTGCTGAGCTCACCCGTTCGCACCACAGCTTGAATGACCTTGATGACCTCCCGACTACTCTTCGTCATCTTTCCGTACAGCCCGACCTCAGTTTTTGAATTGGTGATGTCAATTCCGTACGGAGAGAGACGGGTGTTCAGTTCGTCGACGAGGCTCTGAAAACCCTTAGGAAATCGCTCCATCGCCCAGACGGCGCGGGATGTGTTGTGAAAAGCCGCATGGTAGAACGCCCCAAAATCTCCACCGAGTTGGATAAGCACTTTGGGGCTTAGTTCAGCGGTCAGCTCCTGTGTATGGTAGCGCTCCACCAGGCGGTTCAGCACCTCCTGCACGAGGGTTGAACGACGGGGATCCCAGACTCGGCGCTTGTGTTCATCGCCCTCATGGCCGCCGGGGGGGATTAATGATCCAGCACCCCCTCGATGTATGTCGCTTTCAAGTTTGTTCATACCGCTAGCGAAGCTCCGCAATACTACTACGCCTAGTGGTATTACCGATGTTTGTTGAGGTGTGCCCTACGGACTTCGGGATCTCCGTGGGAAAGCTGAGCAGACGTTCCCGCTATGTAGTTTGAGGCGATCCGCTACAGGTTGTATGCATGCGAAAGTTTGCGGATTCAGCCAGGATAAGCCTTCAAGGACTGAGCGAAACGAAAGGCGAATCGAATCGCATTTTCCAAGTGCCTGATACCTGGTGGTCGTGGGGTCATGAAGCTGTAGGGACGTTGGGATTGTGGCATACATAGCCCTTCAGCGGGCGCTATTTAGCCTCAACGAGAGTTTTTGCCACCTCTGGAGAGCTGCAGAAGCCGCTCACCAACTAAAGGGCTTTTCTACCTCGCTGGAAGCCCAAATATGTAATCTCCAACCATGGCTCCTTGACCGTAATCGCTATAGACACCGGCGGGATTGCTTGATGCTGGAAATTTCAGGGTTCCCACTGCCGGGCGGAAGCCACAGTCTTTTTCAACCGCGTGGAGTAGCGCCGCCTCTTCAGCTTCCATCTGGGGGGTCACAGCGTGAAGGATTTCGTACGGCCGCTCTGCGAACATCGCAGGGTGGGAGTCTTCCTCGCGTTGCCCCACTCGTATGATACGGCGGCGAATCGCTTTACCCAGGCAAACAGTATGGGACGTACCATCAGGATCGGTGAGCTTCAATAAAAGCTTCGGCGCATCAAAGCTCACCGTATACCGAGATGGGTCGAATGGCTCCTTGTGTGAAATTTTGAAAAGGTTACGGAGGTTGCCTTCGGCGATAGCAAAGGTGAGCGACGCCTTTATATTTCCGTCCGTCACGTAGCCGAGGAGGGTTTGTACAACGGAGCCGGTGCGAAAATTCTGGCATGAGGATGTATTAACTAGGTCGCCGACCGTCATCATAAGTTTAGGATCGTCAGTGAGCGTAGTGAAGAGGACGTACCCTTTGCCCTTATCAACTGTTCGCTCTTTTACTGCCTGAGCAATCGCGTTTAGGTCATCAAAAAGTTGGCTTCTCAGTTCCTGGGGGATGTGTGTTCCCAGTTGCGCTTTAATGGTCGCAAAGTTTCGCAGGAAGAGCGAAGCACTCGCTCGGTCGCCTTCCCGCAGGAGAGCACCGATCCCCCCGATGATATGCTCAAGGGCTGCCCCGGACCTCTCCTTTTCCATCTCGCGATAGTGTGATGCGAACGTTTCTTGCTTTGCTTGAGCGAGATGGCGAGCCGTCTCACCAGAGCACCTCTCGCCAACAGCGCCGAGATCCGCAACGTGCGACAGGTGTAAGAGCAGCTGGGCATAGTTTCTCTGAGCTGCGACCAGTGCGAGGTCGGTCGATATTTCTGATGATTCACCTGCGCGACAGAGCGTAAGGCGATGCGGATTTGTGCGCCACTGCTCTATCATGGCGGGGGAAAAGCCGAGGAGCTGACCTCGGGCAATATCGTATCGATAGTTGAAAAAGGTGCCCTTGATGACGTGCTCGACTACCTCTTGCAGAGCAGGGATCTCATACGCATGGGAGCGAGCGAATCTTCCGAGCAGCACCGTAATAGGTGTAAGGTCGCCCCAGGCCTTTGCTAGCGTGACTGCATCGCCGGCTGAAGAAAGATTAAGCTGCGACGCGAACTCCTTGTTGAGAGCTGCTTCGATGATACGCTTTTGTTCCGTCATGTTTGATGGGTCGATCGTGAGTCGCTGAGGGAGTATAGCTGAGTCGATGGAATGGAGAGCCGCGCGACAGAGGACGCAGTCAAAGGCTCCCGCAAAATCGACCGACCATGCATCCGAGGAGATGTCGACAAGGGCGCCGAGATTGGGGTGATGATCCGTCGGGCCGTCATAAATTGAGCGGAGAAGCTCTACGAGCTTCCGGTATTCGCGGGGGCCTAAAGGCTGGTTCTCAAGGCCGTTGAGCCCAGCAACGAGCGCCAACGGGCGGTGGGCTCGGTCGCTATCAGCAGCAAGAGAGGCAGTGGCGATGTGTGTGGCAGCTACAAGAAGAGCGGCCTCTTTGCTCAGTGCGTCACCTTCGGGAATCTGTGCCGTTGCTCCGAGCCGAAGGTCCGGGAACTTTGCTTCAATTGTTTGAAGTGCGTGCGAGATTCTTGCGCAAAAAGATGCTTGATGTGCGTGCGCGGGTGGCTCCAGACCAAGTATCTTTGCATTATCAAGAATACCGTCGAGGATATTCTCAACCACCCTAACCGAATAGGTTCCGCGGTCTTGTGCCCAGACTGTTTGTGCTGTGCGAAGAGCCGGAACGATAATCTCAGATATAACCTTTTGAGGCGACGCTATGCGAGCAGTCAGAAGAGCTGATATACCCTGTGTGTTCTGACCAACAATCGTGCGATACACCGTAGCCTTGTACGCTGCATCGAGATTTGGGTAGTCGAGTTTAGTCCGAGCCGCCACGGCGACTGGATGATGTGCCGAGGCGTAGATAGCGACTCGTAAAGTATCCGACGGGTCTAATAAGCCCAGGTTCTCCAGCTTCTCAAAAGGTGGAGGGCCAGCGCGATGAGCGGCGAGGGTGGCGAAGGTGAGTGTGTCCTCTCGGGTCGAAACTCCTAAAATGCTGAGGCTGAATCGATCCATCCAGCCGAATCGAGCCAGAGAGTGCGCGACACGCTGGAGGGCGGGTTGGTCTTCAATCTTTAGTGCGCCGATGGCATTAATGAAGGGCTGCAGTTCGGTGCGGGAAAGCCGGTTACTATTCGCAGCTACCTCAACGATGCCATGAAGTGCCTCTTTGTTTTGTATGTGAAGATCTTTCAATTGAGAAAGAGCCCAGACTGGATTGAAGTGTGCTCCAGCCTCACAGAGTTCTACAAGAGAAGTTTCGTCGCAGACGCTGAGAGCTTTAAGAGCGTGATAGTTGAAGTGCCCCGGAGAAGTTACAGCTCTGTGGAGAACTTCATGTAGCAAGGTTGGTGAGGTGAGGTTGGCTTCCTTGATAAAAAGTTCGCTATGGTGGGGCGCATTACTAACGGCGATCTTAGCAACCTCCGCACGAAGTTTTTCGTCAGGTATCCACTCCGTCGAGAGGGGTAAGAGTTGGTGTGGAGAGGTGGTAGAGCGAGCTTCTGAATCAGCCCACGTGCAAGCGAACTTAAACCGCAGGTCAGGGTCTTCAGGGCGAATGTTCTGCGTATAGGCGGGCAACTCCTGCGGTCGGTACTTTAACGCAGTCGACAGGATCTTAAGCTTTTGCTCGTCTGAGAGATTGAGGCTACCTATATATTCGGGTACGGACCGCTCTTGAACTGATGAAGCATACCATGTAGTGGTAGCCGATCCTTCGATAGCACCTCGTGCAACCTTAAACGCAAAATCGGGGTCCTCGATCCCGATGCGATTGAGAGAGCGAAGAAGCTCTTCTGGTACCTTCCGGAGTAACCTTTCGGCAACCTCTTTGCGGTCACTCTCGCGGGAGAGGGCTAGGGAAGGTAGCTGTTCAAGTGTTGCCAACGGATTGAGGCTGGCCCTGGACATGGCGAACGCATGTCGATCCGATTCCGTGTAGCCGAGGACTCTCCATATTTGTGGCCGGAGGAAGGCTGGGACGAGACCCATTCCCGTAGCAATAACTGCGGGTACTTTCGAATGATTGGGTTCTTCGTTGGCCACATGTAAAGGGGGTTCTTTGGGACCATGTGGCTGCCGCTCCGATGGCGCAGGCACAATGCATCCACTCCGCCCCGCATGACTTTGCACGCTCCCGGTAAGACCGGCTGCTTGAGCACGTTGGCTGAACATTCACCCCACCCCCATGATACCCTTGTTATGGGGGTATATAGGCGTATGTGTGACGAAAGTTACTTTAGGGCGTGCACTCCTTTAAACTCCATCTCAAGCAAGCAAATCGGGTCGATTCATAAGCAAAGCAATCCTTCCCAAGTGCCTGATACCAGGTGGCGGTTGAGTGAGGAAGCTGTGAGGGGGCAAGGGATTGTTAAAGAAATAGCCCTTCAGCGCGCGCTCCATCCCCTGCAAGAGAGGGTTGCCGCCTCTGGAGAGCTGAGGACGCCGCTCCAAGAAGCCAAAAACAGCGAGTGAGCGATACGTCCCCCGTTCTGTCTCGAGGGAGGCGGGGTTTCGAAGTCGTCTGACAAAGGGTCTCACGAATCATACGAGGCCAGCTCCTTTCGCCGGTGGTGGTGATGTAGCCGAGACTCAGCGTTCAGGTCGTCTGCACGAAAAAAAGGGCTGGATTGAAAACAATCCAGCCCTTACTTGAAGGAGCATCCATTGCGGGTAGCCCCTTTAACTTATCCGACCTTTACCACCGGAAGTTGTTGTCGAGGGTCTGAGAGGGCGGTCCCATCTGCCAGACGATAGCACGCGGTGATGGCCTCTGGTGCAATCGAACGATAGGTTGGATTGTCGCCTTCCTTCTTCCCCGGGATCTGCACGGCCATGAAGCCTTTGTCATACACTGCCGCTCCAGCATGTGGACCGTCCAAGACGGCAGATCTGCCATCCACGAAAACCGCCTTTGGCCCCGCCTTATCCTTCTTTTCGTAGAGGCCGAAAGGTCGACCGGAAGAAGCTGAGAGACCATCCTGTCCTTGCATCGAGCCTGCGATGGAGTCTTTCGAATTGTACATGTCAGTGATGCCGACGTTCTCTTGAATAAACTTCACAAGCGTATCGAGCTTGGCAACATCGAGGCTTTCCGTGCCGCCTAGTTCAGCTATTTTTGTGAGAATTGCCTTCGAGACCGCCGTTTTGTCGCACGTCTCCGGGTTAACCAAGAGAAGAATTACTCCCGAGCCATCGCCGTCTACGGCTTGGAGTGCACTATCGGCACCGTTTCGAAACCCATAGCCTACGATTGTTTCGGTTTCGCCTTTCCAGTTCTTAACCTCAATCGTGCGATTCTCATTGCCGAGGTTAGGAATCGGAATAATGAAACGAAATCCTATCGGTTGCACTGTGGGTGCATTGCTGAAGTCGATCTCACCCATGGTAACTTGAGCCATCGTCGCATTTTCTCTCAAAGATCTTATTAGGTCCGCAGCACTCTCTCGTGACAGATCTCGACCTGTGCCTGGGTTTGCTCCTTGACTCATATACTACTCCTTTTTAGGAAACTCGGCCTGTTAGGGCTTCGCTTCGTACGTTTAAACCAAATATGCCGATCGGACTACTAATTGAACTACAGGTGCTGGCATGTGCACCAAAACCGAGGAGCCATGTTAATTGGGTTAAATGGCGGAGCCCTTCGGCGTTGTTATGAGAATCGCTTAATTTCGATGGCGGAGGGTTTAGCCACAATGTTTCATGGGTGTTTACGATGTTTGCGGCTGCATCAATGAGGGCGCTGGTTGTGTAGGGTGACCGAATCATATGGTCTAGTGTTAGTGAATCGCTTTATTTCCTCATCGCGGATTGTAACAGGAGCCCTTCACGCTCCAGTGGTTGCATTATACCGCCTCTGCTCTCAGTAATAAATCTCTCTTTGGTATGCTCTTTGGCTAACGAGGCGTGCTCTTCGATATTCTACTAGTAGTAGAATATATGAAAGGTATGCAGAAATCCCTTAGTGGGCTCATGAACTAGCGGGGCCTCGCGATTGAGCGTCGAAGATGTGGACTCAGAGCGAAATAGAGCCTACTGTCAACCACTTGCCCACGAGGGGAGTCGAGCATGGGAGTGCACGGAGTTCAATGTGTTCGTCACCCCTGAACTGAGGCGCTCACCGGGTACATAATTTGAATACATTAGGAATCCTTCGATGGGGACCTTTCCATAATAAGATAGAGAGGTTCAGTGATTTTATTATGGCGAATCTTCCGACCGATTTATCGAAGGCACGATGTGGCAGCGGGTGCGGGGAAGACCGTGAGGTTAGCGGTGCGCTTGAAAGAGGCGGAGACCCTACCGCAGGCCTTGGCTCGAGAGCTGTCGACCGGGGTGAGGTATTTAAGGGGCACGATTTAGCCCAAATCATGACCGTGCTTTCAGGGGACCACTCGCTTCAACATCTCTATACGCTCCCAAATGGGACTGGGAGTTCTGAGAGTGTCGGACTTCACACCGAATCTGTGATGAATCAACTCATCCGCTATCCCTTCCGAGACTCGTTAACAGTGCACGAGCTGAGGGCTTTGAAAGGGCTAATCGCTTTTCACGACCTTGAAAAATATCCTGAGCATGGCACAAGAGACACATCAAACGTCCGTCTTGAGCACGAACGAACAGAGCGCTGGATGCGGTATTTCGGACCTTCGTTTGGGTTGAGCGAGCGCGATCTAGAAGTTGGGATCGCTGTTCTCCACAGTGAAGTGTTGGGTGACGTAATGAGACATATAGCTCCTTATCGTCCAACATCAGAAGAAAAGGAGGCTCTTCGGAAAGGTCTTGCGACCCTACCGGAGTCACGATGTCACCAGGCGTATGTCGCCGCAGTTGACTCTATGTATAAAAATGTCGCTACCTCTCTGGTGGAATCGACTCGGTATGCGGAGATCATACATAAAGCAGTTGAGATGCTTGTTGAGCAGGCTGGAGTCGTGAAGCTGCCAGTCTCTCGCTATCTAAAATTAGTCACTGCATTTTACCAGAGCGATTGTTCCACTTACACTGCAGACAGCAGCGCACCGAGCTTTGGACGGCATGGAGAGCTCTCGATGGAGTTTCTCTTTCAAGTTGAGCCAACGTACCGAGGGGCTCTGGGGTCGCCGACATTTAGATTCGATTCGTCCCGCGGGCGTATTCAGATGCGTGGAATCTTTGAGCAGGCGATGAGAGATATTGAGGAGAAAGTCAGGGTGTTGGGGGACGAGACAAATAGTCCAGAAGACGCGATTAGATAAGAGTCGACGTGCCAGCGGGCTTCTCTCAAATGTGCTAAAGAGTGGCGCAACAAACATTAAAGAGCAGGTAAAGGGGTAAATAGAAGAGGGGAGAATGCCGACGGGCCCTTTTTGAAGAGGTGCGGGTTCGGGGCGGAGGGAGTGGTCGCTACCACGAGGGTTTGTGGCGTAAGGGGATTTTGCTATAGGCCGCGCCCTAAACTACGATAATACTAATTTAATAAATTGCAGAGCTGCGCTTGAGTTCGTCAAACGTGGTAAAAGCCGCTTCTTCGAATATTGTGGCTTTTGAAGTGGATGCCCCTTCAGGCCCCTTCATAAGATGAAAGCGAGCTCCGATATTTTTAGCCGCTTGGATCTCATCGTTCAAGATGTTGCCGCCACCTATGAAAACAACCTCCCCGTCATGTCTCTTAATGAAGGGAAGAATTTTGTCGCTTTTCGCATACCATCGATCGCCACATACCACGGCGTCTGTGATTGGACCGACCTCTTCGGCTTTAGTTTCAGCAACTACCGTGCCGAGAATCGTAAAAGTCGGTAACCCTTCGGACTGGCGACGAGCATTTTCGAGCTTTACGAGTTGGTGAAGTTCTTCTTCAACACCAAAGTGAGTTGCTCCCGTAACAAAAATTACTTTTGTTGGGTCTGATTCCGCAACTAACGTCCGCAAAAACGTTCGTACCGCTTCTTTATCTTTAATCTTTGGCCAGCTACTAGCAGAAGCTCCTGAGATAAGGATAGGTTTCCGATCCTGAAGGAGATTCTGAATGTCTTCAAAGCTGTGCATTGTGATGCCGCTAGAAGTTAATTGGTGGTTTAGATTTGCCACGCGAGCGTTTGATTCCGCGGTCCATTTGTGCCAGTCGAAGTCAGACGTGGGGAAATGATCGAAAGGAGGTAATCCGTAGTTGCCGGCCCTGAGGATTCGCGTCTCGAACTCAGTCCACTTGTCGCGCTCTACTGGGGTCATAACACGCTTGCTAAGGGGTCCTCGAGACCCGAACACCGAAAGGCTTTCGAGCTCCCTCCGAAAAACGTCTATCTGGTCTGAAGATAGCTCTGGATGCTCGATTGTATGCTGGGCTACTGCCACGCTAATGCACCGCGATACCAGCTCATTCCAGTGGGACACAAAAGCTTTGCGCATAGTCTGGGTGTATTGCACATCGTCTTTAGCGACCTTCAAAAAATCTGCGACAGAAACCCCGGCCAAAGCAGCTACGTAGGACTCGTTTTTGCCTCCCGCACAATAAATTCTGCCATCAGTGCCGAATGTTACTTTTACGCCAGATGCCAGGTAACGAAGAATCGGAAGCTCCGTATCGGGTGAGTGGCCATTGATGTTGTTGAGCGCGAGATTGCTATTGGGATTAAACTCAACTCGCACGCCTCGCGCGGCGGCTTCACGGAGAGTGGTTTCGTCCATGCCGTAAAGGCCGTGTCCAACCCGTGTGGCGCCTGCCGCGATGGCTTCACGAACGTTTTCAGGATGAACTGGATTCTCTCCGGCGTGAATCCGAATTTGAAAATGAGGGTTCTTATCACGATACTCAAGGAGTCCGTCCTCGCGCGGAGCCTGGGTCCGGGGATCTATGAGCCGCTTTGTTGCATCCCATGGGTCAGACGATGTTAGGACATCGCGAAAATGTAGAGTGGAATTTGTTTCATGCCCCATGACGTCAACTCCGACTACATAGGGCGAAATACGCGCTACAAATAGAACTTGGTCAGCCATGTCCAAGTTGAACTCCTCGGGGGCGTGCCGTGAGAGGCCAACCAAGAAGCGCAAGGCTACCCCCGTTTCCTGTTCGATGCGCGGAAGGCATTCGTGTGCCTTCGCTAACCACTGAGGGTCGGTGATATTGGATAGGGATAATTCTGCATATCGAACCCCATCAGCCCGGTATTTAAGAGCGATCTCCTCGAGCAAGGCTGGGAACAGATCGACATTCTTTGTGATGGGGCTTCTAAGCTTATATATCTCCTCGAGATGCTCAAAGGTGCTTACCTCGGTGGGCTCAATGTGCATCGAGGCTGTTAGCCTCTTGACCTCCGATTCAGAAAGGTTGCGAAGGCTTACAGCGCCCTTCTGTATTTCGTGAGGCAGGAAGGAGCGAGTTATGCCGGCGAGCGCGAGAAGGCTGGCTGGATATTTAGTATCATGATGTATCGCCAATTCTATGAGAGATGACGACTCGATCTGACCTGCGAAATGGGTGTGAAGATCGACAAAGGGGCGATATTTTTCGTGAGTTTTCGATTCTGACCATTTGGTGAGGTAATCGTCGCCCTGATTGGCGAGATTTCGCAGGTCGTAGGTTCGCAAACTTCTGATCTGGCGATGCTCAATAACGGTACCGGTCGCGCAGTCGACCATGCACTCTCCTACAGGTTGGCCAGCGAGGGCTATCTCAACCTTGAGTGTGGGCTGCCCGTCGGGAGGCGTTATGCTCGAGAGGGCGGCGCCCGCTTTCTGAAGCTCGAAATTAGAGTGTTGATCATTTATGCGGAGGGTCAATTTATTGGCAATTGCTTGAGTTACTAGTTCGTCATTCGACCTGACAGCAGGGATTTCATTTGAGAGAATCGCAACTACCCTTTTGTTTTCTTGATTCAAACTGATCGTAACGGAGTACTTGCCGTAGGTATCGAGAGAAAACGAGAAGCCGGAATCAGTTGGTGTAGTACTGAGGGGGCGCGCATCAGAGGCACCGGTGTCATGAGTATTTGGTGTTGTGCCTGAGAGCATGCTGGACTCTTCAATCCCCAGTAAATCGCCTCTCAGAGTTATGCGACCGGTCGGCGCGTAGGTGACATAGCCGAAACTCAAAGATAATGAGTAAGTTAGGAGCCTTCAAAGAATTTTTATGTCTGTAGCCGGGCTACTCGAAAATCCGTGGAGTATCGACTGGTTTTTATGTCTGTAGCCGGGCTACTCGAAAATCCTTGGAGTATCGACTGGTTGAGTTCATCTCTGAAGCGAGCCGAGTCTCGAGCAGCTGACATTATCAAGAAAATAGGGTAGCCCGGCTACAATACAAAGTAGTCGCACTAAATGGGGATGGGGGGAGATCCTGACAGTAGAAGGATGCCAGGAAGCCGCCGCAAGCTTTCGG
>JBIIEK010000158.1:0-6880 GCA_044237895.1 Bdellovibrionota bacterium
ATTAAGATCATCGAGAAGCGTGTTGAGACGGTCGAGGCGGGAGAGGGGATTGAGTGGGGAATCGCCGAGGCTCTGGCATTCGGTTCTCTCGCTCTTGAGGGGCGTTCGATACGATTGAGTGGCCAAGATTGTATGCGAGGCACCTTTAGCCACCGACATCTTGTCCTCGATGACTTCGAGGGGCGTGGTCAGTGGAGTCCGCTAGCAGCGATGCTCGCTCGTGAGGGGATCGGCGCGTCCTTCGAGATCTTTAACAGCTCCCTCTCGGAGCAGGCGGTACTTGGATTTGAATTCGGATATTCATCGGCCAATCCGGCTTGTCTGACGATGTGGGAGGCGCAGTTCGGGGATTTCTCAAACGGCGCTCAGATTATCATCGATCAGTTCATCACGAGCTCGGAGGCCAAATGGGGGCAGCGTTCTGGGGTGGTGATGATGTTGCCGCACGGATACGAGGGCCAGGGACCAGAGCATTCAAGCGCTCGTCTTGAGCGATATCTCCAGATGTGCGCTGAAAACAATATGAGTGTTTGTTATCCATCCAGTGCGGCGCAGCATTTTCACCTGATGCGTCGGCAGGGGATAAGTGAGGTTAAGCGACCTCTCATTATCATGACGCCCAAGAGTCTCCTGCGTTTGCCAGCGGCGATGAGCTCTCTGGCTGAGATGACAAAAGGGGGCTTTAAGCCGGTGATTGAGACCGATCTCGCGGGCAAGAAGGGGTGCAAGGATCTCGTGTTCTTGACCGGTAAGGTTTACTACGACGTGCTCAGCGCGCTTCAGGAGGCTGGTAAGGTCTCTGCTCGTCTTATACGGGTAGAGGAGCTGTATCCTTTCCCTGAGGAGGAGATCGCTAGGATCGTCAAGGAGAGTGGCGCCAAGAACTTTTTCTGGGTGCAGGAAGAGGCTCAAAATATGGGTGCTTGGTCGTACATTGAGCCTCTCTTAAGGAAGGTAACTGGAGCGAGCCCCGTGTATGTTGGGCGTCCCGCTTCCGCGGGTACCTCGACCGGCTCGGGTAAGCACCACGCGCTCGAGCAGAAGGCTATAGCGTCCGAGCTAGTTAGGTACCTTTCAGCGTAATCGCTCGTGTAAATAGGTGTTTCAAGGGTCTCTTTGGTGTAGCCTCAGGGGCCATGTACGCTATTTTCTACGACCTTGAAACGACCTCGAAGAACACGATCGGGCAGATCCTCAACTACTCGTTCATCCTCGTTGATGATGACTATAAGCCGGTCGATGAACTCTCAGGGCTAGTAAGGATCTCGAGACTCCAGCTACCCGAAGCGGGAGCTATTCTCGCCAATAGAACCGACGTCTTGAAGCATCAAGCGGAGGCTGTTGATACCGAGCCTGTAGCGATTCGAAAGATAGAGTCGTTCATCGCCTCCTGTATCCAGAGAGCGAAGGGCGCGGTCGCGTTCGTCGGATACAACTCTGCGCGCTTCGACCTTGGATATCTCCGCACGAGCTTCATAAGAAACGGTAGGAATCCCTACTTCGGTGGAAAGGTCTCGCCCCGCGATCTCTACCATATTGTTCAAAAGGCGTACCTCACCTCGGAAAAGTTCAGAACCGCTGTGCGTGAACAGTTGAAGGGTGAGAAGCGCTTGTCCCTCTCACTTCAAACCGTCTCGCATGCTCTAGGGTTACTCGAAGGGGTGCAAGCTCATGAGTCTAGGGAGGATGTTCTGCTCACGATCCGCTTGGCTGAGTGGTTGCAGCGGGAGTGTGGGATCGATGTTCGTTCATATGAAGCGTATGAAGGGTTCAAGCTTCACTCAACCGAAAAGACAGGCACGGTATATTATCAAGAGGAGCCTGAGTATGACCTCGCGGAATCTTCGTATTCGCGCAAGGTACCGGTGTGTTTGCTCGAGGCATCGGGAAAAGCTTCTTTGTGGATCAATCTAGAGAGGTTCGCTGAGAAGGCTGGCCCTCACTGCATCATGTGGCGGCAGATCATGAAGCACCCGTTCTTTATTTCGAATCAGGCGGCGCAGAATCCTGAGGTAGGCAAGCTTGCTCGATCCGCCCTCTCTACGTTCTCGAAGGTGTCGCTCAAGAACTATTTCGAGAAGAGCTCCTGCGATATCGAGCAGGATATTTACCGACTCGACTTCGACGCTCAGGACCTCCTCGCGAAGGCTATTCAAGCCGGAGATCGAGAGGCTCTCGCCACGTGCCCTAACCCAGATGCTAAGGTCTTGTGGATCCGTTATCAGCTCGCTCACTCAGCGCTGAACTTAGAAGACTCTCGCACCGCGAACACCTTGCGTCAGTACGCATTGCATCGGTACGGCGGAAAGGTGCAACTCGTAAAGAGCATTAGGGATCCGTCGGAACAGGCTAACTATCACCCGAGCCTTCACGAGATGTGGGGTGAGTTGGTTCGGGCCAGGGAGGGCGCCACGGCGCTTGGGCACGGGGAGGATAAGGCGCTCTTGGACTCCCTTGAGGGCTTCTACAGAGCCTCAGATATCGTCCGCGTAGCAGGTAGTGAGCTCGTTCCCGGCATCGTTCGTTCGGCTGCGTAGCGAGGGGTCTCAAAGGCGAGAAAAATGCGCCTATGAAACGCTTCTTGTCCTTGAGCCTTAGGGCTATCGAGGGTAGGATAAGGGGTCGTTAACCTTCTATTTTATCTCTTCCGTTTGAGGCGACGTGTCGCAGTTCGTTCACCTCCATCTTCACACTCAGTACAGCCTCCTCGATGGGGCTAATAAAGTTAAGGATGTTCTAGGCCATGCCGCCAAGCTTGGGCAGCCCGCTATCGCGATGACCGACCACGGCAATATGCACGGGGCGGTTGAGTTTTATTCCGAGGCGAAGAAATCGGGGATTAAACCGATAATCGGGTGCGAGCTGTACGTTACGCCGGGGTCCCGTCATGAGCGTAAGATGCGGGCGCAGGGAGGGGCTGGAACGTGTCACCTTACGGTGCTCGCTGCGAACAAGACGGGCTATCACAACCTGTGTAAGCTTTCGAGCCTCGCCTACAAGGAGGGATTTTACTTTAAGCCTCGCGTTGATCACGAGTTGTTAGAGCGATACTCCGAAGGTTTGATCGTATTGAGTGGTTGTTTGGCCGGAGAGATCGCTCAGGCGACGATGGTCGATGATTATAAGACGGCCAAGGAGGTCACCGAGTTTTACGCCCGGACCTTTAAAGATAGGTTTTATCTCGAATTGCAACCCCATCCGATCGCGGATCAGCAGAAGCATAACAACGCGATCCGGGACCTCGCCAAGTCGATGGGGATTCCACTGGTCGCGACGACCGACTGTCACTACTTGAGTAAAGATGACCACTTTGCTCAAGAGGTTTTGATGTGCGTCTCTACTGGTAAGACGATACTTGACCCGGATCGATTGCGGCACGAGGGCTTTACGCTCCATCTGAAGACTGAGCACGAGATGATCGAGGAGTTCGGGAATGATGATGTTGCGACTGAAGCGATACGCAACTCCGCCCTAATCGCTTCGCAATGCGACCTCTCGCTTGAGTCAAAGACCTATTACATGCCCAAGTTTGAAACGGGGGATTCAAGGCCCCTTATCGATGTCATGGGCGATCTGGCGCGGGAGGGGATGGTTAAGCGTGAGGAGGTCCTCTCAGTTACCCCCGGATGGAACGATGCGTTGAAGCAGGCGTATCAGGATCGGCTCGAAGAGGAGATCTCCCTTATCGGTAAGATGGGATTCGCCGGTTATTTCTTGGTGGTCGCGGACTTCATTGTGTGGGCCAAGGATAATGGAGTGCCCGTTGGTCCAGGGCGAGGTTCCGTGGCAGGTTCTCTCGTAGCGTACGCCATGCGTATCACCGAGGTCGATCCGATCTCGAACAAATTGTTCTTTGAGCGATTCCTCAATCCTGAGCGTATCAGCATGCCTGATATCGACGTAGATTTCTGCATTCACGGACGTGAGTCCGTGATGAAGTACGTGATTGAAAAATACGGCAAAGAGAACGTCGCTCAGATCGCTACCTTTGGAACGCTTAAGGCGAAGGCAGCTATCAAAGACGTTGGTCGGGCGCTCGGTATGAGCTATGCCGAGACCGATCGAATTGCGCAGCTTGTGCCCGCGCCACGACAGGGGTTCGATTATCCGCTCGCTGAGGCTCTCAAGATGGAGCCGAAGTTGGCTGAGTACGCCGCGGGCGAGGGGCGAGAGCTTATAGAGCTCGCCATGAAGCTCGAGGGGCTTACGCGGCACTCCTCAACGCACGCCGCTGGGGTGGTGATCGGAGATCGGCCACTCGACGAGCTCCTTCCGATGATGGTCGATAAGGACGGAAACGACGTGACCCAATACTCGATGACGTACGTCGAGAAGGTCGGGCTCGTGAAGTTCGACTTCCTCGGACTTAAGACTTTGACCGTTCTGCACACCGCGTGCGCGATTATCAAAGAGAGCCGCGGGGTGGATATCGATCTCAACACGTTGCCGCTCAATGACGCCAAGACGTATACGCTTTTGTGCGGTGGAAACACGACCGGTGTGTTCCAGCTTGAGTCGAGTGGAATTACCGAGATGGTGGTACGGTTAAAGCCGAGTTGCTTCGACGATATCGTCGCTATTCTCGCGCTCTATCGTCCCGGTCCTCTCGACGCGGGCATGGTAGATCACTACATCGAGCGTAAGCACGGCCGAGAGCCTATCTCGTACCTTCATCCGTTGATGAAAGACATCCTCATGGATACGTATGGCGTGATCCTCTATCAAGAGCAGATCATGCAGCTCGCTCGGGCACTCTCTGGCTACTCGCTCGGTGAAGCTGATATTCTGAGAAAAGCGATGGGTAAAAAGAACCCAGAGGAGATGGCGAAGCAGAAGGTTCGTTTCATTTCTGGGTCGAAGAACATCGGGATCTCGGAAAAGCTTGCTGACGAGATATTCCAGCAAATGGAGACCTTCGCTCGGTACGGATTCAATCGAAGCCACACCGCCGCCTACGCGCTGGTGTCGTTCCAGACGGCGTATCTGAAGGCTCACTATGGTGTGGAGTTCATGGCCGCGTTGATGACGCACGACATGGAGGATAGTGATAAAACCTTCAAGAATTTTAATGAGTGTCGGCGGCAGGGCATTCAGGTACTACCTCCAAATATCAATGAAAGCTTAGCGAGCTTCACGGTACGATCCGGTAAGATACTTTTTGGCCTGGCGGCTGTTAAGGGTACCGGCCAGAAGGCCGTGGATGCGATAGTTCGCGCTCGCCAGGACGGACCCTTTAAGGATCTGGAGGATGTTATCGCGCGGGTGGACCTCTCTCAGGTCAATAAGCGCGTCTTTGAAAATATGATTCGGAGTGGCGCCTTTGATTTTTCAAAGGTGAGCCGGCGCGAGATGAGCGAGCGTTTGGAGGATTTCCTCAAGGTGTATGGCGCTCAAAAGGATGTTGACCCGAACCAGATGAATCTGTTCGGACAGCCAGCACGACCAACGGTTCCGCGAAGACCAACCTCTCTGCCCGAGTGGCCGGTAAACCAGAAGCTGAGCTTTGAGAGGGACGCTCTCGGGTTCTACATATCTGGCCATCCACTTGAGAAGTTTAGGTGGGACCTCAAGCGGCTTGGCGCCCTTTCCACCCAGGACGTGAAGACGAAGCGTGTCAAAGAGGTGCGTGTCGGCGGGGTAATTACAGCCCTTAAGCTCAAAAACACGAAGAAGGGAGATCGGTACGCGAGCTTCGCCCTTGAGGACTGGCTCGGAACGATCGATTCGATCGTATGGCCCGATACCTACCGTAAGATTCAAGCCCTTATCGTACCGGATGAGCCCGTTATGGTAAGTGGCCGGGCCGATGTGACCGATGAGCGTTGTGTGCTTGTCATTGATAAGATGGAATCTCTTATTCAACTTCGTGATAGGAGCGCTACGCAAGGGTTCCTCATGTTGACAGGGAAGGATGATATCGACACTCGGATGCCTGCAGTGCAGTCGATCTTCCAGAAATATCGGGGAACGTGTCCAGTAAAGGTACGCCTGCAACTTGAGGATGGTGAGGTTTCGGTGGTTCTGCGCGATTCTGCAAACGCTCCGGTGTGTGTTGGTCCATCGGAGGCGTTGTGTGAGGAGGTCGAACAGCTCTTCGGACGTCCCGTTCTCACCTTCATGTAAGGAGTTTTGTGTCGAAAGGTAAAGAATCTCTCCTGCCACCACTCTGGGTTCTGACGTGTACGGCTTTGGTTGGGGGCGTGTGGTTCGCCGTGCAGGTCAAAGAGCTCGTCGCCTTACTTGTGATAGGCTATTTTATCGCCTACGCCATAGATCCGCTCCTGAGGATCGGTGAGCGTAAGGGACTCTCCCGACCTATGGGGGTTACGCTGCTCTGCATCGTTGTGGTTTTGTCCCTCGCTATCCTTGGAATAACGGCGCTACCTGCGATCGTGGATGAGTTTCGTAGGCTGGTTGCGAACCTCCAGCACTACATCGAGATTGGCCGTCAAAAGCTTGGTCCGATCGTGGATAAGTTCCTTGAATCAACACCGTTGGGTGGACTGTTGCATCAAGATCTTGATCACATCTTCGCTTCAGTGCCTGACCTGCTCGCCTCCGTCAATGGAGATGGGGTTAAACGCGTGCTCTCGGCGGTTGGAGGAACGTTGCTCCAAGGGTACTCCAGGGCGTTAACGCTCGTTAATATCGCCCTCCTTCCGTTTATTGTGTACTACCTGGCTGTAGACCTACCTCGTATTCACTCATTTTTCCTCGGGCTCTTTCCTATGACCCGTCGCGGCAAGGTCGAATCGGTGGTTGGAGAGATAGATACCTATGTATCCGCGTTCGTTCGTGGGCAGGCGTTGGTATGTTGTGTTCTTTTCGTGCTGTACGCTCTCGGCTTGTGGCTTGTGGGGGTGGATCTCTGGCTTCTTTT
>JBIIEK010000258.1:0-2779 GCA_044237895.1 Bdellovibrionota bacterium
AGGCCTCGGGGGTTTTCGGTCTTGAGATCGAGCTCTCGTGTCAGCAGAGTAAACTTCCTCTGCAATCATCGCTTGCGGCGGTAGAGTTGGTGTCTGCTCAGTCGACGGTGATGTACATGAGTGTTCCGTTCCTTCCAGTCGGAGAGGGTTCGAATCGAGAAGGGGATGAGGTAAGTGATCCTCGAGTCGGGCACGCTCGTCGACAAAGCTTGATGGGAGTGGGCATTCAAGATTCTTTCTTTAGCACCTCTCTTGTTATGGTTAACTCCAGTGAGGAGACGGTGCGTCCTGGGGTATTTCATCGATCGGGAGAAGATGCGACGCCACTCCAGGTTGGTACCCTAGCCGCCCACTCCGCGGTGGAGATTCCGTTGGAGGACTCTCTCTTTAAGGATGCTGCTCCTCACGAGTGTCTGTGGGGCCTGACACGAGCGGAGCAGGTCTCCGTAGATGCGCATTCCATCACCCCAGAGACCGCCTATTACTTGATGTACCGCGATACCGTCAGTAAACGTCCATTATCGGTGTGTGCACTATGAAGTTAGCGCTCTTCTCTCCCTACGGGTCGTTTCATCGAGAAGCAGGTCTTCTGTATCTCGTAGCGAACTATCTCGATAAGCAGGGTGGAGAGGTTCTGCAACTTCGATGCGATGGCGCTCTCTCAGCGTGTGGTCGAGATAGAAAATATGTGGGAGGGCGAACGCCTTTTTCCTGCTTGCAGTGTATTGGTGAGCAAAGCGCACTTTCACATTGGGCCGGAGTTCGTGCTCGCGATCTCTCTTCTTTCATCGCTCCAGAGGATGTGGCGCAAAGTTCAAAATGGATCGCGGCGATTTCTCGCGAAGAGCTCGATAGATTAGAGTTTCGAGGGGTTCGTCTGTGGGATGTGTGTGCTCCCGAAATTATCGCTCGCTGGGAAGGCGTGCAGGTATCCACTCTAACGCCGATTCAGGAAGAGGGCGTCAGAGCGCTCTTTATTTCGTATGTTCACGCGGTAGTTGCCAGTGAGCGGTTCCTCGCAGCTTGGAAGCCTACGCTCTCCTTCGTGATATCAAAAGGAGATCCCCTCTCGAACGCCTATCTTTCCCAGCTTCGTCGGTCGGGGGGAGAGGCGGCGATCTTTACCTTCGATCCACAAGAGGAGGCGATCGTTGTTGAGTCTCTTAACTCAGGCGCAACGTATACGACCACGCTCATTTTACCAGAGATAACGGAGATGAGGGCCGATCCTCGCACGTGGGCTCCCGAGCTCGCAGCGATCGTTAATGAGCTGTTGTCCTTCCTTGGGCATGGCGCCGATCTGATCCCAGATCAAGTTTAGGCGTCCGGGGCTCGCCGCAACTCGATAGTAAAAGAGGTTCCAGAATCGATCTGGCTCGCGACTTGGATTGAACCTCCGAGTCTTTCAACGAGCTTCTTAACTGAAGCTAACCCCACGCCAGTGCCCTCGATGGTATCCTCGCCGCCTCGATTGAAGGGCTTGAATATTGTATCCAGTTTGTCGGGCGTGATGCCCCGACCATTGTCGCTTACCGTAATCGACGTGCGCCGTCGAGAGGATGCCTTGTCCGTTCCAACGGAGATGACGAGTGGGCGTTCGATGTTCTGATATTTAATTGCGTTCCCAATAAGGTTACTGAAGACCTGGTAGAGCTGTGTTTTATTTCCAAGCACCACCGGAAGCTCCTCGATCGTTGTGATGGTCGCCGCGCTCCGTTCGATCTGAAGTCGGTGGTCTTCAAGTACTTCGTCGAGTACCTCTTTTAAGGCGACAGGTTCGAGCGTTCTGTCTGAAGCGGAGATCTTTGCCAGCTCAAGTACTCCTGTCACGAGATCTTGAAGGCGGCGAGTTGCCTTTCGAATGTAGGTGAGGGGCTCTGCGAGCGTTGAGGAGCTCTGAATAACCTCGTCTCCCTCTAATATCCCCAACATTCCAGAGATCGTTAGGATCGGAGCCTTGAGATCGTGCGATATCATGTAGGTGAATTCGTTGAGATCTCGGTTGCGCTCCTCGATCTGCATCTGATTCATTACTTGAGCGGTTACGTCGATCGAGATAGAGAGCGCAACATAGTTGTCGGAGGAGTTGTCAAGGATCGGAACGGTTCTTGTTTCAAGCCAGAGAACCATGCCTGATTTGTGATAGAACCGGTAACGGCATTGGAACGGTTCGCCCGTGGAGACTATCTTCAGTGAGCGTTCTACCGTTTCACGGTCCTCTTCATGAACGTTCGTTTTGAGGAATGTTTCCTTGGCCCGATATACCTCCGAGAGAGGAAATCCCGTTAGTACCTCCGTAAAAGGGCTGCACCAAAGGATAGTCCCATCCGATTCGTGAAGTATGACTGCTGCAGCGACGTTCTCCGTTAAAATCTTGTAGCGATTTTGATGATCGTTATGTGATTGCTTCAGCCTTTCGACCATCGTGGTGATGAGGATCGTCTGGTTCCCAAAAAATGGAATCTTTGTCACAACCCGGTCGATGGGCGTGGGCTTAAATACCGTTGCGGCGTTCGACAGGCTTCTTGAGACGATCTTGAGTGATCGATGGTATGCTACCGCGAGTGCTACAACGAGAACTGTGAGGACTCCGGCTATGAGACTCATCCACGACTCCACGATTCAAAAAGTTCGTTTTCGTCGTTGAAGGTGATACGGGCTCGTTCAAGCATATCTCGCTGAGATGGCTCGTGAACACCAAGATGCTCCCAAGTCTCAGCAAGCATCGGCTCGTATGCACGACGCATAGGGGCAAGGTCACGCGAAGCGCCAAGGTTTG
>JBIIEK010000230.1:0-4071 GCA_044237895.1 Bdellovibrionota bacterium
AGCCCTACCGTAGAATGTCGAGGGATATCCTTCCAAGGTCGATGATGGCGGCTAATTATGTTCGTGAGGTCGCCTGAGAAGGCCCAACGCTCTGCGACGAGGTGTCCTACTTGTGTATGATCGAATGGGTATTCAAGAGTTTCCGCGTTAATCGATTCGAGGCCGTCAGCCATCCCCCGGAACATTAGTTTTTCGTACGAGGTTGTGTGTTGCTGAAGAATGAGGAGTTTGCCGATATCGTGCATTAGACCACCAAGGAATGCTTGGTCGGTGAGAGACGGCAGAAGCTGTCGAGCGAGGAAGCGGGCGGTTACCGCTGTGGCTACATTGTGAGCCCAAAGCTGGCCTCGAAGCGGGTGCCGAGTAGGGAAGAGGTTTGAAAGAGTGGTTGCGTTCAGAAGCCCTTTAAGTTCGGTGAGTCCGATTACGGTGATTGCGTCTGCGATCGTCTTGCTTCCTCCACCCCGATCATAAAATACGGAGTTCGCGATCTTAAGAACACGAGACGAGAGCCCTTCGTCTCGTTCAACGATTGAGATGTAGTCATTCGACTCTGCGTTTGGATTCGCGGAGAGTTGAAATGCCTGTTGAGCGGCTTTCGGCATGATGGGTATCGACTTCATTCCCAGGTAGCTCAAAATCGAACGGCGCACGCCATCCGCCAGGGGAGAGGCCTCTTCGGGTGAGTGTGATTTTGAGCCAAAGAATTTTGATAGCATAACCCTCTAATAAGATGATGGTTTCCTAGTCTCCGATGCCGCGGTTCTGGACGCGGGGGCGTCCCGCTAAAGGTATATTGTTGGTAGAACTCGTATATCGGCTTTTTACAGACCTACTGAACGAATCGGTTCCCTTAAGGCGTACAGAGGCCGAAAACCTGCTAAGTGCCCTCGCTTTTTCGATAATTTGCGTTAGTTTCTCGGTGAAGGTACTATAGGGAGAATGTTTACGGGGGCTTGGAGCTATGCATAACTTGGCTAACACCCATGGATACCCGGAGGGCACACCCTCCAATCAACTTGTGTTAGTAGTCGACGACGAGGCGAGTATTCGTCGTTCCCTTGAGGGGGTCCTTAAAGATGAGGGCTTCTCTGTAGTCCTGGCAGAGGATGGCGAGTCCGCCATTCGAATCCTCATGAACAACCGGCCCGCGCTTGTCCTGCTCGATATCTGGATGCCAGGTATGGACGGTCTTGAGACTCTCCGTAAAATTAAAGAGATTCACCAAGATATTCCGGTTGTGATGATCAGTGGCCACGCCACTATATCAACAGCCGTTGCGGCTACCCGTTTGGGAGCGATGGATTTCCTTGAGAAGCCGCTGGATCTCTCGGGAACTATCCAGCTTGTTCGCCGTGTGCTTCATCAGGCGGATGCGGCAGCACAAGCATCACAGGAGCCCCGATGGGAAGCTATCGAGCCAGCCTCGGTTGGGCCGATGAGAGAGTCTGTAACTATCAATCCGGTGGTATTCACCAAGCAGACCTTGCGTGGTCGTGCAATTCCGCAGAAGACCCTGGCGCATGCCGCGATCCTCTACGGGCAGGGACTTCATTCCGGCCGTAAGAGCGGCCTTATTCTTGAGCCACTTCCGCCTAATTCGGGAATCCACTTCGTGGGCGTATCCGAAACCACGGTTGTCCCCGCGCACGTTGATTTCGTTGAGTCGACCGGTTTCGCGACCACGGTGCGGTTGGGGCAGACACAAGCTGGTACGATTGAGCACCTTATGTCAGCGCTGTGCGCGTATGGAATCTCTAACGTTCTCATAAAATGTAACGGCGAGGTTCCTGTGATGGATGGCTCTGCTCGTGAGTTCTGTCGCCTCTTTGAGGAAGTTGGTCTCACCGAGCAGGATGGAGAATGGTACGAGATCGATGTTCGTAAGGTAATCGAAGTAGGGGATGACAAAGAGTCTATTCGCATTGAGCCCGCGGATGAGTTCAGTGTTGAGTACACCCTTCGGTACCCAGAGCCAGTAGGGGAGCAGCAGTTCTCCTTTACTTTGACGGATCCTGCCGCGTACAGAGATCTGATAGCTCCAGCGCGTACCTTTAGTTTTGTTAAGGATGTGGGTCATCTCCAGCGACAGGGACTGGCGCTCGGTGGTCGATTCGACAACTTCTTACTTATCGGAGCGGAGGGCGCGATTAACGATGAGTGGCGCTTTCCGAACGAGCCTGTCCGGCACAAGGTGCTTGACGCTATCGGAGATCTCTTCCTTCTCGGTAGAAGACTCCGTGGTAAGGTTACCGCGCGCATGACCGGCCATTCGGATAACGTGGCGATCCTCAAGAAGGTCCGCGATGAGTTGCAGCGAGCCGCGTCGTAATCGTACGGGTCCAACGCTCAGTAGTATCTAAGCCTAGGCTAAAGGCTTGTAGAGTTCGAAGCTGTTGTCTCTAGATCGGTGAGCGTGCGCGTTGGGGGCGGGTGTTTTCCTAGCCTTGGACAGTTTGGTACCCTTCCCGGGCCCCTAAGAACTTCCAGCCGAAGGATATCCTATGAGCCGTACGACCACTACTTATGCACCCTCTCCTGAATCGTTGAAGTTCGATCGTCGTATTGCGGAGACCCTCCAATCGCACCTTAAAGAGGGCGATCCTCTCGGAGGAACTTTTGAGGAAGGGGCTTCCTATGTACTGCCTGCCTCGGGCGATGGAGGAGAGGTTCAAGACTACGGTCGTCAAGGGCATCGTGCAGGGAAGCGGATCGAATCTGTTGTGAAGGCTGGAGAGCTCGGAGCCCATTGTTACGCTTTTTCCGATGGTATGAGAGCGATAGCTGCCGCGACGGAAGCTATCGTACGTCCGGGAGATCCAGTGTTAATTCATCGATCGGTTTATGGTGGTACCGATCGATATTTTCGGTCTGAGGATAAAAAAGACCGACTAGAACTCGATACAATTGATCTTTGTTCCGAAGCGGCCGCCGAAGAGATCCGCGCAAAACGCCCAAAGCTTGTGGTGGGTGAGACGATAACTAATCCGCTTCTCGATGTGCCTGATTTAATCCCGGTAATGGAGGCGGCCCGAGATGTGGGTGCCTACATGATTCTTGATAATACCCTGGCGACGGGCCGAGCCTGTCTCCCCCTTGAGATTGCTCGGACGGTTGGATACGACAAGGTGCTTGATGTTCTTAGCCTCACTAAGGGCTATACAGGAGGTAAGCTCAGTGGGGCGATAGTCACAGATAATGATGCGCTTGCCCGGCTTCTCTTTGAAGAGCGTCGTTGTAAGGGAGGTGCGCTTCCAACCGAGATCTCGTCGAAGGTCGAAGATGGTTTTAAGACGATGGGTGTGCGGATGGCGCAGCTGTCCAACACGACCCGAGTGCTGGTGGAATACCTATCCGAAAATCCAATCCAAGGGATAGAGGTTCTTCACCCCTTTGTCGCTAAGGGGAGGAAACGCGAGCTGGCGGAGCGATACCTCATCGCCTGTCCCGCTGTTTTTACCCTTCGTTGCGAGCTTCCCGCGGAGAGATTTACAGCTCTCACTGAGGCCCTTTCGAAGGTGTTTCTTCGCGCTAACAGCTTTAACGGCGTCTACCCCATGATGAGCGAGTCAGCGAAACAGTCTCATGCGAGTATGAAAGACTCCGAGGCGAAGGTCGCTGCGGGTGTTGCCGGCGGGCTCATTCGTCTTTCGCCAAGTTCTATCTATCCGACACAGGATATGCTTGAGATCGTTCGGGGGCTTCTACAGAACTTGTTCTGTAGGCAGCAGGGGGCTTGAAAAATGATCTTTGAGGGGATCGTTTTGACCTCTTTGGCTATGAAAAACGCCTAAATGTATGGCCACCGCTCTCTGATCGACCGGTTTCGTCCTTCCTCTCACAATGACCCCATTGGACGCCAAGTGGGCTAGTCTGATTCGAGCAACTCTCAGGTGCATCCAAGATCTATTCTGCGTGCTCCCCCGCGTTGGTGCTCGCAGGGAATGCTGTGGTGTTTACTGCCTGTACAGATCGAAAACCGAGAGGGATATCTTTTCAGGATTGCTAATGCGGTCGTCGCGCCATTTTTTAACGGTGACGAAGTCCGCAGGGATCGCCTCTCCTATCTGA
>JBIIEK010000160.1:0-6830 GCA_044237895.1 Bdellovibrionota bacterium
AGAGGAGATTGAAGTTTTGGAAGACGTATCCAAGCTCCGCGCGCCGCAGCTGCTGCAGGTGTCGATCACTACTCTCTTTAGTGGACCATCCACCAATGACGACATCGCCATGGTCCGGACGCTCCGCCAGACCCATTATGTTAAGTAACGTGCTCTTGCCACACCCGGAGGGACCAACAAGCCCGACGAACTCTCCCTGACCTACTATGAGAGAGACATCGCGAAGCACCTGAACCGCCGGGGCTCCCGGAACCACAAAACTCTTTGAAACTGATACTACCTCAAGAACCTCTCTCATAACGCGAACGATACGCACCCCTTATTTAATCGAGCAACAACAAAGGCCTAAGGTATCCGATCGTCTTGACACCCCGTCCAAAAGACAGCACAACACCTGTATGGCATCTAGTCTGGAAAGACACAAAACCTTGTGCCCGCCACTACCTTTGCCGACGATAAAGAATACCCCGCCGAGGCCCCTTATGCTGTGCGCGTCCACGTCCTATACTATAGTCTAATCCAGAATCTGGTAACTCCGTGAACAATCCGCCGCAAGATTGGTGCATATATGAAGAAGCTCTCGCGACATTAGCCCGCGAAGCTGGTAGTCGCGATGTAGCGAGCCTAATCTTGCGCCTCCGAAAGCTCTTTCCTCAGGCGCTTCCAACCGAACTCAACTTGGCCGTCGAGACATACATTGCTCGTCACGAAGCGCAAGAGAAGCTTGGGCCTTGGGCGAGGGAGGGTTTCTTCTCGAATGCACTCCTACAACAAGCCTCTCGCGTCGCCATTGCACGCGCGCGAGCCGAACATCTAAGAGGAAGTAGACACGTCCTGGAGATCGGCACCGGAACAGGTTCAGACACCGCGGCACTGGCTGAGGTATGCGGACATGTAACATCTATCGATGGAGATCCCATCGCATCCGAGCTGGCACGCCGTAATCTGGAACTGCAAGGGATCAAAAACGTCACCCTCGTGGTCGGAAGCGCTCAAGAGATCCTGCCGACCCTCCCAAGAGAGTTCGACGCACTCTTCGCCGATCCCGCACGACGAACCCAGACCGGCTTCAGAGTTAAAGATGGCGATGACTACTCTCCCCCTCTTTCGTGGATCCTCGGACTCGATATCGGATCCAAGCGATCGATCAAGATAAGTCCAGGGCTCTTTGTCGATCCCTGTCCTGAAGGGTGGGTTCGTCAGTTCGTGGGCTACGAAGACGAGTGTTTAGAGCAAACCCTCTGGTATGGCACTAAAGTAAAGGACTCGAGCATCATACTCGCTGACTGTGGAGTTGAGTGGGCAGCCGACCCAGCGACGAGCCCGTGCGACGTGAAGGAGATCGGAGCGTACCTCGTAGAGGCGCACGCCACCCTAAATCGGTGCCAATATCTCGACCACTTCTTCGCATCACAGGGACTCTCCCGGTTTGAGCCTGATGTTGCCTACGGAACATCAGATACCCTTCCTCCACCGTCACCACTCTTCACAAGATACAAGGTCTGTGAGCACATTCCCTTCTCACTAAAGAAACTAAAGACTGCCGTTACAGCCCGGGGCTGGAGTAGTAGAACGGAGCTCAAAAAGCGAAGTTTCTCCGGCGATATCGAAAAGATCAGGCGGGACCTGGACCTACCCAAACATACCCATGAAGCTACCTTTGGTGTACTCTTCTTCTTCACCTATCAAGGTAAGCCGTGGTGCCTTTTAGCTGAGAGAGTATATGAGCAGTGATACCGAACGCCTTAAAGTTGGAATGAGCGAGCTCGCGCTTGAAATAACCGACCTTCAAATTAATTCGCTCATCTCGTATCTCAACACCCTCGAAGAAACGAATCGCTCGTTCAACCTCACTCGTATTCCGCGCGAAGAGTACGTAACCCTGCACGTGCTCGATTCTCTCCTAGCATTGAAGGCACTCGACACCGGCAAGCCCCTCTCTATCTTAGACGTGGGAACGGGAGCCGGCTTCCCGGGGGTGCCCCTCGCTACGCTGCTCCCTCACTGCTCTATCTCGCTTCTTGATTCAACCGGCAAAAAGGTGCGCTTCGCAAGCGAAGCCGCTCAAGCGTGCGGACTCTCAAACGTTGTCGGTATCCACGCGCGCGCGGAGGACTTGGCGAAGAGATCGGAGCATCGCGTCCACTACGATGTCGTCGTGTCGCGGGCCGTGGCGGCTTTCCCAAAACTGATGGAATGGCTCCTACCACTTACAAAGAGAGGCGGGATAGCTCTCGCCATGAAAGGAGTCGGCTACGAGGAGGAGATGCACGGATCCGAGTCACTCCTCAGAGAACTCGGCGGATCTGTAGAGAGGGTCTTTCAGATACCTTTACCTGGGACCGATATCACCCGATACCTCATCGTGGTGCGAAAGAAACCGTAGAGAGGCTCTCCCTGGTGCGCTCTCCCTGGTGCAATCCAACTTTTTTGCATCTAAGAGGCCCTCTCCCTGGCCTCTTCCTGGCCCTCTCCCTGGTGCAGGCCAACTTTTTTGCCCCTCTCCCTGGTGCAGGCCAACTTTTTTGCGTCTAAGAGGCAACATTGTATCGGTTTTGTCGATGTATTCGTTACTATGCGCAAACGTCGAATGCCTCGAAGTAGGAAGATGTACGATCTGTGTTTCCGGTCCCTTAAGGGCCTTCCGCTGCCGGCACGCGCGCTCACGACACTGCTGATCGAAAGTATTATAGGACGGCTGCTTTGTTCGGAGGCTATTATAGTCTGTGGTTACGTCTGGATGAGTAACCATGTTCACATGCAGGTGTTTTCACTCGACTGTTCTGCGCTTACCCATTTTCATGAGCGTCTCAAGAAACGCCTCACCGACTTCCTCAAGCGGCTCTTAAGCATTTCACAACTAAACCTATGGGATAACAACACTAACATCGGAGAAGTCCTGGACCTTGAAGCTGCTATCGCTCGTATTGTCTACACCTACCTAAATCCAGTCCGCGCGGGGCTCGCTCGTTCGATTGATGAATACAACGGGTGCAACACTTGGAGAGAGTTCCTCTCTGTTCCTGCGGACGTCAACGCGAGTGTTGAGAAAGAGGTTCCTTGGGTACTTTTGACCGACGTAGAGCCCCTTTCACGAAACAACCCATCACTCTCCGAGGAACGTAATCTTATCAATGCGGTTCAAGAGAGAGCCTCCTGCCGTGAACGCAACGTAGTTCGTGTTATGCCCCTTAAGTGGCTTGAGGCGTTTAAGATTGTAGATCCCATTGAGATTGAGAAGATTCGCGAGAGGATAATCGCTTACGTGCGACAAGAGGAGGCGACATTAGTTCGAAAGAAAACCCAACTAAGCCGACTTGAAGGATTTGTGGTGACAGATGCCTATATTCCCCGAAAGAAAGAGAGAAAGATATTCATGTATGCTTCTTGTAAAGAGCTTCGCTGGGCATTTCTCGAGACGTTTCGAAAGTTCATCAACCAGTGCAGAGAGTGCTACCTCCTCATGAAGCAAGGATACAAAGATGTACCGTGGCCGCCTGGATGTTTTAAGCCACCGATACCGCGATTGTGCAATGCCATCTAACAATAGTTACGGTCTGCAGGCATATTTATAAAGGCGCCCGTGTACTTGCGAGGCAGGACTACCACTCAACATTCATGCTTACACCGCTCCTAATGGTCCCAAAATGATTCGCTGAAGGCACGCCTTAGCTCACTCCATTCCTCGCTAGTTCCGGAAACTCTTAAAAAGACGCGGCCGCTATTCGGTGTTACCTGAACAACGCTTAGTTGGGCTGTACCAGACTTGGAACCAGACTTGGACCAGACTTGGCTTGAAACTCTTAAAAAGACGCGGCCGCTATTCGGTGCTACCTGAACAACGCTTAGTTGGGCTGTACCAGACTCGGACCAGACTCGGGCACTCGGGCCGGCCGAGGGGCCCTATTCCACTATTTATAGAAATCTATGAGCCGTGCCAAGGCATTTATGTTCGTAGCCCTCTAGCCCACAAAATCGTCGCAAACGCTCGTTTACTCTCACTATTTTCGCACGTGGCCCTAAATTTCTCCACGCAGCGAACGACCATCGAACAACAAACGACCGAATTAAGAGGCATCGACTCATCACTCACTGATAACGAAGGTAGACTGTGATCTTGAGGGGCACACGTCATCCGAAACGTTCAGATCCCTCAGACACTTTGATGTAAGGGAGGTCGCTATGCCAACTCATTCTACCCAGCAGCCACAAAACGTTATACCGAGAGAGTGGACAACAGAGGAGATCGCCAGACGGCTTCCTGGCTTGCCCCGAGACAACGCCCCCACGCTGAGCGGTAAAAACCTCGCCGCCTTCCTCGGAGTGATTCGCACATCACAGACGATGATAAAAGAGATGATTTTCAACCTTTCCGTGTTAGAAACCACCGCGGGCCTATCCGGAATTATTATCGCTGACCGACATAGCGCTGTGAGGGTACAACTACACGACAGAGGATTGACTGACGCGAGACACTACGATGCTTCAGAGCGAAAGGGAGCGCTCCTCGACGCCTCCACCATGGAACAGTTTCTGACGGAACAGGGGAATTGGATCTACGACCACCTTAAAGTCTACAACGGCAAGGAGCTCGTTGCGCCTCGCCAAGAGGTCATTCACCGCACGCCCAGACCGGGGTTGCAGTTTCTTGTCGCTAATGATTTCACATGCGCGGTGTTCCATCCTGACGGAATAAAGACCTCCATCGAATTTTTGCGATCTGGCGACTACGGAACCTTAAAGGCCAGACTCATTGGCGCGTTCGAGACACTGAATTACCTCGAGCACACCGTTAGGACTCCAGCAAATGTAATCGCCGCTTGCGAAGGTGACATTAAGATCAAACAAGCCGAGGAGGATAGATTTGCGAGATTAGCATCGGCCCTGAAAGGGCGTTCCCCGCGGCCAGAATAATGAGTGGCGACTTGCGACATCTCACCTCAGATGATGCGGCGGGTCTCAGCTGACGACCGTTGGGTAGAGGTAAATCTCTTGCCGAGAAGGGGGTATTAAACACTCTGCGCTCCGAATCTATCCGTTGGATACCATGCCTCGACGTCGGGCGAACGGCATTACCGAGAGCGCCAGAAACTGGCGCAACATATCCTGCTCGAAACGCTCTGCGCACCACTCACCTTTGAGGTACGGCGTAATTTTGGGACCGGCTATGAAGGTGACCGCTCTAAGGGCTCCGCTCTGAACGAACACCTCCACCTCTTGTCGCCTATAGAGGCCGTGCTCAACATCCTCAAAGCTATCAAGGGCACTAAGCTCCTGCTCGGTAATCCCCCGGATCACTTTCCCTCTAACAACGGACCCTTCCTCCGGTACGATCCCGGGATAGCTTGACCCCTGGGGATTTTGAATCCCGTATCGACGATACGAGTGGAGCAAGGCGTCTATCATCGGCCTGGCGACGCCGGTGACCCCTTCGTAAACCGCCGGAAACATGAGGGAGCCGTATACAAAAACGTCCATACCCTTTTGTACCGCTAGAACGAGCCGTAAGGAATAACTATCGACGAGGACCATCAGACGTGAAATCAGAACCGATCCGTAGGAGCGCTCACACTATCTTGATTTTTCCCTCGCGAAGACCGAGATAAGCACCGGCAAGACGAAAAGGGTTAAGGTAGTTGCTGAGATAATTCCACCGATAACCACCGTTGCCAGGGGCCTTTGCACCTCAGATCCGGTCCCCTGCGAAATAGCCATCGGTAGAAAACCTAAAGACGCCACGAGCGCGGTCATCAATACAGGTCGTAGGCGCCCGACTGCGCCATCGACTACCGCACACAACGTTGAGGCTCCGCCGGCCATCAGTTGACGAGTAAAACTAACCAATACAAGTCCATTCAATACGGACACCCCAGAGAGAGCGATAAATCCAACAGCTGCAGAGATCGAGAACGGAATACCACGAACCCATAAAGCGAGCGCTCCACCTGAGAGAGCAAAGGGGATGCTGCTAAACACGAGGAGCGAATACAACGTTGAGCGAAACGTGACTACAATAAGGCCAAACACTCCGGCGAGAACAAGGGGAACTACGAAAAGGAGCCTCCCCTTCGCCGCGAGGAGGTTCTCATATTGACCACCCCACGTAACCCAATATCCTGCTGGAATCTGCACATTGTTTAAGAGAATGCCTTGAGCCTCTTCAACGAACGAGCCGAGATCTCGCCCCCTCACGTTCGCCGTTACGACCACTCGTCGTTTTCCATTCTCATGCGTAATCTGGTTCGGGCCCTGCGTTATTGATATATCCGCAACCTCCCCCAACTGCACATACGACTTATCATCTCCTTCTCTCTCTAATCTCGTCCGACTTACTTCAATAGGTCCGTGGTGATGGGCAGCCTCTGGAGGAAGCGAGATCGGCAATCCTCCGATGGACTCAATCCTCGCCCTAGCCTCTCCTGGGAGGCGCACCACTACGGGGAAACTTCTACTCCCCTCATAAAAGCGACTCACCTCTTGACCAGCATACGCGACTCTCACCACATCCTGAATGCTCGAAGCACTTAATCCGAGACGAGCTATTTTTTCGCGGAGAGGTTTAATCTCGATGAAAGGGAGCCCCGTGACCGGCTCAACCTTTACGTCAGAGGCCCCAGGCACGCCCTTCAAAAACGCAGCTATCTTCTCCGCATGAGAGAGCAAGACCGTTGCATCATCGCCGAATATCTTTACGGCCACATCACTGCGCACTCCCGCAATCAACTCGTTGAACCGCATCTGGATCGGTTGAGTGAACTCAAAGTTATTTCCGGGAATGGGAAGTGCGGCTCGCTCGATATCGGCGACGACCTCCGCTTTTGGTCTTGTCG
>JBIIEK010000161.1:0-6822 GCA_044237895.1 Bdellovibrionota bacterium
GCTTGTAGGTGCCCTTGGAAGCTCTATCGGCATGGGGATAGCATCTCTCACCAGCATCATCTCAAAAAACTCAGAGCTCGCGTTCTATATGCCCTGGCAGATTCCCGTCGTGACCGTTTTAGCCACGACACTTATCACCGTTCTCACAACAATCTTTAGCCTCTGGAAGGTCTTGCGCCTTGAACCAGGGATCGTTTTCAGGAGCTAGAGATGGAACCAGCGATTCTGTGCCAAGGCATTACCAAAAGCTATGGAAAGAAAGGGAATCTGACCCTCGCTCTTCGTGGAGTGGATCTGGATGTAAAGCCCGGCGAGCTCTTTATGCTCGTCGGCCCCTCAGGATGCGGAAAGACAACGCTCATATCGATCATCGCCGGAATCCTTGAGCACGATCAGGGTATGTGCAAGATCTTCGCGCACGATCTTCAACAGATGAGCGACATGGAACGCACCGCTTATCGGGGAAAAACCGTCGGGTTCGTCTTTCAATCCTATAATCTCATCCCCACGCTGACGACGACAGAGAACGTGTCGATACCACTCCTCCTTAACGGGACCGAAAGAGGAGAAGCAGAGACACGGGCACGAGAGGTACTTGCAAAGGTCGGACTAGGGGAGAAACTGCAAACCCGCCCAGGGGAGCTCTCAGGGGGACAACAACAACGAGTCGCCATTGCCCGGGCACTTGTGCACAACCCGCGCCTCATCGTGTGCGACGAGCCAACTAGCGCGCTCGATCATACAACAGGAGGCGAGATCATGGAGCTTTTTAGGAGGGAAGCCCTCCAAGGGGGAAGAACTCTCATCATCGTCACCCACGACTCTCGAATCTTTCAATATGCCGACCGCATCGGTGTCATGGACGACGGTCGAATTATACGCGTGGCTAATTCCCCGACTGAGTTATAAGCACTTTTGGGCTTTGTTCTATTTTCAACTTGCCGCTCATCGCCCCGCCGAATACTCTGGAAGGTATGGCAGACGAACAGAAATACGCCAACTACATCCCTGACTTCTTTGAATGTGACACCGTCGACAAAGCTCGCGAGATAATCCTCACGGGCAATGATACGATGTCTACCGAAGACCGCTGGCGAGAGGAGACTACGTTTCTTGCCGAAGAGATGGGCAGAGAGTTCAACATTACATCAAGCGATCTGATCCTTGATTACGGATGTGGGATTGGTCGAGTAGCAAAGGCGCTGATTGAACGTTATGGATGCCGAGTCATGGGGCTCGACATCAGCGCTTCGATGCGCAAGATGGCCCTTGAGTATGTTAACTCTCAACAGTTCAGCGTCTTATCACCTCAAGACTTTGACCTCTTGGTACATGGAGGCCTGAGGGTCGACCACACCTACGCTATCTGGGTCCTTCAACATACCTATGACCCAAGGGTTGAATTAAGCCGTATCCAAAGCTCTTTAAAACCGGGAGGCAGATTCTACCTCGTTAACGAGCCCGGCAGGTGCGTGCCGTGTGACATGGGATGGGTAAACGATGGTGTAGATATCTTCAAACTCGTCCCCACCTACGGGCTACAGGTAGTCAGAGAGGGGCGCATCACCCTCTACCCGATGAACCGGGAGTCAGATAAATGGCCGATCGCCAACACCTATCAGCGAGTGGGATAGGGCCTGGTCGCCCCTTTGCGAACCATCGGCATTCCGAGCTACGATGCGCCGTAGGCGAGGTCGAGCATTGAACCAGCCCTCGTCGCTCGATATCGTTCCTACAAAATAAGCGAGTTCGCCCTATAAGGAGGGGCGCTCAATGGCGCGATTTTACATACTCCCCGTTCTTGCTCTCATTGGCATCATATTCGTCCTCCGAACCGTTATTACGGGGTCAGTCCCCCCACCTGTTGCCCCACCAGTAGTAGAGCCAGCTCGCCCACCCTACGCCACGTTCGTAGCAGGTTCCGGTATTATCGAAGCGTCGTCAGAAAACATCGGCATCGCCTCACCACTTCCAGGCATAATCGAAACGGTCTTCGTAAAAGCGGGCGATGCCGTTACGGCTGGACAACCGCTCTTTGCCCTCGAGTCACGGCCCATAATAGCGGAGCTCGATGTTCGCAAAGCGCAGGTTGAAAAAGCGAAAGCCGTGCTCGCCGATACCGAGACTCAATTATCTATCTACAAGAGCGTTGGCGATGCGCGAGCCATCACAAAAGGCGAACTCTTAAAGCGTGAAAGCCTGGTCTCTGTCGCCAAGGCAGGACTCGTTGAGGCGGAATCGCAGCTTGAAGCCACCCAAACGACTCTCAATCGCCTCACGGTTCGATCTCCGATCGACGGAGCGGTCCTTCAATCGAGAGCTCGCACCGGGGAATTCGCACCAGCTCAGGTTATGACAACCCCTCTTATGGTTGTAGGCTCGGTAGATCCTTTGGCTGTCCGAGTTGATGTGGACGAAAACGACGCCTGGCGCGTTGAGGCAGGCCGCCCCGCGCGGGCTATTCTACGAGGCAACACCGAGGTTTCGTTCCCACTGACGTTCGTTAGGTTCGAGCCGTACGTCATCCCCAAGCGCTCGCTCACAGGCGAAAGCACGGAGCGTGTAGATACAAGGGTTCTCCAGATCATATACAACTTCGACAAGAAGGATCTTCCAATCTTTGTCGGACAACTTGTTGATGTCTACATCGAGAGTCCGAAGTAGGGGCTCTCATACTCAGAGGCTCGGTCTGGAAACGACTCTTTGCGAGACGCGTGCGCTAGCTACTCTTTACCTCAATCAGTCGGATCCCTTTATCCAATACCGCGAACCAAGCGTTGCTCGAAGAGCTCTCAATGAGCGCAACATCAAGGGGAGTATCAACGCTCGATTGAACGTACCACTCTCTCTTGTTCCATTGTGGCGCCGGCCCATAGGTCGAAAGTGTTCTATTTCCGAGTACCGCAAGAAACTGCGCCCCACCCTGAGTAAATGGAACTATCTTAGCAAATCCGTACTGCGCGGCGTCTCTATCAATCAAGGTTAACGCGTATCGAGAATCGTCCGGCTTTCGAGTTAAGATGCTGAGTCGCCCCTGCGCAATCTGTCCGTAGTTTTGGTGCCAACCATCCCCAATAGCGATTGCCTTATCGGAGCCATTACCAAAGAACGCGACAGAACGTACCCCGCGATAACTTGGAAGGAGGGTCTGCTGACCCTTCTCAACAAGGATAAGATCTCCGTCCTGGCCTTGAATATCGCCATAGGGCCGACCGATAACAACGAGATCACCACTGACATCCACCGCGTCACCAAGTCTCATCCGGGCTACCTCTACGAAAGAGCACCCCTGCTCGATGTGAGGCTTGCAGTATCCAGTTCGCGTCATATATTTCGACTCGAAATAGGTAAGCCAGAGACGACCATCTCGATAGGTGAGCTGCGACGCCTGATTGCGCTCCCCTTGGTGCTCGAAGATCG
Organism: Bdellovibrionota bacterium; assembly: GCA_044237895.1. Taxonomy (GTDB): domain Bacteria; phylum Bdellovibrionota_C; class UBA2361; order UBA2361; family OMII01; genus OMII01. The sequence continues at coordinate 3,421 of JBIIEK010000161.1, forward strand.
TGCGTGCGGAGCCCTTCTGGTCGAACTGTAAGACCTTAAGGGGCGCCGAAAGGTCCCTTCGTCCCATACCTACGACAACGAAGGTGGAACCACCCCCCTCTGCAACACCCCATACGGAACCATTCACCGCGTACCGTTGCCGCTCTTTAAGGGAGCTTCCCTCCCGACCGAACATGACTAACGCTGCCGCGCTTTCATCGAACGCGGCTACTCCGCCGGCAATTTGAAAGAGAGCAGTAACTCCCTCCGTTCCTGACACAACGGATTGCGCAGCGACCTTTGAGCAGTAGCTACCAATGAGTAGAAGTGAGTAGAGGGAGGACCGCAACAAACGAACGACCGTACCGCGTGTCATACAAAGATCACTCCTCTCTCATAGGAACAAATGGAATAAGAAACATCGCTGGAAGAGACGAGACGAAGGCGAGGATATAGAGGTTTGTGTATCCGATAGCTTCTACCAACACTCCTCCCTGTCCTCCTACAAGGGTACCCGGAATAGACATTATCGCACTTCCGACCGCGTAATGAGTGGCCTTGTAATTTTGAGAGCAGGTCGTAAGAAGGAAGACCAACAGCGCTGCGCTTCCGAGTCCCGCCGCTATCTGCTCGATGCCGTGAATCGTGGCGATGATCGCTACTCCCGTAACGGTGGATGCGTCTGGCTTATATACAGAGAGCCACACGTACAACCAGAGGTTCAGATTCATCGCAATGGTGAGCGGCCACATAGCCCTCCGAAGCCCCATCTTCTTGATAAGCGCCCCACCCCACATCGCTCCCACGATAGTTCCGACAGCTCCTACGATACCCGCAATCCAGGCGTATTGTTCGGTAGCAACTTTGAGCTCTCGAAGCATGAAGGGAGTAACCATGGAGAAAAGCAGTTCGTCGCCCATCTTGTAGAGGATTATGAATGCAAGAATAAGATGGATCTTTGGTTGCGCGAGGTACGTCGAAAACCCCTCCCGAAATACCCGGGTCGCCCTCTCAAATTGACTCCCGGAAGAAGCCTCTCCCGTCGACCGAACGTTTGGGAGAATGGCTGCATGAAGAATACTGCACGCAAGAAGCACTCCCCCTCCAACTACAAACGTGAGAGCCCATGCGTGATACGGAGTACCAAAGGTGGCTGAGCTCATCGCCCACGCGGCAAGGGCCACAAGACCGCTGCGCGCGAATACCATGGCGAGCCGATAGGCGAGCACTCGGTAACCAGATAAGAGAGCCTGGTCCTCGCGCCTTGGAATCGCCTCAAGATAGAAACCGTCAATAGCTATGTCGTTCGTGGCCGCGAGAAAGGCGATGGTGATAAACACTATCGCAATCGCTTCAAGGTGACCTGAGGGGTCAGAGACACCGGCAGCCGCATACGAGAGGTACCCGACGATAATTGTTAACAGGCCGATGAGAGCTTGAAGCGCCACCTGCCATCGCTTTTTTGAACTCCAACCATCAACGAGGGGGGCCCAAAAGAATTTGATATTCCACGGAAGCCCCAGGTAGTTGAGATATCCGAGGTATCGCTCTTTAACCCCGAGCTGAGTGAAAAACACCCCTGAGAGGATCCTAACGATCATGTACGGAAGTCCTTCCGCAAAATAGGTCGTATTCACCCACGCGATGGTCTTGCGGGGCGTTTGGATTGTGCCGGGGATGGGTCGGGGATCGGACATAGAAGGTGCGCTCTCTGCTCGCCTCAATCGACGAACCCCCAAAGTATCGCACACCCAAAATATCGAGGACATAAAAAAGCTGGGGACGGTTTCCCGTTCCCAGCTCGAAAAAGCAACTAACGATGCGCAACGAAGAGCCCCCGCGCAGGCCTCGTAGAAACTCACTACGAGGCTCCTTTACGGCGCACTCTAAGGGAACGCCTCCTTAGAAATTATTCCAGATATGCTGGTTGGTTACCTCGTGATGGAAACGAACCTCTCCAGTCTTAACCGCGGTACCCAACTCGCGAGGACAACGGTCAGCAGCCGCCACCTTGCGCTCGATAAACTTCTCCTTCGCGGTCTCCCCAAGCATCTCAGCGACAAACTCACTCGACTTGCAAAGTCGAATCGCGTCGTAAATATTCCCTGGAAGGAACCGAGTTCTTGACCGTCGGTTCTCTGTGACCTGCTGATCGTTCTTTGGACCCCGAAGACCGGTGTGAAGAATCGAGAGGAAGGTAAGATACGGATTCGCATCCGGAGCAACCGTTCGCACCTCGATACGCGCCGACTTCTCATTACCGAGCGGAATACGAACCATCGAAGTCCTATCCACTGGCGAGGATCGAATCTGATTCGGAGCCTCAAAGTTCGGATCAAGGCGCCGGTATGCGTTCACGCTAGAGTTGATCAAGAGGCATATATCGTTGGCGTTATTTAGAAGCCTATCAATAAAGTCCCACGCTGGCGCAGACAATCCATCCTCACCAGAGGCGTCGAAAAACAGGTTCTTTCCCTTCTTCGAAAGAGAGAGGTTCGTATGCATTCCACTACCGTTAATGCCAGCTATCGGCTTGGGAAGGAAGCAAGCCGTCAGACCAGAATTTGCGGCGATCTGACGGGCGGTCAGCTTGTACAACTGCACAAGATCCGCCGCCACCAATGCATCGCAGAACGTATAGTTAAGCTCGAACTGAGAGGGTGCCACCTCCGGGTGGTCCTTTTCATTCTCAAACGCCATTGCTCGCTGAGCTTCAGCGAGAGAGTCGATAAAGATCTTAAGCGGATCGCGAGGAAGCGAGTTATAGTAACCACCACTCGACACAAGCTTGAAGCCATTACCCTCGCTAAATGCCTGCTCAGCGTCACGCCCCTCGAAGAGGAAGCCCTCGCACTCAACAGAGATGTGCGCAGTAATCGAGTCCTTGGCATAAAGCTCGTCGCAGAACTCCTTCAACCTACCGCGCATGTCGGAGCCGTATCCACGACCATCGCGATCCTTGATGAGCCCGAACACAAGAACCTTGCCTGGACCAAAGACGTCACTCGGAAGCCACCTGAAAGACCCCCAGTCTACTTCAAGTCTTAGGTCAGACTCCTTTACGACAGAGAATCCTCGAATTGAAGATCCATCGAATGTCAGATTATCATACGACTTGAGAAGGAACTTCTTGTCATAGTCGAGCATGTGGAAGCGACCCTCGATGTCCGTAAAGCATACGGTCACGGCCTTGATGCGCTTCTCCTCATGAAGGTACTTGAGGTAGTGCTCCCGCAACTCGCCCTCAGGGGTCCTTTTAATCACCTTCTCCTTCGCCTCTAGATTGAGCTGCTCAAGCTCGTCATAAGGAATCTCAAGGAAATTTCGCAAAACAGGCTCCATAGTCACGTCCCAAAAAATGTAAAATTAGCCTTATTTATATCCAATTTATATTATTTCACCATAAAATAATGCCTAGCAACG
>JBIIEK010000163.1:0-6790 GCA_044237895.1 Bdellovibrionota bacterium
AGCGGCCGGCAAGGCCGCCGGCCCTCCATCGAACCCGCGACATTTGTACCTGGAGGGCCGGCGGCCTCGCCGGCTTGCCGCAACTCTCAATGATCGTGAAGGGTCACCTGCCACGGCGCCCCTCCCAGGGATTTCGTACTAACCATTCGAGAACTTGCTGATAATTCGCTGCTTAAGCTGGTCTATCTTGTCGAGGAGGCCAGAAAAGAGATTAAGCACCTGAGAGGAGTGCTGAAACCTCTGCTCAGCGATGAGCTGCAGCGATCGTAGGTTGATATCCTTGGTGTTTGAAACTCCCAATTCCTTTGCCAACGCTTTGAGCTGCGAGGCAGTTGCGCCTTCTTTCAGGGCGTATGCCGCGAGGAGGGTGTTCTCGGCTTTGGTGAGGTTAGAGCCGACCTGTAGGGCGGCCGAATCGACATTCGAAGCAACTGGATTTGGCATAAGTCTCCTTAAATATTGGGGCCCTCCTTGAGGGCTCTATTTTTCTTCTCAATCGGACTTTAAAGGGGATAGTTGCTATTGTTCTGCCTGGTCGTCTGCCGTACCTTATGGCTGACATTCGGTATCGGCTTTCGGGGGGTGTAATGTCTGAGTATATCGAGATAGTTGGGGGCAACCCACTCCGCGGAACGGTGGTAGCTGGTGGAGCGAAAAACGCGGGCCTTCCTATCCTGATGTCGACCCTTCTCACAGGAGAGGAGTGCGTCCTCTCAAATGTTCCCAACCTTACCGACACGAGTCTCTGTCTTCATCTCTTAGAGCACTTCGGCGCAACCGTTTCGTACGACGGAAATACTGCTCGGGTGCGAACGGAGAAGCTCCTGGCTACCGAGGCTAGCTACAGTTTAGTGAAAGCGCTTCGAGCCTCTTTCTGGGTTCTTGGGCCCCTCCTTGCGCGTGGCCGCGCCGCGCGTGTCGCGCTTCCGGGAGGTGATCTTATCGGAGCTCGTCCTGTGGATCTTCACCTTGAAGGTCTGGCGAAGATGGGAGCTGACATCTCTCTCAAGCATGGTGTCGTGTACGCGACAGCGGTTGATGGCTTGAAGCCCGCGCTGATCGATCTTCGCTTCCCTTCAGTGGGAGCGACGCACCAGTTGATTATGGCAGCGAGCCTGACACCGGGCCGCACAATTATTAAAGGTGCTGCGCGAGAGCCAGAGATCGTAGCACTCGCTCATTTCATAAACGGTATGGGGGCAGACATACAGGGCGCTGGCGGTGATGTCATAGAGATTAACGGTCGCAGCGAGCTTGGTGGTGTTACGGCTAATCTCATAGGCGATCGGATAGAGGCGGGAACATACCTCCTGGCTGGTGCGATTACCGGAGGTTGTGTCACCGTTGAAGGGATTGACCCGCTCTATTTTGGTTCATTCCTAAATACCCTCTCCGAGATGGGGCTTGAAGTTTCGTGCGGAGACCAATCCGTTACCGTGAAAAGTCGTGGGCGTTTAAAAGCGGTAAAGGTAAAGACGGGGCCGTTTCCAGAGCTCGCCACCGATCTGCAAGCGCCTCTCATGGCGGCTCTCACCCTTGCTGAGGGATCAAGTACGATTGAGGAAACGATTTACGAAGGTCGATTTGGTCACGTGTCTGAGCTCGCTCGCATGGGCGCTTCAATACACATTCAGGATCGCATCGTGACTATCGAAGGCGTTGATAAGCTGACAGGAGCTCCAGTTGATGGCCTCGATATTCGCGCGGCAGCGGCCGTTGCTCTCGCCGGCCTCGCGGCGGACGGTCGAAGTGAGGTGCACGAACCTCACCACCTCCGAAGGGGCTATGAGCACTTCGAGAGGAAGATGGGGGCACTCGGCGCGCGTGTGTGGTCGCGTGTAAGCGACCCCGATGATTTTATTTTTGCGGGCTGTTAAGTCGTAAAGAGTGGTGACTATGGCGGCGCAGATACCACTTCAGCTGGTGCAACCCCTACGCTATTCGTCAGGCTCCTTTCTTGTGCACAGAGGTGTTGCGGATCTTGTTACATCAGTTGAGACGCTCTCGTATCAGCGAGTATTTTCCCTCTCGTACATTCAAGGAGACCCGAAGTCCGGAAAGACTCATCTTGGCGTGTATCTCGTTGGTCATCTTCAAGGAAAAGGAAGGGGCGCTCGCATGGTCGCGTCTGAAGATGTCGCTGATTGGTACGCACAGGGATTTTACGGAGACCAGCTTCAGGAAGGAGAGACCATCGTCATAGATGATGGAGATGTTTTTCTGGAAAAGATCTCAAAGAGTAGTCAGTCGGGGATCTTTATGGATCTCACGGAGCAATTACATCGGGTTGATGGAACCTTAGTTATCTTAGGGACGCGCCCTCCAGAGGAGATCGCTTGCACAAAACAGATTAAGAGTAGGCTTAACTCCGGACTCCACCTCGTTATGGGGGGGCCGGCTGAAACTGACCTTGATAAGCTTCTCAATATCATCACCAAGCAGCGAGGCTTGCAGCTCACGGAGTCGAAGCGATCATACATCTTGCGGCGGGTTACTCGTACTCTTCCGGCGCTCGTTGAGTGTGTCGAGAAGGTTGAAGAGACCGGGGATTTTTCAAGCTCTCGAACTTCCTTTACTATTTTGGCGGATGCGGTGGCGCAGGAGAACGCAACGCTGCCTCTCTTTGAACGTAAAACTGCTTGAAAATTAGTACGTTAGGCTTGCTTTTCCGGGCAGGGTCAGTGTGGTAATACTACCTGCTTAAACGGCTTGGGTCGTAAGAAGAAGTGCGCGCTCGGGGGCTTTGATGAGCCCGCTAGAGTTCGAAGCTGCGGTTGCCGCAGTGTCACGAGTGCGGTTGAAAGGGAAAAAGATGCAGAAGCGAAGAGTTGCTATTACTGGTATCGGAATCGTTAGTCCTCTTGGAAATACCCGTGAGACCACATGGTCTGCGGCGAAAGAGGGAAGGTCTGGTGTTGGCCCGATCACCCGATTCGATGCTTCGGCGTTTGCGACAAATATCGCCGCGGAAGTGAAAGGGTTTAGCGCCGATGCGTTCATAGAGCCGAAAGACCAAAAGAAGCAGGATCTCTTTTCTCAGTATGCTATTGCGGCAACGCATGAGGCTCTTGAAGATGCGAAGCTCCTTGGTGAGCAGACCGCGTATTCGAAGCCAAAGATGGGGTGCATCCTGGGTGTAGGGATTGGTGGTCTTAATATTCTTGAGAAGTACCACAAGGCATACCTTGAAGGTGGTCCACGAAAGATATCGCCGTTTCTTATCCCCGGTATGATTAGCAACCTGGGACCGGGTAATGTGGCGATCAAGTACGGGCTTCAAGGGGTGAATTACACGGTAACGAGCGCGTGTACCTCCTCAACGCACGCTATTGGTGAAGCGTTCCGCATGATCGCTGACGGGCTCCAGGATGTTGTTGTGACGGGTGGGTCTGAGAGTACCGTGTGTCCGATCGGTATTGGTGGATTTAACGCTCTCAAGGCACTTTCCACTCGTAATGACGCACCTGAGAAAGCGAGCCGGCCATTCGATAAGGATCGTGACGGATTTGTACTCGGCGAGGGATGCGCAATCCTAGTACTTGAGGATCTTGATTCTGCGGTGAAGCGTGGCGCGAAGATCTACGGAGAGGTTCTTGGATACGGCTTCTCCTGTGATGCATACCACATGACCGCCCCAAGTGAAGGGGGCGAGGGCGCTGTAGCATGCATGAAGCAAGCGATTGAGTCGGCGGGCATTACGCCCAGCCAAGTGGATTACTTGAATGCGCACGGAACTTCGACTCCAGCGAACGATATCTCTGAAACTGCTGGAATCAAGACTGTGTTCGGTGAGTGGGCGAAGAACGGACTCTTGGTTAGTTCAACCAAATCGATGACGGGACACCTTCTCGGCGCGGCCGGAGCGATTGAAGCAGCGTTCTGCACGCTGGCGATTCGCGATGGTGTTGTTCCCCCAACGATCAATCTCGACAATCCTCAAGAGGGGTGTGACCTCGACTACGTCGCGCACAAGGCGCGCCATCAAAAGGTTGCCATCACCATGTCAAATAGCTTTGGCTTCGGTGGTACAAACGCTTCCGTAGTTATCGGTGCCTACAAGGCATAGGGCATGAGCAAAGAGAGCGACGACCTCTCACCAAAAGTCCGAGCTGAGGACATTATCCTCGGTTCGCTTGGTTTTGGTGAGGACGCTCGCGTTCTCTCCATTGAGCGAACCTCGGAAGGTTATAAAGGGATCGGCCGCTGGGCAGACGGAGAGGAGTTTCCGTTTGAGAGTGACTGTGAGCTTGATGACCTTGAGAAGTGGGCGTTACAGATACTCTTAGAATCAAAGACAGCTGCGAATGGGTGATAGGGGTTCGTTGGGAGACGCGCCGTAATCTTATCCGTCCTTGCTCTTTGACACTCCGATCCGTGGACATAGTGTGCTTAGCTCGCATGCTGCGCACTGCGGATTTCTGGCACCGCAGACTCGTCGACCGTGAAAGATAATCCGATGATGTAAGTTCCGCCATTCTGCGGATGGAAAAGCTTTGCGTAGATCCACTTCGACAAGGTCAGGAGTTTTTCCCTTAGAGAGCCCGAGTCGATGGGCTAATCGGAATATGTGTGTATCAACGGGAAAGGCAGGTATTACCCCTTTCTCTGAGAGGATGACGTTGGCGGTTTTGTTTCCTACGCCAGGAAGTGAGGTGAGATCCGTATGCGAATCAGGAACCTTTGATTTGAATTGTTCTACAACGCGCTCCGCGCACGCGATGAGATTCTTAGATTTCGTCTTATAGTAATTGATGGGACGAATTATTTTCTCGATGTCGGTGAGTTTCGATTCAGAGAGAGCCTTGAAGGTAGGATAGCTTTTGAAGAGCTCAGGCGTGACCTGGTTAACCTTCTTGTCGGTGCATTGCGCGGAGAGCATGACCGCGATGAGGAGTTGATACTCATTCTTAAAGTCGAGCTCTGAGCGTGGTTCGGGATAGAGATCCGCTAATGTTGCTATGAGGAGGGCTCTCTTTTTTGGCGTCATTATCACCTGCGCGTAAGTCCGCGAGTGTTTTACTGCGGTAACACTCTGGTGCGCAAGTAGTCGGGACGAGCGGTAAACCGATGCCCGATAAAAGAACCGACAGGATAAGGTTAAAAGCGCTACGACTCTTTAGGACGGGTCTTTGTTAAGGGAGCGTTGTAGGTCGCGCATCGCGGCTTGACTTACCGTTAGCGCTCCTTCGAATGGTCTATCGAGGTCGACGATGATCCAGAGAATTAGCGTGAATGAGAGGATGAGCCCAACCGTTGCAGGAGATCGTGCGGAGCCAGCGAGGGCGGCTTGATATCCGAGCTCTCCCATACCAAATATCGTAACGGCGTAGAGGGCCATCCACACGATACCGGGTATGCGGGCACCGACTGCCGCGATCACTCGTCTGGTGTGAAGGTCGATGATCTCGTTGATCGATTCTATGAAAAGTCCCGCCGTAACCTGATTTGCTGTTGAACGCTCCGCAGCGATCGTTAGATCCCAAAGAACGTGATGAAGCTCTTCCGAGCGAGCGATAGCGATGTTCAGCGTAGTAGGATCTGTGGCGGCGAGGCGCGCGTCGATATAGTCCCCCAGCGCCTTTTTAACATCCCGTTGAATAGGGTTTGATAAGAATTCAGCGCGGAGGAGTGCGGTGCTAATTGCGTCTACCTCATCGAGAAAGGTGTTTAATCGAAGATCGAAACGGGAAACGGCTATGCCGAAGGTTGTTGCGAGCATGAAGCCTAGGAGGGCGAGGGTCGCCCCGACTAACGCGCCTACGGGAGCGTCCTTTTCAAGACCCGAGTGCCGACGTCGCCAAGACCCGATGCGGAATCCAACTTCCATCGAAAGAGCTATCATCACGACGGTGGCAACGAACACACCCCAAAGGGGGAGGTAATCAAGGAAAGAGAGATGTGTCATGAAGGCGAGCTTACCCATATCCCTGTAATTCCTTGCTGATCAGCCTCATGCGGGCCGATATCCAGAGCGTGGTTCTTGTGGTAGTGTTTGGCAGTTTCGTGTAGGAATTTCTGGATATGAGCGAAGAGGTAAAGATCTTAGCGGCGAATAGAAAAGCCCGCTTTGACTACCACATTTTGGACACTTTTGAGGCGGGACTCGTCCTCACCGGCGCTGAGATCAAATCCATGCGCGGCGGTGAGATGTCGATTAGTGAGGCGTACGTGCGTCCGGATAGGGGAGAGCTCTATCTCTTGAACGCACATATCCAACCATACTCCCAGAGTGGAGATAAGGAGTACGATCCGCGCAGACCGAGAAAGCTCCTTATGCACCGTAAGGAGATCGATCGCCTCATTACGGAGCTTGAGACAAAGGGTACAACGATAGTCCCCCTGCAGATCCATTTAAACAAAGGTAGGGCTAAGGTTCAGATCGGCTTAGGAAAAGGCAAGGCCGCGCCCGACAAGCGGCAGGATATTAAGAAGCGCGAGACGGATAGAGAGATCGCGCGCGCCATGTCGAAAAAATAATCCGTGCTCGCCGGCCGCGGGTATAAATGCGACGTGGAATTAATTGGAGGGCCTGCGGCCTCGCCGGCCGTGGGTATGAATGCGACGTGGAATTGATTGGAGGGCCGGCGGCCTCGCCGGCCGCAGGTATGAATGCAACGTGGGATTCAATTGGAGGGCCGGCGGCCTCGCCGACCGCAGGTACGAATGCAACGTGGGATTCAATTGGAGGGCCGGCGGCCTCGCCGGCCGCAGGTATGAATGCAACGTGGGATTCAATTGGAGGGCCGGCGGCCTCGCCGGCCGCAGGTATGAATGCAACGTGGGATTCAAT
>JBIIEK010000130.1:0-8648 GCA_044237895.1 Bdellovibrionota bacterium
CGCCCTTGGAGTGAAAATTGATCTCCTTTCCATCGTGGAAGGGTCAGAGATTGTGCATTGTGACACCGCTCTTTCAGAATTAGGAGTTCGGTCAGCGCAGGTGCTCAGAAGAGGAGGCGTGATGGGAATATCTAGGGCTCGTATGGCCTCTCTCGGACTGGGGTTTTTAAAAAAGCCCCTAGTTGCTCTTACCCTCCAAAATTTCTCTGAGGTGCACCTTAAAGCGCAGTGGGATCTTTTGCTGTCATCGATGCCGCGCGGGTTCTCTGCAGTTGTGTACGATGGCCTCCATCCTGCAGCGCATGCCCTACAGCGTGGTGTGTATCACAAGTCCCCTCTGATCGGGCGGATGATATATCGCGCACATAATCGTGAATCTGATATCTGGAGGCGCAAGGCTGAGGAGAGTGCTCATTCTCCCCTCCGTTATTTCTTCAGCTATCAAGCCCGTCTGTTGAAGCGATTCGAGAATAGTGTTGTTAAAGAGGCGTATGCGACCGCCTCTGTAAGCGATGAGGACGTGGCGCGTTTTCGTGAAGATAACTCTGCGGCGCGTCTTCGGACAGTTCCGATCGGGTTCACGTTCACTCCGCCGCCACCTTTTCGTGAAGATCCTGATAGGCCACACCAGCTCCTATTTTTAGGTAAACTTGATTGGGCTCCAAATCGGGAGGGTCTTGTTTGGTTTTTGGAGAGAGTGTGGCCGACGGTGACACATAGGCGTGAAGACCTTGCGCTCATTGTTGTAGGGTCTGGCGACACTAGTTTCCTCGATAAGTACAGAAGCCTCCCTCGCCTAAAGATAGTGGGCCAAGTGGACAACCTTGCGGAGATATATACGGACTCTATCGCCTCCCTGGTGCCGATATTTTACGGTAGCGGAACGAGAGTAAAAGCTATCGAGGCTTCGCGGTATGGACGCCCATGCATTAGTACGGCTCTAGGAGTCGAGGGGGTGGGGCTTACGCCCGGAGAGAGCTACTTCCATGGGGAGACTCCAGAGGAGTGGATTCGTCTACTAGAGCAACTCACCTTCTCGGAGGCTCAGACGTATGGTTGTAGAGCCCACGATATTGCCAGGAGGAGGTTTGACGAAGTTTTAACAGCCCAGGCTTTTTTGGAGCTACTCTGTTAGGAGCGTTGCTTGAAGTATATTCGTCAGGCCGTCTCGAGTGAGTTTTGGGTGGAGGCGAGATGCGGGCTCGTGCTCATGCCTATGTATGCCGAAAAGGTTGCGCGATGTTCATGTTCAGTGTGCGGCTCTTTACTGCAGCGTTCGTAGAGATGGGGTCCTTGATACGCCGTCTGTTGATAGCCGTCTACTCAGGTATTCGCCGGCCCTATCTCTTAGGTGTTGGTAGCTGGAATAATCCCGCGACCATGAAGTTGTCGAACGTGCGAGTCCCTCAAGTTCACTATTCCACCAAGGTGGCTTTGACGTGAGCTCATTCATCCACTTTATGTATTCAGCATCATAGGAGGACTCTCTCCACCGTTTTAATCGAAGCGATGCTATCGGTTGATGGGTAGTCACTCCACGTTCGCCTGGTCGTCCGGGATAGAAGAGGGTCCCATCTCCGTTGCCCGAGAAGTCCCACAGACTTTCCCAGGGGTCTCTCTTTGGAGACTCTTGAAAACCATTGTTAACGCTATAGTAGAGAAAACCATCGATAGAATATCTCATCGACAGCCATCCGATTACACGAATGTATGAAGCGGCGCGGTCGATGACCATGTCGGGAACCCCCGTATCGCGAAGTGCTTCGCACCCGTGACTCATGCAGCTTACGTACCACCACGTTTCGTTACCACGAAGCTTCCACCCGCGGTACATGGCGGGAGGTGGAAAGCCCGAGGTGTCGTAGTGGTTCATGACGGGGGCGAAGATATCCACGCTGTCTCTAAGGAGGGCGGAGTAGGGAGTTGTGACGAGCTGTTTGAGTGAGGGGGCTTTCCGTCTCGCCAATTGTGAAAGTTTTAGAAGCTCAGGAAAAGCATCTTTTTTTGGCTCATCCCAGAGATACACCAGCGCCCTGTTCTCCGGTTTAATCTTAGGAATCGTATTGTTAATCGCTTCGAAGTACGACTCGGCTTTTGAATAATCGATCTTTTTGGAACCGTTGGCGCCGACGCTAGGGAAATCGTAATACGCCCACGAAGGTCTGTTGTGCAGAACCACTGACCTGAAAGAGGAGGATCGAGTAGGGGTTGACTCGATGTCGAGTATTCGAGTGTCGCGATCGAGACGTTCTTTAAGTGGGGCGATGGTCACTTTAAGAGGGATGACTCTGTGGCGAATCATCTCTTCTGAGTAAAGTTGTGTAAGTCTAGCCTCGTCTTGATGCCATTTTCCGTAGTGCCCGAGCACAAGAAACCAGGGCGTGAGCTCTGAGTATGCGGCGAGGGCGGGCCGCTCGGGCATGATCATTGGCCAGACGGTAATGTTAATGGTGAGTGACTTTTTGCCTGAGGAGATGATTGCTTTATATGATCCGGGTGGCAGATCTGTCGGAAGCTCAATCTCTCCTAGAACCCAGTGAGGATGTCCCTCTTTGCTAAGACAGATGGAGAGAGGTGTGTGAAGAGGAATTGCCGGATCTAGGTAGGAGCCCACTCGAGCGCCGGTAAAAGAGGGATGTTGGGTCTTGACCTTGGGGAGATCGAACATAGAGATCGTTGGTGAGGGGCGGTTAGCTGTGGTCGATTCTGTGGTTAGCACGATCGGAATGCACCCGGAGCCTTCCGCTTTCATTAAAAATGAGAGGATCTCTCCGCGAGATCCCTGAAGCGTAATAGAGTCGGTTGTCGTGTGCTTAGCCTTATCCTCCGGCGGTTCCAATACAATGAGAGCCGGAAGGGAGGTGCATTCTTCGGCCGTGATGACAGTGATAGGGTATCCACATACTAGGACTATCATGGCGATCCGGCCCAGTATTGTAGGCCGATTCACGGTTACCTGAGAATGGTCTGAGGCGTTGCCATCGCTCTGTATCTCCTTCTGTGTAGATCTCAGGTGTACGAGTGACGCCGATAGAACGAATGCCATGAATACATACGGAAGAAAGAGATAGGTATGAGAGAGAACTGACATTACGATACCGTATGTAATCATAGATAGAATATACTCAGGCGCGCACACTCTTATACGCCAGGCGCGCGCCACTACGCTGCCGTAGAGCCAGCCGAGCAAAAGCAGACCGCCGTAACCTGTTTCTGAGAGGATGAGAACCCACGTCGAATGCGCCGTGCGGTTGCCACACTCAATAAATGCTGGGGTATACTGCTCATACAGGTGGGGATAGTTTCCAACGCCCACTCCAAATATCGGGTGCTCTCTCGCCATTCGTAGGCCAGCAATCACATAATTATAGCGTGATTCAGACGACCCCGCGGTATCAGTGATATCACGTTGCGGCATAGCCGCGGCGATGAGCGAAATAATGACAGCACTTGGGACGAGTAAGAGGCCGAATCGTAATCCGAATCCGCTGAAGAGAGAGTAGCTAATTCCTGCTATCAGCATGGCGGCTTGGGCCGCCCGGGACTGTGACCAGAGAACGGCCGTTAAAAAAAGTAGGCTCGCGACTAAAGCTAGTCCTGAATGACGAGACCGCGCCTTCTTTCGAAGACTCATGAGGGTTATGGGTAGCATGATGACCGCGAGGGCGGCCAAGTCGTTTGAATTTCCCCACAGGCCTGAACTGTGTAGCCGGAAATCGGAGGCTCCGCTCGTGTAGTCCCGCCCCGTAACGTAGAAGGCCACACAAATGATGCCCAAACCGGAAATGACAAAGGAGCGTGAGAATGCTCGAACGCTCGTCCCGTCTTTTAAGGAGTTAAGGATCAAGAATGAGCGCAGGGCGGTGGGTAGGATTTACTCGAAAAAAAATTTGAAAGAAGCGCCGGGGGTCATTGAGGCAAGGCAGCTTGAGGCTATCCACGTTAACAGTGCTCCGAAGAGGATACCGGGACGACCAAGGATGAAGGTTGATTTGTTGTGTCTTAGAGAGTCTAACAGCCAGGCTCCAGAGGTAAGAGCCGCCATGAGCCTCGGGAGCAATTTGAGAAGGGGATTGTCGGGTAGGACCTCCCAGGGGCGCAGGAACAGGAGCGAGACGAAGAAGCAAATAGCCGGCACCGGATGCAGAAGGGAGATGCTGATTCCGAGAGCCAGCGCCACTGTGAGGAGAACATGGCTCGGTCCGAGTGATGTAAAAAACAACAGACCAAAAAAAATAATTTCGAAGGCAAGTATCAAAAAGCCACCTGCTGATATGTCGAGTCTTTTCCCATAGGGGCTCTTCATCTGTTCGAGGAGGTATGGAATTAACGAACCGGCGGAAAGGATCAGAAAAAGAGCGGTAATATGTACCGGCGTTTCATCCGACACTGGTAAGGCTCTGTGAGATGAAAAGAGATGCGATCGTTGATGAAGTGATAAACCTTTGTGCTGGAGGCGGTTTGGTTGGATTGCTATCAGGTAGTATGGGTAATTCGCCCAGCATATCCGCTGCAAGAAATACGCATGCTTCATGAGGTAGGATTTGGGAGTTCCTTCGCAGTGCGGCGGCTACCTCAAGAGCGACCGCTATGATGAGGCCTATGACCGCGCCGATGACGGCGACCTGCTCTCGTTTCGGGAAGAATGGACGCATAGCCATCCGGGGACGCTCGATAACCTCCACAAACGAGGGGCGGCCTGGTTGTTGTTCCATCTGAAGGACGATAGTCATGTCACTTATCTTCTTGAGAAGATCCTCGAATATGTCCTGGGCTGTGGCTTGCGATTGAGTTGTAAAGAACACGCTTTGAACGGGGTTGCGTGTCGGCTCTGGAGGGGCGGGTGATTTGTTTACCTGGGACGTTAATCTCGTGAGCTTGCTTTTAATCTCAACGATATCAGGGTGTGTCTCCGAAAGATGCTCCTGAAGTGCTGCTAACTTTGACTTGGTGGCCCCAAGTTGTGAATGAGGGTTTTCGGCCATAAATGGCATACCGCCGTGGGAGAGGGAGCTTTGAAGCAGTTCCGCCTGTTGGATTACCGCCTTTTGCACGCTCATCAAGTGCTGATATCGCTTCTCTTCTAGAGTTGAAATAATGTGGGTGAGAACCTCGTGTATTACATGAAACGCAACCTCTGGTGAGTTGGCGGTGACGGACAATTGAAAGCTCGTCGCGTTTGTGGAGAAATATTCAATTCGTTTCAATAGAGCTTCGGGGTCGAATTGCTTCGTGGTGGATGAAGCGTCCTGTTTCTTCTGAAAATACTTTTTATCAAGGTGTTCTAAGAAGGTGTCGTCAAGGGCAAGTCGTAGGAGCGCTGCTCGTTGAGTGCTCATTTCGGCGTTGTCTCTAATCTCTGCGACAAAATCACTTATGAGTGGGTGGTGGAAATATCCGGATTGTATCGTCAGGACCGACTTTGATTTGAATTTCTTCGGAATATGAGCTGAGGCAAAATATCCGATAATCCCGCCGATGAGAACGTATGCCGCTATGAGAGCGGATCGTCGCCGCAGGAAGCCAAGGATCTCCTCAAAGCTCACTATTTGGGAGGGGCTCTCTGCTGTCACGCCGAGCTCCTTCTATTTACTATGATTCCAAGAGGATTTATGCCGTACCGTGATAGGAGTTCCTTCATGAGCCGGAGAGCTGTGCGGTTAATAGAAGGAGGCGAGAGGACGAGGACCGTGGCGTCTGTATGTGAGGCGAGAATCGCCGGGTGGAGGGAGTTGGGCCTAAACTCATTAAGAGCGCAACCATCAATAAGAATGAGGTCATACCGCTCACGCATGGCGAAGATATTCGAGGTCACCACAAAGTCAGATATGGTGCCGTTCGAGTGCGTTTTCCTCCTCTCCTCGGTGTCTGGGTTGCTGTGACCATTGATTTCATCGACTCCAAGTTGTTTTGCACACACTAGGTCTATTGTATCAAGCGTCTTCAGCGTGGCGTACTCCGAGTGCGGGGCGCCGCAGCCGGCGTAGACATGGTGATGGGAATCGCTTGGAGTATTGCTGATAGCATCTACTATAAGCACTCGTTGGCTTAGGAGGGTGGCTGCGGCGCTCGCGAGCATCGACGTAAGAAATGTCTTTCCCTCTTTTGAGAATTGGCTCAGCACCAAGATGCTTTTTATACCTCTTTCTAGCTGAGCTGCGCGGATTTTGTGAATAAGGTATCTACACTCAGGAAGTGAGAGGTACGCTTGAAGTGTCGTTCGATAGTCAGAGGCGAGAGAATGTGTCTCGCTCGTTTCGTTTTCTGATCGACCTCCTATCCACATACGTTAGCCTCAATTCAGACACGCGATGTTATAGAGCGGCGAGGGCAAGCATACTGAGAGATGTCAGAACAGTAGCGATGCTTGAAGCTACACGAGTGCTTTTCTCCATCGGGCTTGGGACGTCCGCATTCACGAGAATGGTATCGCCGGCCTCGATCGGAGGGATGTCCTTGAAATCGTGACTATTGAAGGTCCGGGCGTGGGTTTCTGTGTCTCCTGCTCTGATGAGCGTGATATGAGCCAAGTCTGCTCTGTCGGTGGGGCCGCCGGCTTCTAGAAGGTAGGTAAAGAATGTCGAGTCTGGAGTCGCCGTGTACTCAGCTGGGTTTTTTACCTGTCCGATTACTCTCACCACGGGAGGACTGGAGCTGGGGGATAGTTCCTCTCCCTTGGCGCTCGTTTGAAAAAAAAGCCGCTCGCCACCGCCCCAATGGGGAGTAACGGAGCGCGCACCAGAGTGGTAGTCTGTTAGAGGGATGATTCCAGAGCCGGAGGGACCGTCGATCCTGACGTATCGCACTTCGTCTAAGGTGCCGTGCGCTCGAAGTCCGCCCGCTTGTACGATTACCTCATCGAGGCTGGTGTTTTCTGTAACGGTAATTTGTCCCGGCTTGCCCACAAGGCCCTGGACATCGATGAGGTAGTCCTTCTTAACTATGCTTACACGGAGATCGGCCTGCGACTTGAAGTAGCCTTGGTAGGTTGTCCGGATCGCGGCCTCAAGATCCTCCGTATGGAGCCCTTTGGTCGAAATTACTTTGTCATGCGGGAGTTTTAGGGTGTTGTCGATATCTATCCGGAAAGTTCCATTAAGCTTCTGGTCAAGGGAAGAGATCCTAACCAAAGAACCTGGAGCAACCGTGTTCGATCTCTCTGTGGGCCAAACGTAAGGTGGTACCGTAGGCATGGCCGTCGTACGTGGGGTTTCGGATGGAGGTATTCGTACCCACGTAGAGTTGGTGCAGGCTGTGGTGAAAAAAACAACCAGAGCCAGAATGAAAGACCAAGAGTGGTAACTCGGGCACTGCGGAGAGGAAGCGACGCGCAACGGATGTATGAGAGTGATGGGAGAGCGGTTGTTCATGGATCGATCTAGAACTGACGAGGTCGCTTAAGCGCAGGTGGAAGCGACGCGGCTTCTCTACAGATACCCTTCGATCGGTGCGAGGTGTCATGAGCCGCGTCATGCAAAATTGTTCTTGGCTGGCGCCTCTTCTAAGGACCGTGCGGTGATCGTTAGTCAGTGCTTCGAGCATAGAGCAGTGCATACTGGGTAGCCATCCGTGCTACTGAAAAGCGTGTGCGGATGGCCTCGCTTTTCTCCCATAGATAGTGCTGGTATCTTTCGTCACCAGAAAGTATGCGGTTAATAAGAGCTTGTGCCTCTTGAGCTGCTTGTTGAATGTTGTCCAAGGTAAATTGGAAGCTCATATCTTTTAGAAAAGAATGTCCGGGGATATCGGATATAACCAAGGGGAGCCCGCATCCCGCTGCTTCGAGCGGGGCTAGGGGCATCCCCTCGTATTCCGAACAAGAGAGAAAAACGTCACTTACTTGTAGCCACCGTAGGGGGGTGGGGCTCGCTCCAAGCATCAAGATTCGTTGTTGGTCGGGGCACCCCCTGATCAGAGATCGGATACGCCCGTATTCTCCTGCTACCGATTCAGGCCCGATTAGGCACAGAATGCTTTTTTGACGCTCCTCTGCCCTCATCTCTGTCCATATCCGGAGGGCGTGCTCCTGTCCCTTCTGCGGAAAGAACCTAGCCTGGTAGAGAATCCAGACGTCGTTCGCGAAAGGCGTTAGCTGTTGTCGTTGTTCAGGTGATAGTTCTGCCATAAACTCACGGCGGGCTCGTATCTTTTCGCCTCGTTTAATGGTCGGGGAGGTTGCGAATTCAACTCCGTTCTCAATCAGGCGAATATCTCGCCCCTTAGGATTAACTTTCGAGTACGCCACTCGAATATCCTCTGAGACGACGCTCAACGAATCTATCCCTAAACTAAATAGGTGCCTGTAGAGGCGGTAACGAAGTGTATCTTCGGTGCGGGGAAAGCTGTGTTGGGTATGAACTACCGACACTTTGCCGAAGCTGAGGAATTTAGCAAGAACTGCGTAGATAAGTGTACCCAAATCTTGGGAGTGGATTATATGAATGTCCTCTCTATAGATGGTCCTTAAGATTCGGAAGACGACACGAAAAGAAAAGCCATCTTTTTTTTGAAATACCTCAAGTGGAATCTCCGCGTCTCGGAAAGCGGCCTCTATACTCTGCTTCTCGCTCGAATGATCGTATGCGAGCACTCTTACATGCCAGTGAGAGTCCTTCTGAAGATACCGACTGAGATGCAGAATCATTCTC
>JBIIEK010000196.1:0-5194 GCA_044237895.1 Bdellovibrionota bacterium
TGAGTATTAACACACTCTGAGCCGCGTTTCGGCGGCGCCGTTCCCGATTTTTCATGGGTAACGCGAGGCACAGATAAGCTCCCGAAAAAAGTGATCCAGCCCCGAGGAGCCAACGTCGAGGGGTCTCAAAGTGGGGTTGGATGAGGTAGGCTGCGGCGCCAAGGATGAGGCATACAGTGATGTAGCGAGCCCAGGTCGATATGGGTAGAAGTTCCTGAAGCCGAAGTGCGAAGACCCTTCTCGAATAGCAGACCGAGTAGATTCTCATGGTGGTTCCTGAAATAAGAACTCCGGCTAGGGCGCCGATGGGACCGGCAGCGGGTATTAACAGATATGCGAAGAGGAGAGAGGAGGTGCCAAACGCTACGAAGGTGCAAAATATCCAACGCGCCTGCCCCCGAGACCGTGCAACGGCATCGTGCGGAATAATAAGCAGGAGGTAGCTAAGGGCGAATATCTTGAGGTAGCGCGCGGCTGCTGAGTATCGCTCCGTGAACAAGAGCTCAATGATGGGAGTTCCAAAGATGCAGAGTCCTGTCACGGCAGGAAAGATGACAAACCCCAGGGTGTCCACTGCTGACTGGTAGAGCACTGCCGCCCGTTGAGCATTTTTTTTCGCGAAAGCCTCTGCCATCTGAGGAATGAGTACCCGGGACACTGATTGCTCAAAGGTTAGAAGAGGGGCGATGGAGAGGCAGCCGATTGAGTACAGAGCAAACTCAGAGGCGGTGATTCTGCTGGCGAGTAAAAATTGGTCTGAAGAGGCGATTAATACTCCAAAAATGTAGGCAAGCGAAACGGGGAGGGCGTAGGCCCACACATCTTTAAGGATGCTAGGTGTCCATGAAAATCCGACAACACCGATTTTGTATCCGTACAAATAGCCTATGAGGAGCTTGAGAGTGGATACTGCAGTGTGGGTGATGAGCACTGCCGATAACGACCTGTAGTAGAGGAGTGTCGAGATAATTGCGAGCGTCCTTAACACCTCCGAGCCGCAATAAAAAAGGGCGCCCGTCCAGACCCTGCCGACAGCGATAGCCGCCTCTTCAAAATAGGATCCTGCTATCCCCCCTAGCAATGAGATAGCGAAGAGATGAACCTCGCGGTCGGCTACCGAGAAGGTGCTAGAGATCCGATTCGTTAGAGTCAACGTAAGCATCGTTCCTGTGGCTGCCAGAAGTAGGATGAGCATGGAGGATGTTTCAATAGCGCTTGAACGTTTTACATCCTGTCCGGCCCAATAGGCGATCCCATTGCGTAGTCCAGAGGTGAGAAAGAGTGCTGGGGCGACACCTAAATAGAGAAAAAATATCTTAAACGTGCCTATTTCTGCCGGGGTCAGGAGTCTTGCCAAGATAAGAGGTAAAAGAATACCTAGCGCAGAGGGAATCATCGAGAGTGCCACTAACGGCGAGTGTGAGCGACTGGTTCGCGCAGGCTTAGGCATGTTCACATTCCTTGTACGTGTAAAGAAGATTTTGAACGGGGACCTCTCTCTCGGAATACTACGATAAGGATCCGAAGGTCATATGTCGTCCGAGGGGGACGGGAGGGTGAGCTTAATTCCATTGAGTCTCCTCACGAGAGGTTCCCGCTCGGAGGGTCAGGGCGAGGAAGTAGTAGGGGACCAAGAGGGATGCCAGGGCGGATTCAAGGAGTGTTCGTAATTGCCTCACGTTAACAACGAGCACGACGCATAGAACGCCTGACAAAATGAGAAGGCTCGCCGGAAAGCTATGGAGACCCACATGGAGCGCGACTGCTAGTAGGATGAAACAAGCCCAATATGCCCATAAAAGTCGAAAGACCCGTCGGCCCGCTAATATGGCTGCTACAGTATTGTGCCTCCATACGATGCCCCATAAACGCCTAATCCATTGAATGTTTCCGTAGACGAGCCGGCGCCTGCGTCTGAATTCACTGGTGATAGTATCCCTTGTTTTTTCCGATTCGTTCACAGCCAGGGTTGCTGCGTAGTCAATTCTTTTTGAGGGATACAGCGCGCGTAAGCAGAGTGGGATTACGATGTCGTCATTCAGCCAATGATGTCGAGATAGGAGTCGCAACGACGCGGTTAGCTCCTTCGTTCGATAGCAAACGGTTGCTCCATGGACACTCACGGGACCTCCGCTGAGCGATTCTATTCGTTTGAGAACGCACTCTGTTCGCCACATAAGTCTCTCTAAAATTCCCGATGTGTTGTTCCTGTATGTAGGGGCTACTGCGATAGTATCCTCGTCGCTCAAGCGAGGTAGTAACCGCACGAGGAAGTCTTTTGGCCAGGCCACACCGCAATCGGCTAAAATAGCCCACTGGCTGTCTGGGCAGCTCGCTACGAGGGCTGCGATCGTGCCCCACTTCCCCGTTTTGGTCTTCATTTCAACGACTCGAGCACCCTGTGCTCTCGCAACCGCTTCCGTGTTGTCAGTGCATCCATCAACTCCGACTACGATGGGAAACACGCACTGGGAGATCTTTGAGACCTCTTCGATCGCTCCAGAGATGCTGGTGAGAGTTTTGTGGAGGGGAAGCTCTTCATTGTGAGCAGGAATAAGGATTGGAATGCTTTCGGGGTTATCTGTAGATTCGGATCGGCGCGTAGACCACGGCGTCACGATCGCCCCGAGCAGGGGAAATAATATCGTCATGCCCATGATTCCGAGGATACTTAAAATAGCCAACACAGCGATCGTCATCGAAGCTCTTAAAAATGTGGTTGTAAAATTGATCTCGTGGAGATCGAGCGAGAGGGGTAGTGATCTCTGACTTGGGTTGGAAGCTTATGAAGTGCGCCTTGCAGGATCCATGAGACTAGTCACCGTATCAGAGAACTTAGTGTTGCAACGCAAAGTGTTGTGAGAAGCGAGGGTGTGGTTCGCTTGAGGCTATGGGAGTGCTCATGAGGTTTAGGTGAATAATGTGCTCTCTTGTGACTCAAGCGCTTGGCGTCGAGAAGTGTCTCATGCCGGAGAATGACCGAACCGTCTTAACTAGAAAAGTTTATATGGAGCCACGTCCTCTAATTCTCATTGATACCGGAATCATCGGAGGGCCGGGGAGAGGGATTATTCAACTCGTGAGCTTTCTCGGCGCGAAGGGAGTGGAGTATCTCATCTGCACCTTCAAGTATCGTTCTCCGCGGAGTAACGAGTTTATTGATGAGCTCAGGAGGTTAAAGCTCAGTGCCACAACTATTGGTCAAGCTGCCATCTGGGATCCTAGCCCGATCATGCAGTTTTTTCGCCTGGTCAAACGGGGCCGATACAACGTTGTTCAGTCGCACGGCTATAAAAGCCACTTGGTTGCTTTGGTAGTTTCGCGTCTTGCAGGGATACCATGGATTGCCTTCGCCCATGGGTGGACTAAGGAAGATCAAAAAGTTCGTTTGTATCACGCTCTTGATATGTGGATGCTTCGATTTGCTGAGAGTGTCGTTGTTGTCTCAAAGCCGCTGTTGAGCTCTTTTGCTACCATGAGAGGTGAGGCGCGGCCCACAACGTTAATTTTGAACGCGGTTGATCGTGAGGGGCTGGTAGGTTCGGTTGGAGGTGGAGAGATTCGCAGGAAATACCTCGTCAATAAGTCGGGATTCTTGATCGGGTGTTTCGGTAGGTTGAGTTTCGAAAAGGGGCAGGACATCCTTCTTCGCTCAGTCGAAAGGGTCTCTCGTGACGTTCCCGGTGTTTCTTTTCTGTTCTTGGGAGATGGACCGGAACGAGAGGCCCTTGAGAGGCTTAGTAGGGAGTTAGGGCTTGGCGAGAAGGTTGTATTCATTCCTCATACCTACGCGATGCGAGATTATTACGAGGCTATAGATCTACTTGTTTTACCCTCTCGGAGTGAGGGGTTGCCAAATGTAATTCTAGAGGCGCTTGCTTTCGGCGTTCCAGTTATTGCGACCGATGTGGGAGCTGTCAGGGAGGTGATCGTCGATGAGGTCACGGGATGGATCGTAGCTCCGGGAGATTCGGAGGGACTGGCTCGCACGATTTCCAAGGTCGCCTCTAACGGAGAGGAAAGGGAGAGGGTTGCGGATGCTGGTCGAATGGCGCTGTCAGAAAAGTTCAGCCCCGTGACTCGTGGTCAGAGAATTCTTGGGATGTATCAGAAACTACTTAATCAGTAAGGTGTCTTGGGCGTGCGTTTCTACCGTTGCCCAATCATCGAGCACAAGAGATCAAGTTGACGAGGCAGCTCGAAAGATCGGTAGCCCCCTCATCGACGACTGTCGAGCCAGGTTAGAATGGATTCAACGAGGATGCTCGATGTCAGAGCTTGTAGGAGGCTCCGAATCGAAAGGGCGGGCAAAAAGTGACGGTGTGAGGAGCAACGTTTTTTAGGGGAGAGAATAATCCTCCATAGTAGTGGTCCCCTTAGCTGTGCGAAGATGATGCTCTATGACCCCTAGATGGACTATAATATACTATTCTCCGTTTGAGCATCTTCACACGAATCACATCAGGGCTTCGAATCCAGAGGCGCAGCTGATCCTTCTTGATTCACGTAACTCACTTCCTCCTGCTTTGGCGTGGCGTTCTTGTGATAGGATGCTGCGAGATGCCGTCAAAAGTAAGTTTAACTCAATCCTCCACGACAATGTTCTCTTGATAGAGTGGGATGTTTTACTCTCTGCCCGGCTGCCTGATATATCGATAGTGGGCGCCCAGGTAAGCGTCGTTGCCACACCGGAGGAGCACCCAGATTGGATGTGGTGGCCGGAGTACGATGTATTACCCCCGAGCCTTCGGATCGAGAAGAGGGGCGCAGTTCCGTTCGGGATTCTTGCTATTGATAAGCAGTCGCTCTGGAAGCTCCTGCATCCAAGTTTAGACGAGGTGTTTGAGCAAGACATCATCGCGGAGATCCGATTTCCGGCTGTGTGCGCGCTCTGTGGAATTGGCTTGTCTGAACTGGAAACCTCTTTTTTTCCTAAGGAGCGAATCCTGCGTTCGATGACGGAGCCGGAGGTTGCAGAGTATAATGCCCGGTTCGGTAAGACGTTTCTGTCTCATCCTGGACTGTATCATCCCGTCAAATATCCAGTTGTAGAGTAGTCGCCCATTCGAGGTGCGGCCCCCGAGTTTTTAATACGATCTCGTTCACCGTGCATGACGGTAAAACGAAGCGCGAGTTGTGGTTCACGGGCACTTGCTCATCGAATACACTTTGTGAGCGCTCGGTTAAAGGTGAT
>JBIIEK010000116.1:0-9447 GCA_044237895.1 Bdellovibrionota bacterium
TCATGTAGTTCCCCATGGTACAGATGTCGGAGGCGGTCCTTGTAGAGAGAAGCTGAACGAGTAGCGGTAGTGAAACCATTCGTGCAGCTTCCTATGTCATCATCAGAAGAGAGCTTTCCGACACTCATTGAACACGAGTTTCGGGACAAGATCGTTGTCGCCGAGGTTCTCGTCTTCCTCAATCAAGCAGAACCACTCACTGAGAGCCTGCTTGATCCGCTCGTCCCCAAGGGGGGCGGCTTGCGCGGTGAGCCTCACGGCGAGTCCGAGGGCGTCGCCCAAAATCACGGGATATTGATAGTGCTCTGTCAGAAGACATATGAGCTCTAGGACATCTTCCCTTGACCGGGCCACGAATGGTGGAAGGCTTATCGCCGCACCACTTGTAGCCGTACCCCAGCTCTCTACGAGCTTCTCCATCATCAGGTCTCTCTGGGAGACGAGTTGCCTTAGGTCCTCGAAATCGAAACCTCCCTGCTCTAGGAGCTTTCGAATCGTTGCCTCTAGCCAATTTCCGGGCATGCCCATGTCGGCCACGGAGGTTCTCCTTCCTACTTGAAACGGGGACAGTGCAATCAAAAAGCGATTGTCAAAATACTGCGCCCTTCCTCAAAGTTCGCCACAGGTAGGCAGGGGGCCTGTCTAGGCTTCTTTGAGGAAAGGCGCAGGGGGAACCTTGTATGCGCAACTGTTCAACTTCTCTCTACAAGAGGATTAACTCTTCTACCCAGCACCGATACTTTTGTCCGATTATACGCGGCATTCGCCCGCTAGTATAATGTGGCTGCCGGGGCCCCTCTCACGGTTTTAGAGGGATCTCTCGACGGCCGAGCGCCCCGTCCCCCGCTAGTTCTACGACGATCGAATTATGTGTTATCTCAACTACCTTGGCGTTATCTGGCCCTATTTCGGTTCCGATTCGGATGGGAAATCCGATCCCGTCTCGGTTCTCTAAACTGGCTCTTCGCTCTCCGTTTATTGTGACGAAGAGCGCGGTTAGACGAAGCTCCTCTAGGGGGTAATCCTTTAGATCACGGGAATCTCTTTGGGGATCGCGGCGGACGGCTGGGATCGGTTTGAAAGGGTCTCTCGATGGTGCTCTGCGGTCGGGAGGGGCGCCGTTTGCATAGTTAACCTGGGGGCTTATCACCAAAATAATGGGCAAAAGGAGGGCTAGAGGGAGAGGAAAAGCCATGCGGATTCCCTGTGGGGGTTAGACCCCATAGAATCGCCATTTCGACAAACAAATTGTGTGTGAAGGAGGGGACAAGAGTGCGATCGGACAAAAAAATCGGGGTGAGAGGATTTGAACCTCCGACCCCTAGTTCCCAAAACTAGTGCTCTAGCCGGGCTGAGCTACACCCCGATACGTCCGAAACGTCGGGGGAGGTTATATGGTCTGGCGGAGAGAATCAAGGTGTGGCGACTCTCTAAGCGCCCTCTCGCTGATTTTGATCCCCTGTTAAGGGGGTGGTGGCCCCTGACCCTGAAAGGGTGATATACGAAAAACCTGGAGGGGTTATGCCAAAATACGTTGCTATTCGAGAGATCGTTGAGGACAAGGTGCCGGTCGGGGGGCTTGAGCTCGCTGGATGGATTAGGACTCATCGCCAGTCAAAGAGGGTTTCATTCATTGAGCTCTCCGATGGCACCTCAGTGAGTAATCTGCAATTGGTGGTAGACCCTCAGCTGCCCGGATACGCCGAGGTGGCTCCAAAGCTCGCCACCGGGACCTCAATCAAGGTTTCTGGCGAACTTGTCGTGTCTCCCGCCAAGGGGCAGAAGTATGAGTTTCAGGTTAAGTCCCTTGAGCTTTTGGGAGAAGCGGATCCCGAGTCTTATCCCCTTCAAAAGAAGGGACATACTCTAGAGTTCCTGCGTGAGAATCTTCATCTTCGCCCTCGAACGGCGACGATGGGAGCTGTGCTCCGAGTTCGTTCAGCCGCCGCTTTCGCCGTGCACCGATATTTTACTGAGCGTGGATTTTATTATTTGAACACTCCGATAATCAGCACCTCCGATTGTGAAGGAGCGGGTGAGATGTTTCGCGTGTCCACATTTGATCCGGAGAATCCTCCTCGCGTGAACGGAAAGATCGATTTTACTCAAGATTTTTTCAAAGAGCCGGCGAGCCTCACGGTATCCGGGCAACTTGAGGGAGAGATCTGTGCGATGGGGCTCTCGAAGATATACACCTTCGGCCCAACGTTTAGAGCGGAGAACTCGAATACCACCCGGCATCTCGCCGAATTCTGGATGATTGAGCCAGAGATGGCCTTCTACGAACTCGCGGATAACATAGAACTTGCGCAGGACTTCGTTCAGGATGTTTTGCGGCAGGTGCTTAAGTCGAGCGCGTCAGAACTGGAGTTCCTCGCTACGCAGGAGTGGGTGCAGCCAGGGCACCTTGAAAACCTTCATCGGGTCTCTGAAAGTACGTTCTCCTGTATGGACTACTCGGACGCCATTAAGGTCCTCGAGTCGAGTGGAAAGACCTTTGAATACCCAGTTTCGTGGGGCATCGATCTTCAGTCAGAACATGAGCGATTTCTCACCGATGAATACGTAAAGGGGCCCGTTACCGTCGTTAATTATCCCAAAGATATTAAAGCATTCTACATGCGATTAAATGAGGATGGTAAGACAGTTCGAGCTATGGACGTTCTTGTTCCTCGGTTAGGGGAGATTATAGGAGGGTCTCAGCGTGAGGAGCGGCACGATGTATTACTTGAGAAGATTCGTGCGATGGGACTCGATGAGCACTCGTACTGGTGGTACCTCGAACTCCGTAAGTTTGGCACCGTGCCTCATGCTGGATTTGGCCTCGGCTTTGAGCGGCTGTTGATGTACCTGACAGGTATGCAGAATATCCGTGATGTCATGCCGTTTCCGAGATTTCCCGGGTTCGCAAAGTTCTAGCGTAGTGTTCGGTGTGCTTTGTCCGAGAGGCGAAAGAGCCGTTACGAGCGGCGCTCGAGATGTCTGAGGGTTCAGATCGGTTGTATTTGCTCAACGTGAAGTGGTCAAACAGTCTAGGTGCTTTGGGTCAACTCGAGGTATACTAGGAGAGGTCGTCACAAGGGTGGCGCGTAAAGGTTGTGGGGACATTTAAGCGATATGGATTCAAGGGATCTCATTAAACTTACTGAACAGTACTCGGCGAATAATTATGCGCCACTCGATGTGGTTATCAGTTCGGGTAATGGCGTGTGGGTCGAGGATGTTGAGGGAAAGCGTTACCTGGACTTTTTGAGCTCATACAGTGCGCTTAATTTTGGTCATCGAAACCCACGCATAACACGAGCGGCGCACAGGCAGCTTGATACACTGACGCTTACCTCTCGTGCGTTTTACTCGGATGTTGGAGCCCTTGTGTGCAGGGAGCTCTCGGAGCTTTGCAAAAAAGATAAAGTTCTGCTTATGAACTCCGGGGCCGAGGCTGTTGAGACTGCTATCAAAGCGGCGCGAAAATGGGGCTATGAAGTTAAGGGTGTGCCAGAGGGAAAGGCAGAGATACTTGTTTTTGACGGGAATTTTCACGGACGAACCACGACAATCATAAGCTTCAGTAGCTCACCGCTGAGCAAGAAAGGGTTCGGGCCTTTCACGCCGGGCTTCGTGACAGTGCCTTTCGGTGATGCGGCAGCGGTAGAAGCTGCGATTACACCGAACACGGTGGCGATCAGTATTGAGCCTATCTTGGGAGAGGGGGGCGTCATCATCCCTCCAGATGGATTCCTTAAAGCGATTCGAGATATGTGCTCGAAGCACAATGTGCTGATGATCGCCGACGAGATTCAGACCGGTCTCGGTCGGACGGGAAAGATATTTGCATGTGAGCATGAGGGCGTTGAACCCGACATGTACATCCTCGCGAAGTCGTTGGGGGGAGGGATCGTTCCGATCTCAATGATCGCGGCGAATACACCCATTATGAAAGTTTTTGAGCCCGGCACGCATGGCTCCACCTTTGGTGGTAATCCGTTTGCGTGTGGAATCGCGCGGGAGGTGCTCGCGTTGATTCGCGAGGAGCGCCCTCAGGACAACTCTGCGGAGCTTGGAGCGTACGCGCTTGAGCGCTTGCGTTCTATGAAGTCAAAAATAATTAAAGAGGTGCGTGGTCGCGGATTGATGATTGGCATCGATGTGGATCCAGCCGCGGGTACAGCGAAGGACTTCTGCAAGAAGCTCTTGCATGAAGGTCTTTTGTGTAAGGATACCCGTGTTCAGACGATTCGAGTAGCTCCACCTCTGACGATAACGAAAGCGGAGCTAGACGAGGGCCTAGACATTTTTGAGAAGGTTCTCGGCGAGAGCAAATCCTTTTCGATCTCCGCGTTCTTCAAGAATCCTTTGAAGGCGCTTACGAAAGCCCTCTAAGCGCCCGGTCGTCTCTGCACAATTTGCCGAATTCGTTCGCGAGGAAGGCGGAGAGCGAGATGTCCTCGGCTCGAACGAATCCACTTGCTCGAGGAACTGCCCCTGAAAGGAGAAGGTCGATCGGGGCGCAGACTCCAGCGGCAGTGGTAATCTGAATCGCGCTTAAGTGCCGATTGTTCACCATTTGGTTGTAGACCGTGCTGGCATAAGTCTTGGCGCACGTCTGTCCTCTCATTGAACCGGTCGCCTCAACGAAGATAATGCACTTATCTTGATGCGTCGTTGGAAGGCTCCGTTCGAGCACCTTTTTTAGAGTTTCTCGATCGTCTTTGAAGCGTAGGTCGTTCAGGAGGAAGACCATAAGGTCCCGATGTCCGGGATACCGTATCGTTTTATAGGTGAGATCTCGGACCCGGCCCTGGAGCATCTCATATAGTGTTCCAAGACCTCCCGATGTATTAAAGGCCTCGTATTCATCGCCATCAAGAGAAAACCGTTCGTAGCCCTCCATCGGTGGAGCTGATTGCTTTACTCCTTGTGCGATTACATCGCACGGATTGCAGTACTCATTTATTAATCCGTCAGTCGACCACGTGAGGTTATACATGAGTCTATTGGTGGGATACATCGGGAGAGCTCCGACTCGAAGTTTTAACGTGTCGAGAGTGTCAAACAGGCTCACGAGATGCGCTGCCGCGATGCTGATGAATCCTGGAGCGAGTCCGCATTGCGGCATGAAGTAGGATTTTGAGGTGGCCGCGAGTTTGGCGATGAAGCGAGATGTTTCGACATCTTCAGTGAGGTCCGCGTAATGAATGCCAAGATCCGCCGCCGCCTGGGCAACCACTTTATTGCAGAAGTAGGGGAGCGCGCTGAGCACGAAATCACACCCAGTTAGGATCGCTTTTGTAGCTGTTTCATCAGAGAGGTTTAAGACATGGGCCTCACAACATGAGAGAGTGCCCGCAACTAGCTTCGCGCGAGGGAGATCGGCGTCGCATACCTTTACTCGGTAGCGACCGGACGCGGCAAAGAGAGCGGTGATCGCTTCACCGATCTTTCCCGCTCCAAATAGTGCTACCGTTTTCATCGATGGGTTTCCTTCTCCTGAATCCGTATCGCAAAGATACCCTTTGCGACATCAACGAGGGCAGGCAGCTGCTCATCGCCGTTGAGTAAAGTAATTCTTTAATTACTCTTATGATTCCGGCAAAAAGTCGGGCGCAGCGCCCGCCTCCCTATTATCCGGGGTATATGAGCTCGGGGGCAAAACGATTTTTTGTATTTGATAGGTGTTTTACCTCTTACCAGTACCTTACCCGGCGCTTCCTGAAGCGAAGGGCTCGCTGAATAGAACATCGATAGGCCTAGACTGGAGTGCGCTTAGCCGGGCCCGACAACAGGCTTATGAACCCATCGCGCGTGGCGACATAATTTCAGAGAGCGCAAGCTGTTCCTGAGCTTGAGAGAGAGGAAGAGCATACTTAGAGCGAGAAAGCTCCAGGCATTCACGAGCTGCATTCTCCGACTCCTTCGGGGCTGGCACTTCAAGTGTTCGACCCGAGAAAGCCTCCTGCACTTCACCATCAATACTCATCTTCACGTAGAACTCTCGAAGTGGAAGGTTGAGAAGATCGTCCGCGCTGAACCGAGGTTTCAGCTCCTGCGCGATGGTCGACGCGTCCTCAGCTCCTACGCGAAAGCAGAGGAGGTTGGCGATATTTCCAAAAACGGTTTCCTTCACCTGCCCGGGGAGCTGACCCAGGAACTGATTTGCGAAGGTTAGGCACAGC
The DNA here is from genome assembly GCA_044237895.1 of Bdellovibrionota bacterium. Lineage (GTDB taxonomy): Bacteria > Bdellovibrionota_C > UBA2361 > UBA2361 > OMII01 > OMII01. Next base: position 6,174 of record JBIIEK010000116.1, read on the forward strand.
CGGTACTTTCGCGACTCGCTTAAGATCTCGCCGAATGAAGGCGTTGCGAAGTTTTGGAATTCATCGATGTAGAAGTAGAAGTCCTGTCGTGATTCCACCACGGTGTCTGCTCGGGACATCGCAGCTTCATAAAGCTTCCATATGATGAGCGACCCTAAAAGCGACGCATTTTCCGCCCCCAGTACGCCTTTTGATATCTTGAAGAGGACTATCTTTCGCGAGTCTATGAAATCACGAAAGTCAAACGTGTTGGTTGGTTGACCCAGGATGTTGCGGATCATGTCCGTTGCAAGAAGCTCATCAAGGCGATTGAGGAGTTGCGAGATGGGACCCTCTTCAAATTCCTGTCGACGTGAGGGGAACTCGACCTCCCAGAATCTTCGAACCGCTTCATCTGTACTTCGTTTCACGACCTCGGCTCTAAACTGGTCGTCGGAGAGAAGTCGTCGAAGCGATACAACGCTCGCGCCTGGAATGTTTAGAAGCGCATTAATAGCGTACCGTAGAACATGGTCCATCTTGTCGGACCAGCTGTTGCCAAAGACCTTCTTAAAGGTATCCAGGAAGCTCAAGAGAACGCGTACTTTAAGCTCCGGTCGAATAGGAATCATCGGGTTAAAACTTGGCGGATGATTCACATCGCTTGGGTCAAATATCACGACATCCTTCAGTCGATTCTTCGGGATGATGCGTAGGATCTCATCGGTGAGGTCACCATGAGGATCGAGCACGGCGCATCCAAAGCCGTTATCGATATCGCTCTTTACGAGGAGCTGAAGGAGGCATGACTTGCCATTGCCCGATTTGCCCAGGACATACAGGTGCCGTCGTCGGTCGAATCGACGAAACCCGAAAGGGGTTGTTTGATCTCTGTAGTTTGTTTCTCCGCAGAAGCTAATCTGGGGGTCTTCCGGTGTCGCGGGAAGTGCGCGAGGAGGGGGGGCCTTTTTTGAGAGCACCGCGGCGGTATTCGGAAGACCTCCCAAGGATGGAGGATGCCATAACGTTGAAAGTTCTATCGCCGAGACCATAAAAGGGCTATCGAAGCGCCGCTCCTGCATCCGTTTGATGGCGTTTGTCCCTGTTCGTATCGGTCGCGTACCTAATCTGTTTTCGTCAGAGGTGTTGAGGTACTTTACTGAGTGGGCCACATTGTTCACGCTCTGCGTCAACCGAGCTTGCGTGGCTTTCTGCTCTGAGCGGGATGCGGATTCAGGGAGATCTGTGAACGCAGTGACCCGGTAGTTGATCATGAAGAGCCGTGAGAGGCACTTCTCGTTGATCAGCTGTAAGCTTTCGTTGCTGATGTCTTTGCGCAGCCATGTTCTTGTGCGGAAGAGGCGCGCTACACGGTCGAATCTACGGGCTAGAGCAAGCTTTGAGTGCAGTATGGGCGAGTCGCGAAGAGGCCGTACTATGACTTGCACCAGAACGTTATCGAATTCAGAAACACGCGAGAGAGAGGTGAGTACGGGAGAAAGACTGTTCCACGCGAATGCTTTATAGTTCTGTAACGGATAGATACCTGGCCACAGAAGCCGCATGTCGACGCTGGAAGCGACCGTATTTTTGGTGGTCTTGAGGGTATAGTCTTCGACCTCTTTGATCTCACAATCTCCCATCCACTGAAAAATTGCTGAGGTGAGGGGCTTGAGAGTCTCCTCCTCTGCCGCAAGATTTACATACACGGTCGTTCGAGAGGCGAAGAATTCAAGTGAGAAGGGACCGCTGCCTCGCTCGTTGAGATCATTGAGCTGACTTAAAAAAAAGTTCGAGTTGACGAGACTCCACTTGGTCTCGCGAATAGCGTCTCCAATAGACGAGCTTCTGCGTGGAAGATGTAAGCGTGCAACGCGCATCGTTGTGTCCTGAAACGTATTCCTCCCCTATAGTACTCGCATTCATGCCGTTACTGAAGGGGTAGAGTCGGTTTCAGTCAAAATTGGGGTGTATTAGGGAGCTTACTCGCTTTTCTGATCGCCTCCGCTGTGTGCATAGCGGGAATAATTTGGATACTCTAAGAGCGCCTGACAGATGCTGGATGAGCAGGGTTGCCCACCCAGATTAGCTAACCTTAGGTGTTGTAGTGTTCTCTTCACAGAAGAAAGACGGATCGTCGCCAACATACCCTCGGAAGTATGAGACAGAGCAGGGCTCTGCGCGCGATCGTGCGATGCTACCTCACTATGCCTGCGTAAAGGCGGCGGGCGTGTGTCTTGATGAGTCACCACGAGAGGCGATTCTAGAGTTAGTTGAGGCGATCGCGGCCACGAGTGATGTTCGTGCTGCTATATTTCTCTCAGATCTTTATAGTTCAACGAAAGAGAGCTTCAAAGAGTGGAGGGGGCTTCTTACAGCACTCCGGGGCACGCCTTCATGGCACGATGTCGAGCAGGCCATAAGAGCCTTGCCTACGATAGATGGCCATCACTTTCGCATGGAGGTCTTAGGGCTTGAGCGCTCTGAGTCTGTTGTGCGGCAGCTTGCGATGATCGCTCACATGCGGAGCTCTTTTTCGGAGGATCTCTTTGAGCTATTCGATTTTGTTGGACTCTCCGCCGAAGAGAAGCGGTTGTACGAGGCTGATTCCGAGTTGAGTGCGAAGCTTCAGTCCATCGCCGAGCCGCTCTTTAACGCGACGCGCGCTCCGGGAGAGCTTTCCGGAAGAGCGCGACTTTTATGCGAGGAATTTAATTCCTCGATCGGCGCACGATATTTCGCGCCAGAAAGGTACGGCTATAGCTGTGTGGCGCACATGCTGGCACTTGAGATGCCAGAAAAGACCCGATCCGAGTTTGGATATCGGATTGCGGGAGGCGCTGACGGTGAGCGTAATAGAGATGTCCGCGCTCGTATGCAGGCGCGAGTTTTAGTGCCTTGGTCTGATACTCCGGATCTCCCTAATGTTCTCGCTCATCAATGTGTTGATTCGGCGTCGAGCGCGCGGAGCTTCTTTGTGAGTAAAGGTATCCCTGCGGATGTCTATCTGCTCCGGGTTGGTACGATGTACCATAACGTGTGCGTGGTGTTCTTTGAGCAAGATGGCCGTTTTACCCCAGTAGTTTTTGATCCTAGTCCGTTCGAGGAGGCCTATCCTTTTATTGGTCCGCACAAAGCGACTTTTTGGCGTCCGCAATCTATTTCGACTGTTTATAGCGTTCGTCGCGGCGGGTTGCCTTTCGCCGATGGATTCTTTGGAGGGCGAGGATTGTCGGGATTACTTCCCTGGTCTTGTGTTGATATTCCAGAGGGGCGAGTAATAGCGTTTGCTGGA
>JBIIEK010000164.1:0-6782 GCA_044237895.1 Bdellovibrionota bacterium
ACTCGGCCGCTATCTCGGTGTTATTTGTCGCTACTACGAGAGTGGTCACTGAAGAACTCTTTGCGGCCTGATTCCACACCCTCTCCACGAGGGTTCTTCCGTGTATCTCTTTGAGTGGCTTATTGGGAAATCGTGTGCTCTCTAATCGGACGGGTATAACACCGAGACATGATATCTTGTTTTGTGTCGTCATTTGGCCCCTCCAGCAGCAAACGTTTAAGCCATAGAATCAGGGCTACCCCTTGATGGCAAGGGTAATGCCTCTAGAAGGTCACGTTTTTTACCTACTTTTAATGCAACCGCACATCTGAATGCGCGAGGGGCAAAACTACCTAGGTCGTCATTAGGGGAACTCCTCAGTTTCGGCGGAGTCCTCACGCTTAAGCCACGGCGTAGCGCCAGAAGTGGCTACATCTGCAGAAGTAGTATTGGTAGCACTTTTCTCACAAGAAGGTGTTGCACGATCCGGGGCTCATCTCGTTCCGGGTAGGTATGTGCTTCGATAGGATCGAATCAGTAGATTCGACTGGCTCGTCAAAGACTGCACCCCATGATTATTTGATTCGCTGAATTGAGCAATTTATCTTAGAGTCTTATAGCCTAGTCTTGATGGTTGAGTTGTATGACAAACGGTGCGAGTCCCTCAGAAGAGCATTTTGGAGAGCGTAATACAGAAAAAGAAGCTAGGGCTCGTGCGGACGCTGATAGCCGTCTCGGTGATGTGGAGCGAGCTCTCAAGGCTAATGAAGTTATTCCGCCGGATGCCCTAAGTAGTCTGGCCCGGCCTCAGTTTCCTCAGGTACTCGATCTGGCTATATCGGATGATGGGACCCTTGAGGTCTTTCGCAGATCGATTCGTTCTCTTTGCGAAGAACCGGACGAGGCAAGCGGAGAGTTTCGGAGTAACATCTGTGCAGCTATAGCGGCTGAGATTCGTGAGAATTGCCTCGCTAACCCGATCGCGGCGTGCGGGCCGCTTACAAGAATCCTTGATGTTGCGCGCACCGTAGTAGGCGCAATCGGAGATAACCCATCTCATAGCGTGCCCCCTGCTTTTGGGGATCTCCTGACTGTGGTGGTGGAGCTTATCGACAAGCTCAGTGACTATCGGACGGGTAGTAAATTTGTCTGGGAGAGCGGCGAGGGGACGCTTCGCTTGGATCCCGAAGCTCTGGTTGTTATCTGGGACGCTCTTAACACGGCGAGCTTTGAGCTTCTGAGCCGCGGGTTGCGGCTACCAGGGTACGAGCCTGCGCCGCAGCTTATTGATGATTGTGCCGACCTCGTCAGGGCCTTGATGGTCGGGGTTGAGTATGGCCAGTTACCAAGTCAATCGAAGAGTGAGACGGAAGCACGGGCATGGGCTCAGGTCTTGCGGCTTGCTGCAACTCTCGGAGCGGTAGGATCAGGTGAGGTCATAGAACTTAATCGGGAAGCCCTTGAGAAAGTTGCTAAAGACCTTGTGAGTTGGAAGCAAGGTATTGTGATCCAGGAGGCTACCGATCCGAAACTTATGAGGGACATCTATGATGATGTGGAGAAGTGCGAGCAGTATGCGCTGCGAGCCCTTTTCGCCTGCAAACCTAGTGAGGGTGCGCGGTCCGTCTGGAATGCGGTTGTCCGGGACTATCCCGTCACATCAACGCCGTATCGCAGGGCTCTTTTCAGCCTGGCTACCATCGAACTCAGTGCCACCCGAGGGCCACTATTAAAGGTTCTCTATGCTCTCGGCAAGGGAGCGGGGGCCAAGTGGGAGCAGGAGCGAAATTTAGATACGGTTCTTAAATTCTTAGCTTTTGAGGGTGCAGGTGCGATTCTTGAAGGCGCGTTTGATACGCGTCAGGATCGGTATGTGCCAAACAGGTATGCGCCAGCCGTAGTGGATCTTCTCAAGCAGAGGTATCAGCGGCATCTCGAAGCTAATCAGCGAGCTGCGGAGAAGTGGCGTGCCCGTTACTCCTCAGAGGGCTTTTCGGGTGATGTTATTCGTGTCGAAGGAACGCGGGAGGGCGTTATCTGGAATACGAGAGCAAGGATCTCATTGAAGACCTTTTGTTCGATGTACGGCTAATTATTGCAGCGTTTCTCTTCGTCCTATTGGGTCTGTCTGCTACATGTTTAGGATGCTCTCTCGGATGAGGAACTGCCCTGCTTTCTCTGCTGCAGTGAAGTTAAATGATCGTAGATGGTGCTCCAAAGCTCCGTTCTTGAGTTCAACTGGCGCCTTTTCGCTTCCTTGAGGAGCTAACTCATTTACGAGCGTAGCGAATGCATTTCGATTGCTTTTACTAAACAAGATCCTGAGCATTTTATCGACCGTCTCGTGTATGCAGTTAACAACGGATTCCTGTATCTCGGTTCGGGGGCGGTTGATAGCAACTCCTTGCGTGGCGCATATCAAATCGGTAGCTGCGCCGATCAGTTTTCCTAATTTTTTATTAAGTTCCAATATCTCGCCTTGAGGACCCTCTATGGGGAGATAGTCGGAATTTTGCCGATAGGAGTAGCTTAGCTTGCGCGCCTCTAACGCGATCGCTTCTTTAAGAATATCCTCTAGAGTTTGGTTTTGGGCGTCAACGCGCTCTCGGCACACGTATGACTTGTCACTCCGAGCTTGAACCCCGAGGGCCATTATTGTTGCCCCAAGTGAACGGGCTACAAACGCCTCACAGATAACTGCACGAGCGTCACGGGTCGTCGTTTTCTCGTCTGATACCCTTTCAAGTAGCGGACCCATTACTGCATTGAGAGCTTCGTCGAGAACCAGATTCTTGAAGAGATCGCCCGAAATGGGCTGCTTAGCCCTGACTGAGGCTTCCTTCACAGACGTGGCCAGCTTTGTGACCGTGTCGTTGATGGCGATCTCCGGTAAGGAGTGAGCTATTGCTCGAAGGAACAGCGAGTCCTCTTGGGAGAATTGATGCTGTGACCACCCGGTCCTGTATGTTATGAAGCCGTGTATCCGACTTGAGAGGAGATCGAAGCGTTCGGTAGCGGTCTCGGGCGGTGTAGCCGGGAGTGGGCTACTAAAGGTTTTCTTCAATCCCTCAAGGAGGTCTGCTTGAGGTGTGGAGCAGGCCGTTTCCCTTTCGGAGTAACTTATTCCGACTACGAGAGCCGAACTGCGGAGACGGCTGGTGGGGTCGGCGAGTGATTGCTTGAGTTTATTGATAAACTCATCCTGTTGAGCGCAGGCCAGACGTTCCAGTCCATCAAGAACTAGTACTACCTCTTTGGCGCTGTGACGCCATTGCGCTTGAGTAACCCGTAAAGCAATGAACGAGACGAGGCCTGCGGGGAGCTTTCCGTGGCTGTTAGCTAGTGCTCCGCAATCAATCTTGAGCAGCGGCCGACCGAGCTCAGCCGCGAGCGCTTTAGCGATAAAAAACATTCCGACCTCCTTTGGCCCCGAGATAAGGATCGGATGATTTTTGTCCCTTGGATTTTTAGTGCCGAGCGAATTTTGGTCCTGAATCAATTGTTTGATTTTGACATCCGTGGGGACGTTCCCCGTCCAGTAGTAAGACCCACGTTCTGGCACCTTTAGATCCTCAACGTGAAGTCTAACGGCATTTCTAAGATAATTGAGAGAGTTGAATCGATTACGAATGAATTGCCATGCGCCATACCCGATCAAAGCCATTTGCCCCAGGGATGCCGCGTCGACCGGAATGTCTTTAAGAGTAAGGGAGGGTTCCTTCGCAGGCACGCGCGCTGTGGCATGTTCTGAGGTCGTATCGGAGTAACCGGGAGGCTTCACCGGAGAGGCCTGAGCAGGTGCCCCCGGAGCTGTTAACGTGCCTAGCGGCCGTTGGTCTTTAGAAGGAGTGATTGCTACGGGCTCAGTGACAACGATTGGTTGATCAGTGGTCGGACGAGCGTCCTGTTGTTGCGTATTCATATCTCAATTTATGGCTGCACCGCTCACCCGTGTAGCCTTACTGGTGCGCCTCGCATTCATGAGCCCCAAAGTGAAGCTGCTTGATGAGTCGAGGACTCAAAAGGTATGGCACTGAAACCTTGCAAGGGGTTAAAAATACGGGTCAAAAACCTGAACATGCGCTCAAACCTATCGAGTTTCGGTAGTGAAGATGGATAGCGAAACTATCGTGTAGCAGGAGTATTAGAGGTCCTTGCACTAAAAAGGAGTCTAGGTCCAGCGAATAGTGCACCCGTTTCTACTTTTGGTGGAATAGAGAGAATTCGACCAATTTTGTTGTAGCGAACCATTTTCTACCGGTGAAGATAGTAAACGACCGACGCTCCCTCGTGATCTCGATGAGTTGCACGAACAGCTACTCCGTGATGCGCACACCGCAAGCGTGAGTAGCTAATTCCTTTGGGTAGAATCGGGGGATGTTTGAGGATGGAGTACTTTTCGAGCAGCATAGGAGTGTGCGTAGGCCAGTTCAAGGGCAAGGGGTTAGTCGAGACCTGCAGGAAGGAACGCCGATTGCGCCGGTTGTTCCACCAGCCCCCTCCACAGAGCAAGTTGCCGTGGGCCCCGCCGGTGTCGGGCTGGAATCGGTCGCATCACCGGCGGAATGGACGGGCTCCGGTCCTCGCGCGCGAGAGGAGGATCCCGCGCAGCGATTTATCGAGAGGGTATGTAGAGAGCCGGCCGCGGTTGAAGGAAAAGATATTCATAAGCTGTTAGAGCATGGGTTGGATTCCAAGTTAGGCGACTCGGTAGCGGTAGCTCTTGAATGGGTAGTGCGCGAGAACTCCTCTTTAGCAGAAGATGTTGTAACGGCGTGCCACGCTCGATTGAAAAAAACACCGGACGGCGATTCGCCGGTCCGAGGCGTTGTTATCCGTGCGCTCGCCGCCACGGTTGTAGCCACGCTGGATGGCTCCCGGCATCGCGCTGCTGTGATGGAAGGAATAAAAAACGTAGATCTCACGAAGTCTGAACGGGCGCAGGTAGAGAGTTGCGCTTGTGGGTCTAGTCCTCAGGCGGTCGCAGTTCTGAAAAAGGAGCTTCCGCTTCCCAGATGGTATCACAGGGTCTTTGGCGAGCCGGAGGAGACTACCAAGTTGCGTGTATCACGAATCGCAGAGAAGGTTGAGCTTATTTGCGCCCTGGCAGAACGGGGCATTTTGCTTGATGAAGTGGTATCTTTAGTCGGTGATCTCATCAAGAATGAATATCTCAATAAAGCCAATCGGGATATTCTATGGAGCCTCAAGGGGTACGTTACAGAAACCGGTTCAAGCCTCTCTGGTCGATCGCAAAAAGTGTTGTCGGATGTCTTCGTATCCGCTGACACCCATTATCACGGCACTGTCGCGCAGATACTTTTGGCCGGCACGATAAGCGAGGAGGTTCAACGGTCGCTTGCCAAGAGGCTTCTCCAATTAAAAGATACAGTGCCCCTTACTAGGATGGCAGATAGGTGGGTGGTTCGGATGTGCGCACAGCTCAGCGAGCGGCCTGAGTGCATAAAGGAGCTGAGAGATCTATTCAGTACGGCGAGAAATAGGTGGCCAATTGGGGCAGAGCTGACAGGGAGAGATCCTTTTCTTTTGGGCGGCTACGACCAATTCTTTAAGACCGTCGACGGTCACCAAGCTATACTAGGTGCGATATCCGTGGGCGGTAAGGTTTTGACTACGCTACTCTCTGAGGGGTCTTTTAACAAAACACGGGAGGACCAGGCAGCCTATGCCAAAAGGTTAGGCTACCGGCTTGCGTCCGAGGAAGAACATCTGGCGTATGTAAATGATCTTCTTAAAAAACAGGACGATAACTCCATCACCCCAGTCCAACGGCAAGCCCTACGAATACATATGGAGAGGTACGTGCGCAACGATAGGGGCGGTTTTGTGGTGAAGGGAGGGCGTGTTATCGATACCACCAGCTGGTTGGTCAACGGCGAGTATGTCGATGGTGCATTGTTTGTGCGCGATGCTGCGGATTAAAATTAAATTGATCTATGATCATTGGTTTCTTGATCCCCTCCGTAAGAAGGGGTTGTCTCCCTTGATCATTGGTGTTGCCTGCGCCAGAGGCTACGGCGGGGCGTCGCTTTCGTCGAAAAAGTTTCTACTATAGCTGATTTCACTTGTCTTTTGGGTTTATCATAACCTTGGGTCATAACAGGTCGTCCTTCTAGGATAATCGATTGATTCTGTAGTTATATGAGAGTGCCGCCGGTCAGGTTGGGGCCAAGTTTTTGAATGTGGCAGCGCAGGGGCGGGTTCTCATCGGTTCCACTTATTTTGAGGGGTTACGGACCGCCGTGTAACCGCACATCCTGAGGTGTGGCTGGCATAACGAAGTGGGGCTCTATGGGATTCTTCGCAAAAAAATCGTTACCTCCCCCACTATTTCTCTCAGAGACCGCGCGGTAAAAAGCCGCGCGTCATATGATTTAAAATCGTATCGTTTAATCTCAAAGGATCAGGGAGTTGCCTAAATTACCCTCTAGCCCACAAGCCTTGGTACAGGCCAACTCTCGAGAGAACCGTACTTCGGGGCAAATAGCACAAACGACTCCCAAAGATGATTAATAAATAGTTGCCCTGTACCAGCGGCAGGACCAACGGCAGGGGACTTACAAAAAAGCGATCGATCATCCTATCTTTGGACTTGCCCGCCCACCGAAACAGGCGCACCATGATGAATAGGGGGCTTGGGGGCATGAGAAATACAATAACCTCAATTCTTATCGCGCTGATTTTGACTATCGGGCAGGCAGCAACGTGTACAGCCGAGGCGCGTGAACAGGTTGTGGCTGGACCAGGAAGCAGCGATGCCCCAACCTCGCCTGATTCGGGCT
>JBIIEK010000165.1:0-6775 GCA_044237895.1 Bdellovibrionota bacterium
ATAACAGATAAGGGAGGAGGTGTCACACATATTATAACTAGCTAATAGGATTAGCTTTATCGGTTTTGTTTTTGGGTGCTTCCCCGTTCCGGCCGGTGATTGGCCTACAATCGTAAAGGTCTGCGGTAGTCGCTCCGATAGTACCCTACAAGTTGGTAGTGCCTTGAATGGCACTGAGGAATCTCGGCCGACGTCAGGTGGTGTAAAGAGTGTGGGCCTGACAATCGGAGGATTCCCACAGGCCCCCCCTAAAAAGGGGGCCTCTTTTTTTATCCCGCGCTCCAATCGGACATTATGCAACAAACTGGATTTGAACAGTCGCACGGATCGCACATTCCAGCCGTTAGTCTCGGTCTTTGGTATGACGCGGAGCGTTTAGTTCTTGAGGGGATCTACCTCGACGAGGTTTCGGCATACCGCGCTAAGAAGAGCTGGATTAAGTCGTTTGAGCTTAATTTTCTCTTAGAAGAGATTCACGATTTTAAAGTCAAGGTTGGTTTTGATCCGGAGAGCGCTCGATATCACGTGCAATGCACGTTCACGAGTGCGTGCGGCCGATACGCGTTCTGGCGTTTAACGCATCATCAAGCGCCAGAGGTCCAGTTCGCCTTAGAGACCGCGCACCTCCCGCATATGACCACTGTGCATCTTGCAGATGCGGTAATTGAGTCCTCCGAGATAGATCCTCCCGCGCAGGTACTTCTCACCAAGTCCGACACGGAGACCCTTCAAGAGGTGTGTCGCGAGATCTTCTCTCTGATTCACCGAAAGGCGCGTAAGTGTATTCGCCGGGCTCGAGGCTTAGTTACGCGCCCTCGATAGCAAGGGTGCTAGTCTTTGTACGAGAGTGGTTACCAAGTCTCCCAAAGGCGTGCATACTTACAACGTGACCGATCGTTCGCAAGCGACAGTTAGGGGGAGAGTAGGGTGGCCACGTTAAGCCCGGATGGGCGACACATCATAGCTGCGGGAGAGGTGGGAGCATTCTCTGTGTGCCCACTGTCATGGAAGCTCAAGTGGGTCGATAAAGAGACGTCGAGAGTTGAAGCGTCTGTAGAGCTCGGTAAGGAACTTCATAAAACGTGGTCCTCTGTCTTTGAGGAGTCGTTGCTTCTTCACAAATGGATACGATACCTGGCTGTGCTGGTGTGCACCGCCGCGGTTGTTTTCTTGCTCCTTCATTCTCCTGAAGATCCTTTAAGTGGGATATTCTTTGTGTCTGTGCGAAGTCACGGCTTGCAATTAATCGTTTTGATCTCGGCGGCCCTGCTCGTCATTCGATCATTTATGAAGGCTGCACGGAAGAGACATCGTGACTCAGGTTTCGCTCTCTCAGAGATAGCGGTTTCGATAGAAGGGAGTTCGATTCTTCCCGCTCGTGAGTATATCTCTAGCGGGCAGGGGTTGGCGGGAAAGCCTGACGCACTTGTGAAAGAAGAGGGTCTCTTTTTGCCGGTAGAGCGGAAGCCATTGGCGAAAAAACTTAGAGACCGATATGTGGCCCAACTTCTCGTATACATGCGGCTGGTGGAGGAGTTTGAGGGTGCTAAACCTTCCCACGGATATCTTCTTCTTGGGCCTAAGTGTCGTCGTGTAAAAGTGGAGAACTCTCCCCAGAAACAACAGTGGGTTGATTCGATGATTCGCCAAATGCGCTTGATATTGGATGGAGGCGAGGCTGCTGCGCAACCTCATCCAAGTAAATGCGCAAAGTGTGATGTTCGGCATCGTTGCCCCTCTCGCGCGGATTCGTCGTTGGTCTAGAAGGCATTTCAAAAATCCCCTCTGCTGCGGGTTCCCCCTGCATCCTCGTCTTATGTGATTTCGTTAAACCTCGCTTGGAGGGTGTTTTGGGGGACTTTCTAGGAAAATGAGTCCCCCTCGGCAAGAACGTTGCCGCGCAGGAATTCGCCGGTGTTCATCCGTTTTTTCCCTTCGAGCTGAAGATCGGTGATGATGAGGCTGGAGCCGTGGCCGCACGCCACTTCGAGGCGATCTCCTTGGGCATGGAGAATCTCTCCCGAATCGACCGCCTCAGAGAGCGTCCGCCGGGAGTCTTGAGCAAAAAGGATCTTCACACGCTTCCCACGCCACGTGGTGAAGCTTCCGGGAAAGGGAGAGAATGCCCGAATGTTTCGAGCGATCTCATTTGCGTTCAGGGACCAGTTGATCTTGCACTCCTCTGTTTTTATTTTTGCCGCGTAGGTAATTCCTTCGGAGGGCTGAGGAGTTGACGAAAGGCTGCCCCCAACGATTGAATGTAGGTCGCGCACTAAAGTCATCGCCCCAAGATTGGCAAGCTTATCGTGAAGAGAGCTTCCAGTGTCCGAAGGTGTTATTGGCAGGATAGCCTTTGAGAAAACAGCTCCGGTATCGAGCCCCTCGTCCATCTTCATGAGACATACTCCGGTTTCAGAGTCTCCCGATTGAAGTGACCTTTGAATGGGGGCTGCTCCGCGCCAACGGGGTAGAAGTGATGCGTGGATATTTACACAGCCATGTTTTGGGAGCTCGAGAACATCTTTGGGAAGTATCTGACCGAAGGCGATGACGACTCCGAGATCAAAAGGCCCGAGAGCTTCGAGTTCTGGGCGAAGTATCGCGAATTCTTTTCGGAGAGACGCGGGTTGAAATACTGGGATGTTGTGCGCGAGCGCGACTTCTTTGATAGGCGACATAGTAATCTTTGCGCCACGCCCGGCGGGTCGGTCAGGCTGAGTGAGGACTGCCCCGACGGAAACACCTGGGGTTTCAATGAGAGCCTTGAGAGTTGGAACGGAGAAATCGGGAGTTCCGAAAAAGAGGATCTTCATGCGTGCCGTTAGCTTCCAATTCGGGGTTGCCACTCGAACCCATTCTTCGCGCACCATCGTCGAAAGAGCTGCATCTTTAGGCGGCTCAGGTGGTCCACGAAAAGTACTCCATCGAGGTGATCTAATTCGTGCTGAATGCAGAACGCCGTAAGATCCTCGGCCTCTACCTTGTATTCATCACCGTTTCGATCTTGAGCAGTGACGACAACTGTCCCCGGCCGCTTTATGCTGTCTCGATACTCTGGGATGCTTAGACATCCTTCATCTGACGCGACGATAGCGCCCTTGCTGACGAGTGCTGCATTGATCAGTTCAAGACGTCCCTGGTGGACATGGGCAGAAGCATCCTTGCCTGAAAGGGAGGTTATCGTGGGATAGGGAACCCCTTCAATCGTAAGGTCCATGATCGCTATGCGTTGAGTACTGCCGACTTGCGGGGCTGCTAGGCCGATGCCGATAGCGTCAATCATCGTCTCGTACATATCGTCGAGGAAGGTGTGGAGCTTTTGGTCAAATACGGTGACCCTCTCCGTGGACACCCTAAGAATAGGATCGGGGATGATTTTTACGTCTAAAATTGCCATGTCAAATAGTAGACCAAACTTCGGCACTTCTGTCACTTTCCATCCACTTCGCGACCTTATGGGATTTACAATCTTCTGGTTTGTCCAGCCTTAAACGTTCTGCGATACTAGAACTATGGCTGAGATGTCTCTGACTGAGGCTCAATTATTTCGTCTTTTGACCGGGTTCTTCGGAGAGGACCGGGTGCTCTTCAGTATGAGTGTGCGTGCCGTTTGCGGTGGTGAGATAACCATTAAAACGGATGTCTGTGATTCTGAGACGCGGGCGTGGGCGGAACGGAGTAGGTGTCTTTTTACGGTCGTAGACGCCGCCGATGACCCCAAAATGGTTGTTGAATTCGCCCCTGACTTCTCGTCGTACATAGAGGTCGATCAACTAGAGCGCCAGAATCGCTTGCCCGGTTTGTTAAAATCTCATGGTGTTCAATACCTCACTATAACCGGCACCGAACTGAACGAGATATTAGACCCCCGCAGCAGCCTCGACTTAGTGGCTTTATTGAAGGACCGCTTCGGTATCGACGATACTGGCGATGAGCTCCCGGATGATAGGTAGAGGCTCCTCTTAAGATACAGGGTCAAAACGCGCACGGGTGGACCCTCATGTGATACATCGAGCACGGTTTCATCCGAAGACGAAGCTATCCCTGATTGCAGCCAACCGAAGCCTGAGGGGATTTTTGCGAGGGCTTTATACTGGCTCCGCGTTTTCGATAAAATGCTGAACATCTTTCGGACCCTATCGGGATTAGCGGGACCGCGGCAGGTTCTATAAGGAATGTGGTGTGGCTCTTGAGTCTTTTGCCCCAGGGGGCGGAGGTGCTAAGTTTGGGGCGATGCTTGTTCCTTCTCCAACCATACGTTTACTCTCTCTAGCCGCAGCGATGAGTGTCATGGGCGCTCTTGGTATAACCGCTTTTGGTGGTAATACTGAGGTTCGGATCGTCTCCCAGTGTGTCGTCTTAGGCGTTGTTCTCTTCGCTTTTTCTAAAATGGTGATCAGTTCCGTGCGCTTGCCTAGGGCTATAGTGGGAGCTGCGTGTCTGGCTGCTTTAACGGGCGCGGTTGTTCGATATGGGGATGTAGGCCTTGTTCCCGGGTCATTGTTGGTCGCTCGTTTTGAAAATGATCGACTGGGCTCTCAGACGACTATCGTGCGCGATAAACTTCGATCGGTTGTTGGTAGTGGAGCGTTGGTGAAAGTGGGGACTCTGGAAACTGTCCTTGAGTCATCGGCGGAGGCGCAAGAGGTCTTGGGCACTCATCCAAAGATTCTCGGAGTGGTGTGGGGAAGCGAACGATGGCTAAACGTATCTCTTCGTGTGCCTGAGCCTTTAGCGCTCTCGAGTTTTCCCAGCGGAGCACTGGGGGCGCGCTATCTCGAGGTGCATAAGATTAATGATCTGAAGATCATCACTGGGGTGCCGATGTTTGGCCTCTCTAAGAGTATGGATTACGATACGTCCCTGTTTATTGGTCGCTTAATAGACCCGCTGAACGGGTACGTAACGGCGCTGCGAGCTCCATCTGAGTCACTTCAGTTTGAGCGGGAAGTTCGAGCAGTGGCGGGGATTAAATCTACATGGACATCCTTTGCGCATCGAGCGGTTCCAATGTGGATGACAGGAACGTATCATTTGACACGAGCCCTCTTCAGCTCAGAGGGCGAAAACGGAGACCTCGCTTGCGCGTTGACTTCGTTCCGGGCTGCCAAGGCTCAGCTTCGACCGGGAGATAATCCTGCCCTCGAGGCTGCTATCCTAAACAATGAGGCGGTTCTTCGGCTCATAAGGGCAGATATGGGACTTGATGAAAAGGAGCAAAGGACCATCGCGTTAGAGGCTATTATTGGTGCCGCAAGGCTTCAGGCACAACCAAACGCGTTCCCGGAAGAGGCAAAGGTATGGGGCGCAGTTCGGTATAACCTTGAAGTTATCCGGGCTGCTCAAAAGAGGAAGCGAGTGGAGGACCAGACAGATGAATAATACGGTAGCGCCTGCTCTCTCTGAAACTCATTTCGATTGGATAGGCTCTCGCTATGCAGGCAAGGTGAGAGATAGCTATGTGCGCGGTGAACATCGCGTATTAATAGCGACGGATCGACTAAGTGCTTTTGATAGGATCCTAACTACAGTGCCGGGCAAAGGGCAGGTGTTAACGCAACTTGCCCATTACTGGTTTAAGCGATCCTCTAGTGTCGCTGAGAATCACGTAGTCGCCGTCCCTGATCCGTGTGTGATGATCGGACGAGAGGTCTCGATTATTCCGATCGAGGTTGTCGTGCGTGGATTTCTCGCAGGGAGTGCTTGGCGAGACTATACAAAGGGTGTCCCGATAAGTGGCGTGAGTTTGCCAACAGGCTTAGGTGAGTTCGACCAATTGCCGGAACCGATAATAACGCCATCGACGAAAGAGGCGATGGGACAACATGACACCCCAATCTCTGAAACTGAAATTGTAGAGCGCGGGATTGTAAAATCTCAAGTGTGGGAAGAGGTTCGTAGCCTGGCCTTGGCCTTATTCTCGATGGCGGCTCGCGATCTCTCTCAGCGTGGGCTCCTTTTCGCGGACACAAAGTACGAGTTCGGAATGCTCGATGGACGAGTTGTTTTAGCCGATGAGATTCACACGCTTGATTGCTCAAGGTTCTGGGTTGCTGAGTCGTACGAGGATCGGAGACGAAAGGGAGAAGCGCCTGAGATGCTCGATAAAGAGCCGATTCGAAGGTGGTTGTTGGAGCGCGGTTTTTGTGGGGAGGGGGAACCTCCCGTGATCCCTGATTCGTATCGGGCCGAGCTTACCGCTCATTATGCGAGAAGCTATGAGCGTATTACCGGTCAGGAGTGCTTGCTCGATAGGACGGCTCCGAATGAGCGGATCGAACGAAATCTTCGGGCATACTTCGACGGTAATCGCGCCTAAGGTGCATCTTCAGAAAGTCGTTTGAGCGTTGAGTTGCAAGTATTCAAGTCGGATATTATCGCTCGAGCGGTCCAGGGATATTAAAAAGTCCAACAGTGCTCAGGGTCTACATGACCAATCGCAGGTCTCGCCGCCTCCCGTATCTTTTCCCGGAAGGGGCAGGGAAGGCCCTTCATAACCTTTTCCCTATTGAGGGGTATGGCTCATGCCGATCCTACGATTGAATAGAGAATTCTTTGAAGCAGTACCAGTTAACGTTAAGTTTCCGCGCACCGTCGCGTGGTAAAATACCTCATGATTGGCCAATCCAAATTCGTTCAGATCGTCTTGTGGTTGTCTCTCGGCATCGTTGTCGGATCCTATATCTCGTTGCCAATCTCGGATCCCGATCTCTGGTGGCATATTACCGTAGGACGCTGGATCCTCGCGCACGGAACGGTACCCGATAGGGATTAC
>JBIIEK010000167.1:0-6762 GCA_044237895.1 Bdellovibrionota bacterium
TTGCTCAAACTCTCCGCTCTCTTCAGTGTTAGGGAATCTTACTAAGATATAAATTAAGTTATCCCAGTTCTGGTTTGCTTTAAGCATCGGTAGCTGCTCATACAGGCTCGTCCATCGATAGAACATCGAATCCTGCAGGGAATTTACCGCTATTCTTGGGTCCGTGTAGGGCTTTATAAGCTGACGTCTTGAGCTTTCTTCGAGTACTACCCACGCCATCGGTTTGTTTTTTTCATCGTTAAAATAGTCGAGTAGAAGGAAGGTTAGCTTTCCTGGCATGTAGTGTTCGACGTAATCGATAAATATCAGGGATCGGGGCTCGAAGATGTCGGAGAGTTTTCGCACTACAACGTTTTCTGCCGGTTCTCTGTAAGGAAGGTGAATACCTGAGAGGATCTGGTGAAATGTCGCAAGCAGTATGGCGGTCGCGGTGGCGAGCTCGAGAGGAGGTGTAAGATATTTCGCTACGTTTCGACCGCTCTTTAAGAGAGCGCTCCTCGTAAACTCGTATCCGGTTGCTGCGAAGAATATCAGCATTGGGAATATCGATGCTGCGCGTCTTGAGACCCCCTCGTTCGACAGGATTGCTGGTAGGATCCCCGCCATGAACCAACACATCAGCAACGCTCCCTCTTTCCACTTGATATTAGTCAGCAGTCTAGCGAGGGCGACTAAGAAAAACGGGGGAACGAGAAGAAAGACCGTTCGAAGGGAGAGGTATCCGAAATCGGGAGTCAATTCCTGCGGTGGATGTGGGTGGCTCAGTCGAACAATCATGGAACCAAAGAGTTGTTCGCAGTTTTGCCAATACAGGGAGAGCATGTGTAAAACTTGTTGTAGTAGAGACAGCTCCCCAGGTAACCCCTTCCACGACACGCGACCATCGAAGCGAGCGAAATACGTAGGTGGCATTAACTGGTCGTACGCGAAGTAGAGAGCGATTGAGTAGCCATAGTACCAAAGAGCGACTCCGAGCAGCATGAACGGAAGTCGTGACGCATACACGGTCCATTTGTAGCGACGATTAAAAAGGAGCAGATATCCGACGTATATCCACGGGATAAGGAAAGACGTTTGTCCGGACGGATATTGGTGGAATGAGAATCCCATCATCAGGGCGAGAAGTATGGGATACAGAAGCTTTTTTGATTCAAACGAGAGGTAGGTCAACCAGCAGATGAGCATCGCGGGAAGCGCTGGGCCGTGGTGGGGAAACTCAAATCGACTCCAGCTGATCTGTTTCGCGTCAAGAGCGAGGATGAGGATGCCGACTAGTGCGACCTGACGAGAGAAGAGGTTTCTCAGAAAAAAATACGAGAGAAATATCATCACCATCGCAGGAATGGCGGTGCTGAATCTCGTGGCTAAGATCGTAGTGCCAAATAACTTCGTGCAGGCATATACGTTCAGATAAAAACTGTAGCCGAACGGTGACCACGGTCCATTGTCTCCCACATTTGCGAGGTGCATTCCACGAAGGTCATTAGCGGCCATCAGAAAAGGGGCGTGTTCACCGTCGAAGAAATGAAGGATGCGGTTAAGCGCGTAGAATCGGAAAAAGAGCGCTAACGTAAAGAGGCTTACGAAGAGAAGCGCTTCAGGCGTTTTGAATGAGGCTGGCTTGTGTGCCTCAAAGTTGTTGTTCTTGGGACTTATCCAGCAGAATACTCCTGCAAGGAGGATAGCTATGCCGTAGCCCCACGATCCTGCCGTTTGATCCTTCAGCGCGAAGGCGATCTGTCCATATATAGCGGAGAACGCCGTCAGTAGAATGAGGGTTGCGCTCAGGCTCGCGCTTCTAAAAAAAACGAGGTGGGTGAGGGTGATAATGCCGGCCAGGCCTATCAGCCCTTTTTGAACTTCCGTAAGAAGCGAGAGGGCCTCAAACTCGAAATACTTGGAGTATGGAATTCCTTGATCCACATACGGTTTGAGGAATCCTAGGGCGACCTCTTGGTGAGTTTCAGCGACAAGGACGAGATATGAGGTCACTATGAGGAGAAGAAGACAGAAGACGAGAGTCCGTATGAAGACCGGTCGTGAGCCGTGAGCGATTTGTTTAGTCATAAGGGATACGTCATGAGCTTTGGCGAAGGCCGCGACAGGTGATTAGATGTAAGTGCCTGGAAAAAAGACTAAACAAAAGGTGTCTCTCTGTCGAGACGCCACGAATCGCGTCGCGGTCCGGGTGGACTGTTCGGTTTAATCCCCCCCCGGGAAGACCGATATCGAGGAGTAGAGCGAGAGACCGGAGAGAGCGACTTTGGGATCAGCATTGTGTAGACGGAGTGTTCGTGAGCCTCAGGGGCGAGACCTTTCATGGTGTCCGAGGGATCGATTCTAAGTCTGGCGGGAACGGAGAAGCTTAGAAGTGGCCGAAGATCGGCGTCTATACCCTAAAATCCTCGGATTGAGGGGTAAATAGACCAAAAATGGGGGTCCTAGAGGGGTCCCTTGAAGCTGTTTCGTCCTACGGGTCATCCAAATCTTCGTTGGGGGAGAGTATGCAGCACCCATGCCTGAAGAACGGTGTTCTGCGGTGCAATTGCTATCTGCCGATTAAGGAAGATCTGAAGTAAGTTGGTGTGGATAACCAAAGGTGGTCTCAATGGGACAATCCGATAATAAAGTTGTTAGGGACGGGGATGCCATGTCTACAGACCCGACGCGGGTTTGCGTTGTTGGACTGGGGCATTGGGGGCCCAATATCGTTCGAGCGATTGAGCAGCATCCGAATGCAAAGGTCGTCGTGGCTGCCGAGTCGTCTGCCGAGCGCCGGAAGTTGGTAGCGGAGCGTATTCCGGGACTTACCATAGAGAATACCTTTCAGGAGTGCCTCAGTAAGCACGAGTTCGATGCTGTTGTCATCGCGGTTCCGACCGAATTCCATTTTCAGATCGGCATGCAGGCCTTAGAGGCGGGCAAACACATCTTGGTAGAGAAGCCTCTCGCGATGAACAGTCAGGAAGGGCTTGAGTTGTGTGATGAGGCGAAGAGACGTGGATTAACCCTCATGACGGGCCATATCTTCCTGTACAACGAAGGCATCAACGCCTTGAAAGAAATCGTGGATCGGGGGGATCTTGGTAATCTCTTTTACATTCACGCGCTGCGTACGAATTTAGGACCTTTCCGCTCCGATGTGAATGCTCTGTGGGATCTCGCGTCTCATGACATCTCAATTTTTAATTATATCTTTGGCACTTTTCCGATGCAGGTTACCTGCTCGGCTTATAACATGCTTGGGCGGCCCGTTGAGGATATCGCTCAAGGTGTGCTTCACTACTCGAATAACCGCGTGGCGGCGTTCTTCGTGAGCTGGTTGGACCCTCAAAAGAAGCGAGAGATCACGGTGGTCGGGGACCGGAAGATGCTGACGTTTGACGACATGCAACCTGAACGTCCGATCAAGATTTTCGATAAGGGTGTCACCGTCAATAAACTCCCTGAGTATACGGATACCTTCAACAATTTCCGTATGTCGATACGTGATGGGGAGTGTATCCAACCGGAGATCTCGACAGGATCTCCTCTTCGAAACGAGTGCTGCCACTTTATTGATTGCGTGCGAACAAGATCGAACCCCAAAACGGATGGATACGGTGGGCTCGATGTCGTTCGAGTGTTGGAAGCATTGAGTCGATCAGCAAACGAGGGTGGGCGCCCAGTCAGTTTGTGGCGTTCTCAGCAGATCGCCGACGGTGGAATGGCGCAAAGCTCCGCTAGTCTGATCTTCGGAAGTCAAAATAAAGTGAGCGCATAGTTATGAAGATTCCTTTCCTTGATCTAGAAATTCA
Organism: Bdellovibrionota bacterium; assembly: GCA_044237895.1. Lineage (GTDB taxonomy): Bacteria > Bdellovibrionota_C > UBA2361 > UBA2361 > OMII01 > OMII01. The sequence goes on from JBIIEK010000167.1 coordinate 3,798, forward strand.
GTATCGGGACCTGAAGGCTGAGATCGATACAGCAATCCAGGATGTGTGCTCGAAGACCTCTTTCATCTTGGGCCCGCAGGTAGAGGAGTTTGAAAAAGCCTTCGCGGCTTTCTTGGGAAGTAGTTTTAGTGTGGGGCTCGCATCCGGAACGGACGCGCTACGACTCGCTTTCGAGGCTCTCAAAATAGGTCCGGGTGACGAGGTAATCGTGCCGGCAAATACGTTTGTGGCAACGGCTATTGGCGTTTTAGAAGCGGGGGCTACACCGGTCCTCGTTGATATAGATCCAAAAACCTATCTCATGGATTACTCCCAGTTGGCGAGTGCACGAACATCGAAAACCAAGGCGATCTGTCCAGTACATCTCTATGGCCGCGTGTGTGATATGGATCAGGTCATGGATTTTGCCAAGCGTCATGGATTGGCGGTTGTTGAAGACACCGCCCAGGCGCACGGAGCGAAGTGGAGAGGAAAAACGGCAGGCACCTTCGGTGAGATCGGCTGTTTCAGCTTTTACCCCGGTAAGAATCTCGGGGCATACGGTGATGGTGGAGGACTAGCAACGGACAGCGAGCAGCTCTTCCGGCAGGTTCGTAAGCTCAGAAATTACGGCTCTGAGGTTAAGTATCAACATCCCGAAAAGGGCATGAACTCGCGCCTCGATAGCATCCAAGCGGCAGTCCTTAGTATCAAGCTTAAGCACCTCGCCTCGTGGAATAGAAAGAGGTGGGAGGCCGCCCAAAAATATAGTGAGCATCTCGCCCAGTATCAAAGTGACGACTTCATCTTGCCAGATATCCGTACGGCAGAAGAGCACGTGTTTCACCTGTATGTCATCCAGGTCCGTGATCGGGACAACGTCGCTAAAGAGTTGTTGAATAGAGGTGTTTCTACAGTTGTTCATTATCCTGTGCCCTTTCACCTTCAAGGTGGGTACGCTCATCTGGGATACAAGGTTGGTGACTTCCCAGTTGCGGAGACCATGTCGAAGAGGATCCTTTCCCTTCCGCTCTTTCCAGAGATTACAGATGAGCAGATCGGATATGTCTGTGATTCGCTCAGAGATATTCTTAGAAAGTAGATTCGAGAAGGCGAGAGCTATGTCGCAGGGAGATTCTCCTTGCACGAGGACGCAACGTTAAAGGGGAGTTTCATGAGTAACGCCAAAGAGATTCGAGATAAAGTTGACGCGGTCGCGGAGTGGTATAAAACTCGAGAGGACTTCGATTCAGTCCTTATTCACTATGGCTGGTTGAAGATGAAGAGTCGCGCGTATCCAGGCACGGCGCTTGAGCTTGGTTCGGCGGACGGATTGATGACTGAGCGACTTCTCAAGCATTTCAAGCGAGTCGTCGTCGTTGAAGGTGCTGAGAAGAACGTACAATGGGTCAAGAAGAACTTTCCGGAGGTGGAGGTTCATCACTGTCTTTTTGAAGAATTCACCACAACGGAGAAATTTGACAACATTATCGCGGCCCGTGTGTTGGAGCACCTGGACGATCCAGTAGGGGTCCTCTCAAAAATTAGAAAATTCCTCTCGCCTGGAGGACGCCTTCACGTGGTTGTTCCTAATGCGGATTCTTTCAACAGGAAGTTGGGCTTGGCGATGGGGATGATCAAATCTCTCGACGAACTCTCAGAGCGGGACCTTAAGTGCGAACACCGTCGAGTGTACCGAAAAGATCTGCTCATGACCCACCTTAGGGAAGCTGGGTTTGACGTTCAAGAGCTCACAGGTACCTTCCTAAAACCGTTGTCGAACGCGTTGATGATGAATTGGGACCCTAAAATAATAGAAGGTCTCAATGCGCTTTCGGATGAACTGCCTCTGTACTGCACTGAGCTGTATGCGGTCTGTACCGCGAGGGAGTAGAGCGCCAACCCTGTAAAGGACAGCGGTATCGCTAAAGCCAATACGACTTTTATGTGCGTATCAAGCCGCTTAAGAGAGGAGATGAGATGAAGAGTGTATTTTTCATGGCGGTGTATAACCAGATAGAGGAGTTGCCACAGGTTCTAGAGGAACTGAAGCAGCAACCCCTTCCGTGTGATACGCTTTTGATGGTCAACAACGGAAGTAGCGACGGCTCTGAAAAGCTCGTGCGTGAGAGTGGGTATCCGTATCTGGAGATCCCAAAGAATTTAGGGGTGGGCTACAGTTATATCGTCGCGATTGATTGGGCCATCGAGCACGGGTATGACCTGTTTGGAACCATCGCTAGCAACGGAAAGATGCTCCCTTCAGAGATGAGTCGCGTCATGGAGCCCGTTCTCACCGGTACGGCGGATTACGTAACGGGAAGTCGTTTCATGGAAGGAGGTTCGTCGCCGAATCTTCCTACGTTTCGAAAGAACTCGATTCCGATGGTTAACCATTTTGTGCGGGCCTTGACGGGCGCGAAATTGACAGACGCGACCTGCGGCTATCGAGCTTTTAAGCTCTCCATCATTAAGCAAGCTGGCTTCGACTGGCATAAAGAATGGATGTACACGTATGGATTTGAATACTACCTCTACGCCAAGATATTGCTCGACGGAGGGATACGTTGGACCGAGGTGCCGGTAACGATGCGATACCCAGCAGCGGGTAAACGCTACAGTAAGATTAAGCCGTTCAAGGGGTGGTATGAGATGTTGCGCCCCTTCGTGATCGCGCGATTCGACGGGACTGGATTTCGGTCGGAAGCCTCTTTCAACACTCCATAGGTGACCTTCCTCCCTCCAACGGAGTTCTTTGACCGAGCCATCGGCGGTTAGGGGGGGGCTCCATATTCATTCAGTGTTCTATTGCGATAGCGCCCTGTTCAAAGAAGAGGCCCAAATGGCGTTCATTCTTAGAGTTCTTGGTCGCGGTAACTGCCTTAACCTATTATATAATAGATCTCCGCTGGGTTGAGGTTGAGGAGTCATGGGCCAAGGATGCCTGACTGCCGTAAAGCCTCAGCCCGTATGAGGAGGCAGTTCC
>JBIIEK010000168.1:0-6726 GCA_044237895.1 Bdellovibrionota bacterium
GCCCTCCAATGGATTTCACGGAAAATTGACGGTCGGTCGTTGATTGAATTCCACGTTGCAGTCGTCCCCGCCACAATCGCACCTGGAGGGCCGGCGGCCTCGCCGGCTTATCGGAACCCGCGATATTACACGCACGACACGTTTGTACCTGTGGGCACCGGGGCCGGTGCCCCTCCATGTAATTTCACCTCACAAAATCTGCAGAAGGTGGCTTTTGCATACAAAAACGCACAAATTCCACTCTAATGAGTCATCCCATCCCCAGATCGCCATAACTAGTATCGGTGTACGTCATTCAGAAATAGGGTAGAAGGTTTTCCTTTGGATGCTCCTTGATCGAGCACGGCACTCCGTGCGCTCACGGAGCATTCAGAGGGAGAGAGGTAGCTCGTGGCTACCTACTTGAACTTTGCAGTGCTTGCCAAGGACAAGCACCATGAAGAGCATCACGTTGGCCGTCACGTGTATGATATTTATTAGCGGCTGCAGCAGCTTGCCGATGAATATCCCCGTAAATCCCACCCTGCCGGACTTGAAAAAAGTCTCATCGCAGGGCGCACAGAGAACTCCTCTCTATGCGATCCAGGATCCTGATCGAGCGAAGAGGCATATCGGAGATGTGCCATTTGATCGACAGGGATTGGCAGATGTCTTAAGCGTAGCGCCAACTCAGTGAGTAGGTTCTACCATTTGCCCAGGCAACTCAGAGCATTCCTCTTGGTTGTCTGGGTTTTTAAGGATTTCCCTACTGTTTGACTACACCATCTTTTTCGCTGCGCCGTCTTTTCGCTGCTCCATCTTTTCGCTGACCTCCATCCGTAGAGCGTACGGGTCGCATGACATAGACTTATCAGATACGAAACGGCCCCTTCACCGCTCCCTTCTCCGCTCCAACTAAGAACAAAGTCGGCGGAAAAGCTCAGAAAATGCCACAAAAGCTCAGTGTAGGCCCATATCACAATAAGCGATGAAAACAGCCGACACACACAAAGAACTGCAAGCACCGACCGGCCCTTCAACCGATGACGTCATCCAATCGGTGACGCAGGAGGTCTCCGTCAACCTGAATACCGCACTCGGCACAGGAACCTCCACAGACTCCACCATCGTTCACATTCCAGAAAACTATCAAAAGCGCTTTCATCGATGCCTCCAGGCTACATCCCCCCTGCTTTTGTGCGATACGAAGATGGGCCCCGTTATTGAACAGGAGAACCTTGCTGGACCGAACACTCTCCCGATCCCCACAAGCTTGTGGAGCAAGGAGAGATTGGAGGCGAGACTCGCAAAATTTTTAGCGGATGCAAACCCGACTCCAGATACCGCCACCTTACTGGGTCGAGTGCACGATTGGGCGCGACGATGGTTCACCGAAGAGAAAACTCACGCTCCCCCACCATCCCCTGAACTACGAGAGACGCTCCTTCAGATGGCAGGATTCGTCGAGCAGGGGAGAGAGGGCGAGCTTAGGGACATCTTCAACCGCCTCCTTAAGAACACCAACGTCGCCCATTGGCTTCAAAGCGAAGGAGCCAACGCTAAATCCACTCTTGGTCTAGAAGCAGCATTCAAGTGGCTTGACGGAGGTAATGAACGGGGCCTGGGGGTCCTCTCCTGCAAACTCGCGATCGCGAGAGGCTCCACGGCGCTCTGGCTTAACGACCTCAAGGGGCTCGTTCCGGGGGCTCCATGTGACGAACGCCACAAATCGGCGGAGAACCTCCTGGTAGCCCTAAATAGATATGCTGACGCGAGCCGAAATGTGTGGACGCTTGATAAGATAGAAAGAGAGGTATTCCTCGACCCGCGAAATCTGGGGTACGTCTCTCTCTACGTAACTGAGTTCATTCCATCCAAGAACGCTGAAGAATTGGCACAAGCCGGTTTCATGATAGGTGGGATAGCGTCCCTACTCGCAAATAGATCTGTGGAGACGCCGCGACATGTCCCCGCGATTATTGTGACCCTGCGGAACAAGCTTCCTGAGCACACCGCCACACACGAAGCGGACCACATCGTGACGGATTTATGCCGGACCGGTATTTTCAGTGCGCTATCGTTTGAAGGGGGTATGCTTGACGAGATGCGAAGCCAACTCGGAGATCCGAGCAAATCGGTCGCCGATATTCGTAAGCTTCTTCTTTCTCAGTACTCAAAAACGTACTCCGAGATGGCGTTGGCTGAGCTAGATCGCTCGGGAGAGTCACAAAATCTAATCCCCGGGACTAAGAGGGCGGAGATCGAATTAGGTCGTTTTATCGATCGTGTCGAAACGCTTCTGGAGAAGGGAATCCCACGCGACGAGATACGAGCCCTCCTCCGGTTTGTTGCAACGCTTCCAGATTTTTACAATGAGCTAAAAAAGCTGGAAAACTCCTAGGGTTAAGCGTTCTCCCGCCTCTCCACTACGTTCGCCATCCAAAATCAAACTCCAAGTCGAACGACTACACGAAAAAGTGTTTCTAAGATCCCGTTCCAACCGCTATGATCCGGGCGAGAGAGCCTTATACCTTAAACATGGAGAAGTTTATGGTGTCATCAACTCTAGAAAACACAAGGGGCGAGCTTCCCGAAACCACCCCTTTCGACCTTCGTGATATCTCGCAATTCCAAGGGAGGCATATCTGGTCCACGCTCCCTGAAACCTTGGCTACCGGGGACCTTTGGATAGATTACCCCTTTCCGGAATCGTACAACGCGCTAGGAGAGAGCTCCCATAATCCTCAACTAGCAACAGAAACCAAACACAGACTTGAACTTTACGTGAGTTCAATAGTCGAGGAAGCAATCCGTGCCGGTATAGGCAAAGCTCAGGTGCGCTGGGCCGTCGATGAACTCCTGACAAACGCGACACAATACGGCGCCATCAGCACTACGAACAAAGCCCCGGGATTGATTCGATTAGAGTGGCTTATCGACAAAGCCGAGGCGGGAGCAACGTTAGCGCTGGCAGTAACAAACCCATGCCTACACCTTTTTGATCCGAGCCGCTTCGCTCGTATGGAGGTGGGTGATTTTTATTCAATGGAGAGCACTAGCAACAATGCTCACCTTGGAACTATCGCCATGATGTCGTTCCTGAAAGAGGGTTCAAAGTTGTCTTATTTATGGGAGATGCAAAACGGCGAACGAATCCGTCTTTCGATGGAGCCGCTTGGAGAGAACGCGCCAGACCGTCCAAAGAACTTCGCGGATCTCATGAAGCCAACTCGCATCGAACTTTCTAAATTTGATCCCTCACATCAGAGCGTCCCCTACTCGTTGGAGCTATTTCACAGAGATATTGAAACCAAGGTGCCAACCGAGTCGGTGACGGTCTCTTGCGTGATAGATTAAAAACTGTCCGAAGGGCACCTCGACCGCAACCCGCTTGTCCCAATCCGAACCATGATTTTCACGCCATGGGACTATTATGGGGTATACGCTCCCAAGAAAAAGTGTAGATCCTTTCCAAGTGCCCGCTTGGCGAACTTATTCAACTCATCAGGCACATTCTTCTCAGCTCTCTCTCGCATCTGCTTTTGCACATCAAAGAGTTTGATCTGTCCGCCGTACGTAGGATCTCGATACAGATAATCCTCAGAGATATAGACCCCCTCTAGGTTATACGTATCGATAGAAAATCCGTTCTGACGAGCGATGACACTCGCGAATCCAACATAGGTATCTTCGGCCCCATATCCTCCAAGAGTTTCGGGAATTCCGACGAAGTCAAAAAACTCTTTGGAATAGAGAGTAAACCATCCCCCGGAGAATTTAAGGCCGTCGAGTTGCTGGGCACGAATCTCCTGTTTAAGCTGCGCCCGCGTCATATTAGGATCGTGAGTGAGGTGATAATTGAGTTCCTTGGAGAGGAAGTCCGGATGCACGATGCAGTCCCACGTACTGTCCCAGAGCCGCACCATACGCGGAAACATCATGTAGCGGCCTTGTAATGGATACGAAGCGTCGAGCTGTCCCTTTAGAAAGTGCGGAGGAAAGGCGAGATCTGCATCGGCAAATATGAACTGATCGTATTCAAGCGCGATACTCTCCCGTCGTTGCTGTGTCGTTCCCCACAAACTCTCATCAGATACGATCTCGTTGATGTTCACGATCCCTTTCGTGAGGCGGAGGAATTTTTCGACGAAGTAGTCTGGGGTAAGCGAGCTCTCTCTCCAATCCACTAGTTTTGGGTTCAGGTTTAAGGAGGCGCGAAGTACGAGAGTATCGTTGTGACCGAGGTTGGCGAGAGCACTTCGGAGATCCGAGATCCATCGCTCAAACATTCCAAATTCGTGCGGCATCACGTGGATGCACAAAAGGGTTCGCTTCATAACGCTCTCCTGGGGTGACATGGAGAATATCGGCGTTTTTTGTGGCGAGGATAAGCGCAAGCCACTAACACCACAAAAGCAATTATCACAACTAGTTAAGCACCCCTGCTCATGCGCGACATAATCTCGAAGCTTTCCCGCTGGTGTTGTCAGAGATACAGTGTCGGCAAAGTTTTTACTCGAGGGGTCCCGCATGACACAGAATCCAAAAGTACTCATCGTAGGCGGAGTAGCAGGGGGAGCGAACGCCGCGACTAGACTCCGACGGCTAAAGGAGAATGCAGAGATCATCGTATTCGAGCGTGGTAGTTATGTATCGTTCGCTAACTGTGGGTTGCCTTATCACATAGGAGGAGAGATCGCTGACCGATCTAAGCTCCTACAACATACCCCGGAGACCCTCCGCAATCGATTCGTCCTTGATGTTCGCACACGCCATGAAGTCTTGAAGATAGATAGAGAGGCAAAAGAAGTTGAGGTCCTCGACATTCAAAACAAGAAGACCTATCGCGAATCCTACGATCACCTCATCCTTTCTCCAGGCGCGTCACCACTCAAGCCACCAGTCCCGGGCCTGGACCTCCCGGGCGTCTTTTCGCTTCGCGATGTTCCCGACATGGACCGTATTATCGCTTGGATCGGTGATAACAAGCCATCTACGGCAGCAGTGGTAGGCGGCGGATTCATTGGATTAGAGATGGTGGAACAGTTGCACCGCCGAAACATTGCGTGCACCGTATTTGAATCGAATCCACAGCTACTGATGCCCCTTGACGGTGAGATGGTGGCGCCTTTACAGGATGAGATCCGGAATCACGGTGTTCAGATACAACTCAACGACGGCGTTAACGCTATCGAAGCATTCGGGAATAGATCTCTCACCGTAAAAACAAGGGGAGGAGCGTCCAAAACGGTCGATCTTGTCATTTGGTCGATCGGCGTTCGTCCTGAAACGAAGCTGGCTAAGGAGGCGGGACTCGAGATCGGCGAAACCGGTGGAGTAAAGGTGTCAGAAACTCTTCAAACGAGCGATCCCTCTATCTTTGCCGTTGGTGATTGTATCGAAGTCACTCATAGCATTATCGGTAAACCTGCTTTTATTCCCCTTGCGGGTCCAGCGAATCGTCAGGGCCGAATCGCTGCCGACAATATTTGCGGTATTCACTCGCGATATTCAGGCACTCTTGGAACAGCGATAGTGCGAGCATTCTCCCTCACCGCGGCGTGCACAGGGGCCAACGAGAAGCTGCTCAGGAGAAACAACATTCCTTACGAAGCAATTCATCTGCACCCGATGTCTCATGCCTCATACTATCCAGGCGCGGCACCACTAGCCCTCAAAGTGATGTATCATACAGAGACCGGAAAAATTCTTGGAGCTCAAGCGGTCGGCGCGGACGGAGTCGACAAGAGGATCGACATACTAGCGACTGCTATTCAGGCAGGAATGATTATCGACGACCTCGCGGAACTAGAGCTTTGTTACGCGCCACCATTCGGGTCCGCGAAGGACCCTGTTAATATGGCTGGAATGGTCGGCCAAAACATCAGGGCCGAGCGCGTCTCGGTAGCTCAATGGAGTGACGTCGCCACCTTGTCAGCAACCGCGCAGCTTCTTGATGTGCGAGACGTCGCTGAATTCCAACGTGGCTCTATCCCTGCTGCCGTCAATATTCCATTGAATGAACTGCGCAACCGAATCGGAGAGCTCTCAAAGGAGCGAGAGATTTTGGTTTTCTGTGCCTCAGGTCAACGCTCGTACAACGCATGCCGAATCCTGACTCAGAATGGCTTTATGTGCAGGAACCTTAGCGGGGCATATAAAACATGGTCAGCTACTTCGAAGCAGATCTAGCAAGAAGCTACGGGAATTTCGGCAGCGAGTCTTTTGAGCGTTTTGGCGAAATGATGCCGAGATGTGCAGTCCAGCCGAGCATTAGCGGGTGGAAGTGAGATATCGGAAAAGAGGGGGGAGATCGTATCTTTAGTCATCGGCTAGTGGACTGCAGAGGAAGGTTACTGACGGACGGACCTCTGGACACGCGCCTCGTAGCAATAAAACATAATAAGTTCGAATATATGGCGCCAGCGCTGCCCGCGCCATTTTATAGAACATCTTCTCATTAAAGCGTCTTAAAAAAGCTGCGAAGAGGTTGCGGCAGATATCATCTTACAGCTACGAGAAGCTTTATCTAAAGTTCGTATAGGTCTATAACGACTATTGATTTTCCAGTGTATTTGAGGAGCCGTAGACCATGAAAGTTGAGATGTTGATGCCACAGATGGGTGAGTCGATCGCCGAGGCAACCATTTCCAAGTGGCGCAAGAAAGTGGGTGACACCGTTCAGAAGGACGAGGTGATCCTTGAGATCTCAACTGACAAAGTGGACTCAGAGATTCCTGCTCCCGC
>JBIIEK010000169.1:0-6668 GCA_044237895.1 Bdellovibrionota bacterium
TATCGAGGTGATTTAAGGCGACTGCGCGTACTCGGACGAGCGCTTCTCCGACTTTCGGTTCAGGTTGAGGGATATCCGCGTACTTGAGGGTATCAATTTCACCGTGTTGCTCGAAGAATATCGCTTTCATAGGTGTATCGTTTCGGATAGGTAGCCATCTGTCTAAGCGCAGCGCCTGCGCTTTAGCTCTTAGATAACCACTCCAGTGGCGACCCAGGCAAGAAGAATTAGGGCTCTGCGTGTTGGGATGGCGTCGTGGGTGGCTTTTTTAGCTGCGAGAGGGGATCGAATAAGAAAGGGGCGCCAAAGGCGCCTACTCATTCCGATGATGACGCTTTAAAGCATTGGTTCGCAACCCGTGTGAGCCCAGTCGTCAGAGATCTTGTATCCAATGAGTTACGAGAGGGTGAGAACGATGCAGTGCCATCCATTGTCGCATCGCTCTGACACTACACCCCATCCATGTTTCTCCGAATACTCGTCGATCACGAGGTCGCGAACGAGTTCGGTAATGCCGGAAAGGATAGTGGTGCAACCTGGTAAGGCGAGGCGTGTTAGGTGCGGTGCCATCTGAACAAGAACTTCCCCATAGATGTTCGCGATGATCAAATTTGCTTTTGTCGTTACGTCCTCTATCGGAGTGGTGTTCGGGGATATGAGGTGTGAGACCTTGTTGAGCGTGACGTTGTCTGTGGCATTCGCGATTGCGTAGGTGTCGTTGTCAATCGCTTGAACGGAGGTATTGAATAGTTTCGCTGCCGCGATGGCAAGGATCCCGCTTCCCGTTCCAACATCGATGATGGAGAGTTCTTGCTTTGAGAGAGCCGCCGCACGAGCGCTCAGTTCCTCCACTATCATTCGAGTCGTTGGGTGATGACCCGTTCCAAATCCTTGACCTGGGATAATGAGAAGTGTTGAAGGATCGGTCGGGTGTTTTGAGTCTAACGACTGAACTGGAACGATGTGGAGACTCCCTGCGGTCACTGGTTCCCACAGCTCTGTACAGTGCTCGGTCCAGTTCTCCTCTACGACCCTCTCGTCTGAGAGGAGGGCGCATTGTGAGCGTGTGGCGTATTCGAGAACCGGCGTTATTTCTGATGTTGCGGTGTCGATGTAGCACACAATTCGACCGTTGTGATCGAGGTGGGAACCCCCGGCTCCGAGTGCGATAAGCTCACAGCATAGTGCGTCCACGTCATCTGTGGAGCAGTAAGGGGGAGGGGAGAAGGTAAGCTGTCGCCACGTCATAGGACCTCATGAAAACGCCCCGCGGTAGTCGTCTCGTGACGGCTACCCAGCGGGGCGACAGGTATTACACCCTGCGTGGATATTAAAGAGCTTTCTTTATGGTTGCGATCAGCTGGTCCTTAGGAACAGCTCCAACAACACGATCTACCTCAGCTCCACCCTTGAAGATGATGAGGTTAGGGATAGCGCGTACGCTGTACTGAGCAGGGCTCTTAGGATTGTCGTCCACGTTCACTTTTACGATGGATACCTGTGGGCCAAGCTCTTTTGCTACCTCTTCGAGGACAGGAGCGATGCTCTTACATGGGCCACACCACGGCGCCCAAAAGTCCACGACTACGACCGGGCTACCCGACTTGAGAACCTTGTCGTCAAACTCAGCATCTGTGATCTCTGCTACATTTCCGGCCATACCGAATCCTTAAAAACTACACACATTCCGATAGAAGACCACCCCGTCTGAACACGGGAGGATCCTTCAAAGCGCTACGTAAAAAAACCCCAAGGGGCACGTAACTAACCCGAACTGGGATAGGGCGGAATCCTTGATAGCGGGAATCCGCACCTTCACCGAGGGGATCTTCTCGATTATTCAACAAGCTTCTCATGGAAGTAAATCCCTCAAAGATGTTCGATCGCATAATTCGTTGTATTCGAAAAATGGCCGGAATCGACTGACCGGGCCGGTAAGGTGCGAAGTTTGTTCTACTTTAAGTTGTTTGAACCTATTTACTCCTCTTCGGCGTCATAAGTTTAACGAGTTTAAAGCAGGGTGTCGGGCATACTAAGGTGCCGGCCCCGCAACCAAGGGGGTTCGTATGACTAAGGCAACGACATCTGGCGCAGGGGCTAGTAAGCCCGCGCATCCCATTCTCGTAGTTGACTCGTACGCACGGGGCATATCAATTGGACGGATAGACCCTTTGGGGTCAGGCCTCGAATTAGAGATGGAGGGGGAGCGGGTGAGGCCGATGTCCCTTCGAAGTAGGTACGTGATGAAGAAAGGGGAGCCGCTCGGCGATCTTGAGCGTCATTTACAGAGGCTCTCCGCGCGCGGTGAGTTGCGGCGCACGACGGTAGTTTTTGGAGTAACGACGGACCCGTTCCATCCCTTTGATGAGAAGTTTGCCACCAGTATGAAGTTCTTGGAGTTGTTCGACAGGTATGCCCCTGGCAAGCTGGTTATTCAGACTCGCTCACCTCTGGTAGTTATCGGGTTGCCGATGTTGAAAAAGATTCGAGAGTCCACCTACGTAACGGTGGGTATAGAGACCCCGGTGGAGGATGTCGCCCGACGATATACGCCAGACCTCCCGACGGTTTCAGAACGGTGGAAGACGGTACGTGCGTTGCGGCGATTTGGGTTGAAAGTAGGGGTTCAGGTGGCTCCGATGCTCCCGTATGGAGATTGGAGGCGCGATGCAGGGGGGTTCGCTTCCCAGCTTTGTGCCGAAACTGACTTCATCGCCATTCGTTCGCTTATTCAAGCAGCCGGGGTCCCAAGACCGAGTACGCCCCTTGCTCGGAAATTAGCGAATGATCGGAGCTTCTTTTGGTTGAGACAAGATACGCATGTGCCGCTGCTCGAAGCGGTCGCCGAGCGTGACGCCTCAAAGCTCTTCCATCCAGCAGGCTTGCAGCCAGTGGACCCTCAGCTTCGGCTCTTTGCTAAGGCTTGATCGGTTGCAATTCTCCCTTGCGGAGAGCCGTAGTTAAGGGGAACGTAGATTGGGTAGGGCGGTACAGGAAACATCTGGGCCGTCTCCAAGTTTCCCCTTAAGAGTTGAGTTCTCTATGCGTATTGCGATCGTGGGCGGGGTCAGGACCCCATTTGTAAAAGCTGCCGGTGTCTTCTCAAAGTATTCTGCCCTGGATCTCGGGAAGCACGTTGTTGTTGGATGTGTGGAGAAGTTGGGGCTCGATCCGTCTCGCATCGATGAACTTTACTTTGGAACCGTTCTGCTTGACCCGCGAATTCCCAATCTAGCGCGAGAGATAGTGCTTCGCTCGGGATTACCCAAGACCGTAAATGGCCATTTTATCGCCAATAACTGCATAACGGGGCTCGTGGCAGCCAGTGCCGCTGTGGACGCAATCGCGTCAGGAAGGATTCGGTGTGCTCTTGTGGGCGGTAGTGAGTCGATGTCTCAGCCAACACTCACGTTTCCTCGTAAGGGGGAGCAGTTCTTCTTTAAAATGAACAAGTCGAGAGGGGTACGAGCCAAGCTCTCCACGCTGACTAAGTTCCGACCGGGATTCCTTGCTCCTCAGGCGCCGAGCCCGAAGGAGCCCTCTACCGGTTTGACGATGGGGCAGCATTGCGAATTGATGGCGCAAGAATTTAGGATTGGACGGCGTGAGCAGGACGAACTCGCCTTCGCGAGTCATCAGCGAGCAGCTGAGGCCCAGCGAAAGGGTATTCTTGCCTCCCAGATTCTCCCCGTAGGAGATGTAAAGGAGGATAATCTTCTTCGAGCGGATGCCTCCCTTGAAAAGCTCTCATCACTACCTGCCGTTTTCGATAGGAGCGCGCAGGGAACGATCTCAGCCGGTAACGCAAGTGCGCTTACCGATGGAGCCTCTGTGGTGTGTCTTATGTCCGAGGAGCAAGCGAAGGCTGAAAAGCGTGAGGTTCTTGGATATCTTGAGGGTATTCAGTTTGCGTCAGTTCCCCCCGGAGATGGGCTTCTCATGGCGCCGGCTCTAGCGTTACCGAACCTCCTTTCGCGGTTTGGGCTTCAGTTTAAGGACATAGACCTTTTTGAGGTTCATGAGGCGTTTGCTGCTCAGGTGCTTTGTAATCTGCGAGCATGGAGAGATGGGTGGTCCCGGTATCCGGATCTTCCTATTCGGGGTGAGGTGCCCGCAGAGAGAATGAATGTATCGGGTGGTTCAATAGCTTTGGGGCATCCGTTCGCAGCTACTGGTGGTCGATTACTCGTGAACCTGTGTCAGGCGTTGCGGGAGCGCAACATGAAGCGGGGAGCCATAAGTGTATGCGCCGCTGGGGGCGGAGCCTCCGCGGCGCTCATATCGATAGAGTAGAACAAATGCCCTGCTAGTAGGGTCTTGAAAAGTCATCTCCGCGGTCATCATAGAGCCTGTCGTTCTCATCTGATTGCTCGCGATCGCTTTCCCGATAATAGTCGCGAGAACCGCGGAGCTCATCGAGCTCTCGACGCTGTCTGCGAAGCTCCTCTTCTTGTCGACGAAGGCGTTCTTCCTGTTCGTTTGCTCGGTTATTCTGGGCATCGCCTTGTGCTCCGATTAAAGCACCTCCTAAAGCACCTGCTCCGGCACCGATTGCGACACCGGCGCCGGGATGCCCGCTCTGATTACCCACGATAGCGCCGAGTCCTGCTCCTAATGCCGTTCCGGCAACAGCTCCCGTTGTGGTGTTGTTCAGCTGTACTCCATCGCTCGTACAGCCGGCTAATGCTGTTAGTGTAAAGGCAGCGAGAGCTACCGCTACTGTGAGGCTTTTATGTAACTGTGTCATATCCTCTTCCGCTCCCAACGCGGTGTTCGAAAAGTTCGGCTTTTCCCAGTATACCTCACTATGTAGCGTGCTCGACAAGAGGCAGCTTATGTGAGGGGCTCGCGTAGGTTCGGCGAGGGGCTCAAGAGGTGAAAAGGCTCCCTATCAGGTTTTTAGTGTCTCGGTAGCCGCATGAAAGTATTAGGGAATAAGAGTTTTTTGGTGTGGATGAAAAAGTGCTTAAGGTTATTCCCTTTTGAGCCGTAACTATCTCCATCAGGGAAAGCACCCTGACTAGCAGTAGCAGCTGTCGCAGTTCTCGCGGTACCTAGCAGTTGCAGTAACCAAAATACGTAACGTAGTTAAATACACATGTAGTTAGTGTCCTGTTGTTCTTCATCGCGTGAGCGATGGTATGCGGGGCGCCGGCTGCAATCGGTGTCGGGATTCGGCTGTGTTAGACGGCTGACTTCGTCGAAGGATTGACGGGGCGGCATCGGTAATTTCAAGGAGGAAATAAAAGTGCCAATTAATATTAACACCAACGTAGCATCTCTTCGCGGTCAGAGATTCCTCAATTTAACATCTGAGAATCTCGCAAATACCTACAGCAAATTGAGCTCTGGTAAGCGAATTAACCGAGCTTCGGATGACGCAGCCGGTTTGGCGATCGCCGACTCTCTTAAGAATAACCAAAGAATCGCTTCCGTGGCGGTCCGAAACGCGCAGGACGGTATCTCTACCGTATCGATCGCAGACGGAGCTCTCGACCAGGTATCAGGATTCCTTCAGCGTTTAGCTGAGCTTGCCCAACAGGCGGCGAGCGGATCGTATACCTCTGAGCAGCGAACAGCTATGCAGGGTGAGTTTACGGCTCTTGGGTCCGAGATTGAACGTATCGCGGTTACCACCGTATTCAACGGTGTAGCGCTGCTTTCGGGCGGAAACCAGATCGTATTGCAGGTAGGTTTCGACTCCAAGTCGACATCTCAACTTGTTATTAATCAACCGACAGCGACGCTAGCGGGACTAGGGCTTGCTCAACAGGGGCAATCTTACTTCTCGTATTCCCTCACAGGCACTACGGTAGAGCAAGGACAGAGCTCCGCCCGAGCTGCAATTGATGGAATCAATGGAGCGCTTCAATCCATGAACGTGCTTCGCGGAGGTCTCGGTTCGGCAGAGTCAAGACTTCTCTCTGCGGTAAGTAACCTTCAGGTGGCGAGAGAGAATCTGCTCGCAGCGGAAAGTCGAATTCGTGACGTGGACGTTGCGACTGAAGCGGCCGAGCTGACTCGACTAAACATTCTGCAACAAACTGGTGCGGCGGTACTTGCGCAAGCTAACCAGCAGCCTCAACTCGCTCTTACGCTCCTACGATAAAGCTGCGCCTGGTAGACCCGGGCTGATGCTTACGATCGTAGAGAGGGAAAAGTGAGGCTTTACTTGGCGTTCATGGAACGTCGGTAAGTGGGGGCTTACTAAGCGGCCTCTTGATGAAAAGAGATCTACCTACCAAAGGAACGAGGAGTTCCTTCACAGGAAAGTCTCATAAAATCAGAGAGCTGAGAACTTAACACTTGCGTGCTCATTTTGTGGTTAAGAAAAATGTCGGAGCTGCCGTAAGTACTTTTGGAACCGGTGTTGTAGTGCAGAAAGTAGTTGTACACCAGGTGATATCCAGAAGTAGTTAAAGGCTCTTCTGACGATTGCGGGACGTACCACTCTGTGGCTTCACATGGCAAGGATGCTGTGGTGGGGACATAGCACGCAAAACGGGAAGCTTGGAAACAAGCGTCCTTGTGAAGAGAGATAACGCCATTATTCTTCAAGGAGGAATGAACCGTGGCTATTAGTATTGGAAGTAATATTACATCACTTCAAGCGCAGCGCCGCTTGGACCAGACTGGCAATAAACTAAGTCAGTCCTTCAACAAGCTGA
>JBIIEK010000170.1:0-6599 GCA_044237895.1 Bdellovibrionota bacterium
CCTAGCTGAGTTGGTATTTACCTACCTTACGGATGTGTGTGGTGGCGTTCATGGGGATATCGGCCCGATTGTAGCGCGAGACTATACACGAGGTGGGCGAAGCGACCTTCCGCGTATTCTAGCTCCATACGCCTCTGCAGATGTGGCTGTCATGGGAAAGGTGCTTTCGCTAAAGCGTCAGCAGCGAACTCTCACACTTCAGTCGAGCGGGATTGAGGAATAGTGAGGTGAGGAGTGTGACGTGTTTTCATTCGCGAAGAATGAGACGCTAGTCACACTCTTCGCCTTTCATCGATGAAGATTATCCATCGACGATCTTTCTGCAACCTTCAAGCTCAAGCTCGAGGTCTCTCGTTCGTTGAGCCGCGGTGTTTTGAGCATCGGTCAGCGTTTCAATTTTTTGATCCGCTGCGATCCAAGCTGCGAAACATCGCTCCTCTTCAAGCTCGAGCATGCTTTTGACCCGATGGTCTGTTGCTCTCGACCACTCCGCTCCGAGCAGCCTTATCTCCCGCATGATCTGATCGCGGCGATGAAGCCTGCGACCTCTCCGTACCTGAAGCGCTCGCTCGGCCGTTCTCTGGATTCTCAAATCGAGATCGAGCCTCCAGATCCGATCGCGCGTTTTCTCAGCGCATTCGATGGAGCAGACCCCGAAAGGGACATCTGCTTCGGTAAGACTGCTTCCGCACTCGACACAGACCTTGTGGGTTGAAGCCATGTAAGACTCCTTTCTTAAAACCCGTAGAACCCCAAACACGTCACAACACCCGACCGAAATCAGCTCGCTGAGTTCGGCCGGGGATCGCTTTTGTAAGTGTACCGGCGGGCGGGGTGGTAAGCTACTTGGTCGCCCCTTAAATCAGGCGAACTATGAGCCTTGTTGAGGTGCTGGATCCTGGGTGCTTTATCCTGCACTTGTACGATTTCCTCTTTGATGAATCGTTTGGCCACGCTAACCTGGCCAAACGTCCGGTTTTTGAAAGGTATCTGAGGGCACCCATGCCAAAAGCTGATGTTGACACTTCTCGCGACGATGTAGTGGTTCCGGAGCTGCAGTGGAGATGTAATCTAGCGCAGGGAATTCTAAAACCGCTTAATTCCGACAGCGTGGCGCTGCGATCTCTAGGGTCCACCTTTGTGGAGTTGGGGCTTCCCTCGCTCAAGGATATTCCGCTCTCTCCTCAGCTCGTCGTCGATCATCCTCTCCGAAGCTTTATCCTTAAGGAGAGCCCCCTAACGTCCCAAGAATTGAGCCGGATTCTCGCGCACCCCTCCCTTGATTTATCTCTGGTCGGCTTTCACTCGGGTACGGTAACCGCCGCTGTCCAAAACCAGCTCCTCCATGGCGATCGAGTCGGCGTCGAGGATTACTCGCGAAATATGTGGGCTCGGGATGGAATAATCACAGCGGCCGCCCTGAATCGAGCAGGCTTCTCTGATCATGCCCATCAGATCGTAAAGAACCTGTGGAGCTTTGCCGGGGGTGCGCACCATCGTGGTAAGATTCTGCAGTTCCATTGGGGCGGTGTGGAGTTTAGTAGGCGACTCTTCCTTGATGGGAATAATGGGCCTCATATAAAATATTCCGTGAATCAGTCCGGCCACCTTGAGTGGTGCAATCACGACTGGGGGCATCAACAACTTGACGCGCTTGGTGCGATGATATGGGCGCCTTATCGCTTTGCGAATCAGCGAGGGGTTTGTGGTCACGAGTCGCGGTTGGATCTGCGACACCTCGATCCTATGAAGGGTCAGAGCGATTCGATACTCCCGGCTGCTATTAAGATGCTGCACGGTGTTCAGGCTCACGACACGATGGACTACGGTCCGTGGGAGGATATTCGCGTCTGGCGTCGAGCGTCGAGCGTGGGGATAGTTCTGGCCGCTTTGCATGAGGCTCGTATATTTCATGAGCGAGAGGGGTGGGACTATCTCCCGGTTGAGTATCACGGAGAGCAAGATGGCCAGGCCTTTCACGACCAGCTTGAGTCAACGCTCTACAACTGTCTGAGTACCGTTCAGTCTCGGATACCAACAGAGGGGCTCGCTACTGAGTGTGACAGGAGACCTCACGATTCTGCATTAGTGTTCCTGCTGTATCCCTTTGATTGCAACCTCAAGCTGGAGCGCCAAAATACAATTCTTCGCACGGTCTATCGAAATATGGGCGAGGCCGGCTTCCGGAGGTGGGAGATGGATCGGGAGGATGGTCCGGATCGTTACGTCGGACAAGATTATTTCCGTAATGCGGATCCTGCTGATAAGGGTGAGTTCGCAAGACTTAGTGATGGATACAAGCCGGCGGAGTGGTCCCTGTTCGATCCTTTGCTTGCGGCGTATTACTACCGTCGCTTTGTGCACTCTGGGGGTAAGGACCGCGAATGTTTGCTCTATGGTGACAAGCACCTCAAGAGAGCACTCTCGTTTATTACTAAAGAATCGCACTCCCTTTTCGTAGAAGGTAAGGGGGAGGAGTATGTGGTCCCTTCCGGTATACTTCCTGAGGCCTTCGCGTGGGATTCGTCCCAGCAGCGCTGGCGCCCAAATCATAATTCGCCCCTTCTCATGGCGCAGGCCGCGTTGGGATTAGCGTTCGAACGTGCGCAAGAGGCGTGCATTTTGGCTGAGGTTCGTGGACGTTTAGTCCAATCCGCATAGGGTAAGGTCTCCAAGGTTTCTGTATGCCTATCACTGTCTTTGAGTCATCAGCCATCCTTACAGGGGCGCGCGTTCGGGGGCTTCCCCATAGCTCAATCAGGACGTGTTGGGATGGAGAGGTCCTTCCAACGCCTCTCTGGTGGGTGATCGCCCTCGACCCAAAGCATCTTTGGTTCGCCGGTTCCCTGCCAGGAGGTGGGGTTTCTCTCTCAAACGCCAAGCATGGCGAATTTTTTGAAGGGCTTTGGGAGGGTGATGTGCTCGAGCTCTTCATCAAAGAGCCGAGTGGCCGATATTTCGAATTTAACGTCAGTCCTCAAGGGGCGTGGTGGGGAATGGAGCTCTCCTCCTATCGAGAGCGCGCCTCGTACCTACGCCTTCCCAGGGTGACGCTTATTGAGACCGAGGTTCTTTCGGATCGATGGACCGCTCTTGTCTGCATCGAGCGCAGTTCGTTACCTGTGGCTATGGCCGCTGATTCAACCATTCACGTCTCAGGTATCGTTCATGGTACAAAATCCCGGTATCTTTCATCCAACCCGGTTGCTAAGATTCCGCCAGATTTCCATCACCTCGATGCTTTTCAACGCATGTCGTTCAAGGTCTTGTAGCAACGCGCGACTGAATTCGTGCTCGTTTGGTTTTGCAAGGCACTGAAATAACCCATCTTTTTAGCTACGGCAGGGCCTTACTTCACGTTGTACAAGAAAGGGGTTTATGCTAACCTCTCGGCATCTCTGGCAGGTCCCTGCCGCGAGCGTGTGGTCTCACACGTTCAATCGTAATCCTGGTTGCACGTCTGGTAACAGGGTCGCGCGAATGAAGCGGAGCGTTGGCTATTGTCTGCGCGCTGAGGGACTGGTTAAGGGTAATACGTGTGTGGCGTAAGGAATGAGTAGTGTTATGTCCGAAAGCCTTGCTAGCGCTGTTGAGGCTGAAGCTGTTGAGACAACTGCGCTCTGGCGAATGATCGACGAGGTCGCTCAGTCAGAGGGCGTTGAGTTGTTCGATATCGAGATGCCTCGAGACGGCGGCTCTGGTCGCAGTGGTGTTGTTCGGGTGTACATAACTAAGGAAGGTGGTGCGGACGCGGAGGGAGTTGAAGAGGCTCCGGATCGTCGTAATACCGTCACCTTCGAGGACTGTGTGCGGGTTACGAAGCGACTGCTCGATATTGATGAGCAGGAGGCCTTTGTGCCAGGGCACTGTGTTCTTGAGGTCTCCAGTCCGGGGATTAATAGAACTCTCCGTTTACCAGCGCACTTTACCGGGGCTGTGGGCGAACGTGTTCGCCTGAAGTTTCGCAATGAGCAGAATGCGTACGTCGTTTCTACCGGCACGCTTCGTTCAGTGCGAGAGGGTCTTTTAGAGATAGAGAGCGAAGAGAAGAAGGAAGTGCTCCTCGTAAAACTTCAGGATGTGAAGGAAGCCAGAGTAGACTTCAAATTTTAACGGCGCTTTGCCCAGTGAGGGGCGGGAGCTGAAGCTAACTGATGAGGTAAGTGAGTATGTCATCAAATTTTGACCTTAATGCGATCCTGAGCCAGATGGGCCGAGATAAGGGGATTGATAAGCAGGTGCTTATAGAAGCGGTTGAGTCGGCGATGCTTTCTGCGGCGCGCAAGCACTACGGGCACAACCTTAACCTCGAGACAAAATTCAATGAGGAGACCGGCGAGATCGAGGTCGTGCAATTCAAGGTCGTCGTTGATCAGGTAGAGGACGGGGATACCCAGATCTCTGTCCAGGATGCGCGAAAAGAGGTCGACCCCGACGCAATGGTTGGTGATGAACTCGGTAAGAAGTTAGACACGGATGTGCTGGGCCGTATCGCCGCTCAAACTGCTAAGCAAGTGATCATGCAAAAGGTGCGTGATGCTGAGCGTGGAGTCATCTACGAGGAGTATAAGGATTGTAAGGGCGATCTGATCAACGGAATCGTACTTCGCTTGGAGCGCGGAAATATCATCGTTAACCTCGGCCGAACCGAGGCTATTCTGCCGAAGCGTGAGCAGATTACTCGAGAGCGATATCGTCCTGGCGATCGTCTTCGCGGAATGGTTTTGGACGTGGACCGGTCGGCGCGTGGCCCGCAGATCATCCTTTCCCGAAGTCACCCAGATCTTATCAAGAAGCTCTTCGAGCTTGAAGTTCCTGAGATAGCTGACAAGGTTATTGAACTTAAGGCTGTGGCTCGTGAGCCAGGTGAGCGAGCTAAGATAGCGGTATACTCTAACGACCCAAGTGTTGATCCCGTTGGTGCCTGTGTAGGTATCAAGGGATCACGCGTTCAGGCAGTGGTGCAAGAGCTTCGTGGTGAGCGTATCGACATCATTACATGGACCCCGGACGAGCCATCGTTCGTCGCGCGTGCACTCGCTCCAGCTGAAGTGAGTCGAGTCGTGGTCGATGAAGAGCAACACTCTATGGAGGTTATCGTTCCTGACGACCAGCTCTCTCTTGCGATCGGCCGTCGTGGTCAGAACGTGAAGTTGGCGAGCAAGCTCTCCGGTTGGAGAATTGATGTACGAAGCGTCTCAGTTGCTGAAGAGGAGTCCCGCAGAGCTCGTGCAGCTCTCGGAGGTATCCCGAATATCGACTTCATGCATGCCGAGTTGCTATTCCAACATGGATACAGAACGGTGCGCGAGGTGGCTGATTCTACCATCGAGGATCTCATGGAGATTGAGGGCCTTAGTCAGGAGCAGGTCTCTGAGATTCTCAAGAATGCTAAGGAGTACGCTGAGCAGTTAGGTGATGAGGCGGATAGCCTTGGAGCCGCTGAGAGCGACGAGCTGACGGATCTTGATCGTCTTCCGATTACAGCGGACGTTCGAGAGATGTTGCTTGGTGGCGGATTCAAGACCATTCAAAGTCTCGTTGAGGCTGATGATGACGCTTTGCGTCAAGTAAGTGGTCTTGAAGAAGGGGATGTTGAGCAGATCCGACAGGCGGTGGATAACTTCCTCCGCAGTGGATCCGTTCGTGCAGCCTCGCCTGTGTAAGGTGCTGCCCTAGAGAGGTCGCTTGCGAACAATTGAGCGCACATGTTGTATCTGCCGCTCGAAAGGTGACAAGCGCCGCCTCTTGCGGGTTGTCGTTGTTAATGGCGATCTGGTGGTCGATGACTCGCAGAGTCTACCAGGGCGCGGAGGGTATGTTCACCCAACACCGGAGTGCCTGTCCCGCATGGGGCAGGTGGCTCGGTGGGAAAGAGCGCTGCGAGTTGGAGATGTCGGGTTAAAGGCGTCTCAGGTTTCACGTATGGCGATGGAGCTGATGACGAAATATCAATCCGTCATCGACGATCCGAACGGGGCGTCCTCGCAAAGCGGAAAGAAACCAAAACGGGGGATTCGTCTTTGATGGGTCTCGCGGGGTGAATAAAGCGTCTCGGTTGCGGGACATAAAATTGTGATTCTCCGGAGCAGAAGAAACTGTTTCGGTGAGAAAAAAAGGCACATGTCAAAGATCAGAATTTACGAATTAGCAAAAGAGCTCGGTGTCGAGAATAGAATTGTTCTCTCCAAAGCGCAGGAGCTTGGTTTTCGTGGGAAGAGCTCTCACTCTCACTCACTTGACGCCGATGAGGCTGACGCAGTTCGTCGGGCCATTATTCGCCAGGCGATCGGCACCCCGAAATCAGCTAACTCTGAGGTCGTAACGACACGAGTGGATAAGGTGACGGGAGCTACCGAGGCCGTAGTCGAGAAGCGTTCAGGGAACGTTATCCGACGCCGTCGCTCGGCTGATGGTGACGCTCCGGCGCCAGCTGCTCAAGCTATGCAACCCGAGGTTGCCGCGTCTAGCTCGTCCGCTCATGTGGCGTCCGACGGTGGGGCAGCGCGTGATTACAGTGCTGAACCTGCTCTCGTTGAGGAGGTTCCCGAGCTTCCTGAGGCTCCTGTCCTCCACGAAGAATCGATTCCTGACGCTGA
>JBIIEK010000171.1:0-6571 GCA_044237895.1 Bdellovibrionota bacterium
ACGCCACGCAACTTCCCCATCCATTCCGCGAATAATCCTCCGTTGCATTGAAAGCACGGGGATGAGATCCGTGGCACGTACGAGGAGCCTTCACGATGGACGTAGGGTTGCGGGAGCGAGCTCTCGCCTGGCTGGACGGTTCACTTGAGATACTCTTCCCACGAGAGTGTCTCGTATGTACGCGACCACTTCGGGGGCGTTCCCTCTGCTTTCGATGCACCCCTGACAAAGGTCCACATAAAACCGTGAGCAGATGCTTTAGATGCTTCGGTGCTTTACTCGCTCCGAGTGGGGAGGTTTCGGTCTGCCACACATGCCTCACGTTGCCGCCATCAACCTTTCGAATGAGGTATCTTTGGGAATACGAAGGGCTGGCGCGAGATCTCATCCGCGCGATGAAGTATCAACCGAGTATAACGCTGACACGAATGAGTGGAGCGTTTGTGCGAGACGCGTTACCACAGCTGTTTGGCGCCGCACGGTGGGACCTAATCGTCCCCATCCCATCATCACCACACACCCTCCGCAAACGCCTCTTTCATCCATGCCACGAGATGGCGAAGGTGCTCGCCCCTGCTGTCGGGTCACCGCCTATTCTTCACGCGCTGATGCATAACCAAAGGAAGGCTCCCCAAGCAACCCTCTCTCACGACGAACGACTGCGTGGTCTTCGACACTTTTTCGTGGTCACCCGTCCTGAGCAGATTATGAGCAAACGGATATTACTTGTTGAGGATGTAATTACCACCGGAGCTACGGTCACGGCCGCGGCTCACGCGCTCCACCGAGTCGGCGCGGCTCGCGTTGATGTAATTGCACTTGCTCAAGCCCGGGTGTGGTCTCGTTTTCGACTACGACTGTATCGAATCTTTGAGAACGCTTGAGCAATAGACAGCATCACGTTTTGATTGAAGCACCTACCCTCAAGTGCTAGCGTGAGCCCATGTCACAAAGCCCATCCAATCAAAGCGCGGCCGAGGCCCTCGCTAAATTCCTCGATGTCATCGCCCAACTACGAAACCCGAACGGTGGATGCCCCTGGGATCTAAAACAGACCTTTGAATCGCTTCGTTCATGTCTCGTCGAGGAATCCTATGAGGTGTCTGACGCTGTCGGAACCGGGGATGTCGCGGTTTGCGAAGAACTGGGGGATCTCCTTTCAATCGTTGCGCTCTACGCGCGCATCGCAGAGGAGGGGAATCGATTTACCTTTGCGTCGATCCTAGAGGGAATCACCGCCAAACTAATTCGCCGCCATCCACACGTTTTCGCCGACGTCCAGGTAAGCGGAGAGGAAGAGGTCTTGAAAAACTGGGAGGCGATTAAACAGCAGGAGCGCGCTGGAGGGTCCGGTAAAGGCAAAGGACTTCTCGATGGACTCCCCCGGTCCATGCCCGCACTCCATAAATCTCATGAGATCGGGGTACGCTGCGCCCGCGTCGGATTCGACTGGAAAACGACCGATGGAGTGGCCGAGAAGGTTCAAGAGGAGCTTCAAGAATTTCTGCTTGAGCTTCCAGATACTACCCGAAGCGGGCTTAATCGCGGGGGGAAACCCTATAACAAAGAGCTTGTTTTCGAGGAGTTCGGAGACCTTCTCTTCACCCTCGTGCAGGAGAGCCGACACCTCGGATTTAACGCCGAAGAAGCGCTCGTCGCCGCCAACGCTAAGTTCTTAGGGCGCTTTAAGGCTCTCGAACAGATTGCGACTCAAGAGTACCCGAACATATCGCTCAATACTCTTACACCCGAAGAGCTAGAAGCTCTCTGGCAGAAGGCGAAAAATCAGACCTCAAAAGTTTCTTAAGCCAGTGAAATTGGGGTATTCTTATCCCTCACTTCTTTTGGCGGAAAAGGGCTTAAAGAGCCAAGGTTTTCGTCGGTCGTCGCATCTTCTTAGCTATCGTAGCTCAGAATGCGCCGATTTGGTTTTGTGCCCAGCACCAAGGAGGATGCGCCATGCTGGTGTTATCTCGAAGAGTAGGACAGAAGATCGTTATCGGCACCGACATCGTACTCACGATTGTCGACATCGGGCCCAACACAGTGAGAATCGGAATCGACGCTCCCCAAGAGATCGAAGTTCTGAGGGAGGAGCTGACAGGGAAAAAACCCGACAACTCCGACCGCAAGACTGTAAACTAACGACGATCACTGGGGTCGAGGGATTGCATAACGCGCCCTCGACCTTTTTCGGGATTGTATAGGTTGCCTCAGGTTCTCTTTTAGGCCCTTTTCTCCGCAACCTTATTTGAACCTCCTGAGCCCAAAAACGGTCCAAAAATTAGCCCCTTGCGGCATTTCAGCAACGATCCAGAAGTATCTACCTACCTTGCTTGTAGGTCGACATATCCTGGTCTAGTATCGACGAGTCAAAAGCCACCTCACCGGCGAGGTGCATCTTAAACGTATAGAAACCATCTATGTTACAAGCTATGAAAGCAGACTTCACCGATTACAAGGTTGCCGACATCAAACTCGCTGACTGGGGCCGTAAAGAGATCGTTATCGCTGAGAAAGAGATGCCAGGTCTCATGGCGCTCCGAGAAGAGTACGGCAAGTCGAAGCCTCTTAAGGGAGCTCGCATCGCAGGCTCTCTCCACATGACCATTCAAACAGCGGTCCTCATCGAGACCCTCGTAGAGCTCGGCGCTGAGGTTCGTTGGTCGAGCTGCAATATCTTCTCAACGCAGGACCAGGCAGCAGCAGCTATCGCAGCCGCCGGCATCCCAGTATTCGCTTGGAAGGGCGAGACACTTGAGGAGTACGACTGGTGCCTTGAGCAGACAGTTACCTTCGGCAACCAAGGCCCCAACATGATCCTCGATGACGGTGGAGACCTCACGATGCTTGTGCACAACAAGTATCCACAGCTCCTGAAAGACATCATCGGAATCTCAGAAGAGACAACAACCGGCGTTCACCGTTTGTACGAGTTGATTATGGGTGCAACACTCAAGTTACCTGAATTAAACTAAAACGACTCTGTAACGAAGGCGAAGTTCGACAACCTGTACGGATGTCGTGAGTCCCTCGCTGACGGCATCAAGCGCGCTACCGACGTTATGGTTGCAGGCAAGGTTGTCGTTGTCGCTGGATACGGTGATGTAGGCAAAGGTTCGGCTCACTCAATGAAGACCCTCGGTGCTCGAGTTCTCATTACTGAGATCGACCCGATCTGCGCTCTTCAAGCTGCAATGGAAGGCTACCAGGTTGTTACGATGGAGCAGGCTGCTCCAGTCGCTGACATCTTCGTAACCGCCACCGGTAACGTTAACATCATCAACGAGAAGCACTTCAAGTTGATGAAGGACGAAGCTATCGTGTGCAACATCGGTCACTTCGATAACGAGATCGACATCGCTTGGCTTGAGAAGAACACAACCGAGATGAACATCAAGCCACAGGTTGATAAGTTCGTGTTCAAGGATGGACGCGCAATCGTTGTCCTTGCTCGCGGACGCCTTGTGAACCTTGGCTGCGCGACCGGACACCCAAGCTTCGTAATGTCGACGTCGTTCACGAACCAGACACTCGCTCAGATCGAGCTCTTCACGAAGAAGGGGCAATACCCAGTTGGCGTATACGTTCTTCCGAAGCTTCTCGACGAGAAGGTGGCTCGTTTGCACCTCAAGAAACTCGGCGTAAATCTCACTGAGCTTACAGATGAGCAAGCGCAGTACCTCAGCCTGAAGAAGGAAGGTCCATTCAAGCCTGAGCACTACCGCTACTAAAGCGCGTTAAACTCGCGAAAGCGAGGCGCTTACAATCCCCGCCCCGGTGAGAACCGAGGCGGGGATTTTTTTCAGCCGCAGCCACCCCGAGTTTGCATTCATCGGAAAACTATCGGGGAGCCAAGGCCCTCTCCACTCACCACATCCTTCCCCGTAGGTAGATTCCACTTAAAGTAGAAACTCTATCCTTGAGACACGGTCCCCGTCACAATCTTCCAGAAAAGCTCAAATAAAGAACTAGATGGGCGACCTCGAAGCACCGGAAACCCTCTGGCGTCTCGTTTGCGCGGAGGAGCCCTCCAGTTCCTAACAGTCCTCTCCTAGCTCGAATTGCGGCCGGCGTATGACAAGCGCTCGGGCGCCAGGTATAGATCTCGAAGCACTTGTGGGAATCTCAGTGCGCACTGAGGTTGTTTCGGTTTTTTAAAAACAGGAGATATCGCGATGAACACTGCAGCACACGTTGCTGCAGGGATGCTGATGACAGTCCTCTTGGCGGGAATTGCTCCAGGGCAGGAGCAACCCGCTTTTCCGCCTCTGCGGATGGAGGCTGTAGGGCTTGCCGGTGTTAGCTTTGAGGCCCCTAAGGGTCAGTGGACCGTCGTTAATCTGGGGCAGGGCCCCAAGACGGTCTGGGTAGACCAAAGCGGGCAGCTGATAGAACACCGGCTCGTCTCTTGGGAACTCGGCGTTCCTACAGAGACGATGATCAGTGGCGGGCAACTCTTTGTCCGTCACGGCGGGCGAGTCTACCGATTCGCTCCGCAGGGCATCAATCAACCCAGCACGGGTCTCGCCAATGTTACACGGCCTCATCAAGGGCTTTTTGTAACGTGGCTCTGCACCCGAACTGAGGCTGTCCCCACCACCACGTGGGTGCAGGTAACTCAGTGGGTTGAGGTGCAACAGGTTAATTCGATGCCGATAGCGCCTACCTCATCGTCTTCCGGCGATTTAGGTGGCAAGCGGCGTCCGAATTCAACTTGAATCTAAAAAGTGCATCGCGTAGCACTTCCATCTCCTTTTAGGGTTCTTACCTCGCGCACTGAGAACCCACCTATCGCAACGATGTGCTTTTTCATCCCGAGCCTAACGCCTCCCTTGTCGATCCCTATACTCCGGTCAGAACGGACGATCGTTCGCGCGAGCCCAACCGATAAGCACTTTTAAAACAATCCGATCGGTATTAGGCGCTTCCGATCGCGACACTCATTTAATTATTTTTAATTGTTGGTGAGCTATAGCCCTACACTCGGTATATAATCTGCCCGTAAAGGCAGGCGAACCTGATGGAGTCCTGAACATGAAATCCACGAGTCATCATCATCGAAACTCTCAGGGTTCCCATAACCCCTTTCACCGCTCATTTAGTATCGCCAGTGGACATCCTGACTCGGGAGCTAAAGAGAATCACGGAACAGCGGGTGAATGGTCAGACGAGAACCTTGCACTTTTTCTTCGAGATATGAGTCTCATTCCACTCCTCACTCGAGAGCAGGAGATAGAATTTAGCGCAAACCTCCAGAGAGGGAAGCGGGACTTCTATCGTACCATCTACAAAAACGACTTCCTTGCGCGTCAGGTACTCGCTGTTCTAAAAGAGGCCCTCAACAAGGGTCACCGAATTGACCGAATACTAGATACACCTGACAAGTCGACAGAGACCGGACAACTTTGGCGCAAGCTCGCCGTTCTTAACGTTGCCACGGCTGAGGCTATCCTGGACCGCAACAAAACCTTGATACGCCGAGCACGAAAGCCAGAAACATCGGAGACCAAACGCGACGAGATCAAAAAAGAACTTATCTCTAATCGGCTAAAGATCTGTCGTCTCCTTGAGGATTGTAAATTCTCTCGCAAAAGGGTCGTTGGTCCAGCGTTTCATAAGCTCAAGGAAGTGGTGGAGATGGTGCAAGATAAGAAGCCCTCACTCCAAACATACCTACTGGGAGAGTCGGCAGAGCGGGCTGCGCGACGAATTCAGATCGCTGAATCTCACATCGGGACCTTCTTCGAGTACCAAAATAAAATTGGCGCCGGGAATCTTCGACTCGTCGTTGCGGTCGCGAAGAAATATCCGAATCGAGGCCTCTCCCCAATAGACCTTATTCAAGAGGGGAACGAGCGGCTCCTTCATGCTGCTGAGAAGTTTGAGTACCAACGCGGATTAAAATTCAGCACCTACGCCACCTGGTGGGTGCGTCAAGGGATGTTACGCGCGATCCAAAATCAGGCGAGCACCGTGTGCCTCCCTCCTCACGTTCAGACCGATCGTAAAAAAATTGCCGAAGAGCACAGAAAGCTTCTCCAGGAGCTTCAACACGAGCCGACGATTGAACAGCTATCAGCCAGAACCAAGTTACCTTCCAAAGATGTAGCTCGCCTTCATAAGACCTTTCGGCGAATTCCCCTTCTCAGCAACCCTGAACGACCCGAAGAGGGGTCGCTGATAGGCGCACTAGCCGATGAGCGCGCAATCGAACTGTGCGATTCGGAACGGTCACTCGATATAAACAGCCTGAAGCAGTCACTGAAAAAGGTGCTGAGACGACTCGACCCTCGCGAGCGCGACGTCCTTATTCGTCGAAGCAAGGGGGAGACCTTAAAAGAGATTGGAAAATCAATAGACCTGTCACGCGAGCGCATTCGACAGATAGAGGCCCAAGCTCTACAAAAGCTAAGGGCGATGCCCGATATCGAAGGTAAGCTCGGGGGATTTCTCGATCTGCTTGACTAGAAGCCATTTCAAAAATACCATGCAGGCGAGGCTCTGCGAGCTACGAGAGCGCGAGAATGCAGGGAGAAAACGCGCGCAGGTGTATCCGCTGCGATACAGC
>JBIIEK010000172.1:0-6531 GCA_044237895.1 Bdellovibrionota bacterium
GAGGCCGCCGGCCCTCCAGGGACGATCATCGAGGGATCGGGCGAATCACGTAATCATCGCGGAAACGATTGGAGGGCCGGCGGCCTCGCCGGCCGCAGGTACAAATGCTTCGACGTGATTGATGTCGCGGTTTCCGGCAGTTCTGCATTGCGGTATACTTACGTCGTGAGCTGGTGCCTTAGACTTATCGTTACAGTGACTCTCCTTGCATCCGCGTGTTGTCGCGTCGCGCCTCCACCATTTAAATCCTCTCCCCTTGCCCCAAAGTGGTCTCTCAGCGATGTGGTAAAACCGAGGGGAGTATTCCTCGTTCTCCACGGACTCAATCAAGATCCTCGGGCGCTTGACCAACTATCTTGTGAGTTAACACGTTTAGGATTTCACGCCTTCCGCCCGGTCCTTGCGGGCCATGTGGAGAAGACGACCGAATCTTTCGCCCCTGAATTATGGCTCTCAGATGTAAAGAGCGCGATAGAAACAATTCAACAACGATATCCGAATCTCCCTATCTCTCTTCTAGGATATTCTCTCGGGGGAACCCTTGCGACCCTCGCAGCAAGCGAAACGAACCTTTCTCATCGCCCTCACTCAATGATCTTGATAGCTCCTGCAATATCCCTACGATGGCCCCTCGATCTTTTGACGTATCTCACCATAGTCCCGCACAGCACCGTTGGCTCTCCCAGCCTCGCACCCGCCGGATATCGAAGATTCGCGACCACCCCTCTCTTCTGGTACGCGAATACGCTTGAACTGTACGACCGGATCGATGACTCTTCCAGCTTCAGGAAACTGAGGTCCATCCCTACTCTCGTACTACTGAATCCGGAAGATGAGCTCGTATCGCCAAGCGGGACGAGGGCTTGGATAGCGGGTCACGACCTTCAATCAACATGGACAATTCAAGAGGTGCATCAAAGACCTCCTGAACGATCTTTCCCCGCACACCTTATCATCGACGAGTATTCACTTGGGGCAGCCGGATGGCGCGAGATGCTTCTTGGTATCCGGTCGTTTCTTGATTCATCAGCGGACACGAAGGACGAGGCTCCCCGCTCCGCTAATTCTCGAATTGCTCAGTAACACTACCCTCCTCGGGCGTGGAGAGCGCGTATTCTCTCACCTTATTGAGAAGGGTCTTGTAACTAACGCCCAGAAAATCGGCCGCCTTCGATTTATTTCCACCCGTCATACGCAAGGCTCGCTCAATTGCCTCAACTTCGGCTTTTCTCACGGCCTGGGATGCGATCTCCGGAAGGGTCTTTATCGCCTCTTCGAGCGTATCAAGATCCAGGCGAACAAAGATGCCAAGATGTTCCGGCCGGACCTCTCCATCACACATGAGCACCGCTCGCTCGATAACGTTTTCAAGCTCACGGATATTTCCTGGCCACGAGTACGACTCGAGCATCTCTTGTGCCAACGCATCGAGCGTAACCTCGCCTTTTCCAAGGAGCATCGAAAAGTGGCCAAGGCTTCGATGCACAAGCGGCATAATGTCAGCCCGTCGTTCGCGTAATGGGGGGAGCGTGAACGTAACAACAGCGACGCGATAATAGAAATCGTCACGCATCTGGCCCGTTTCTATAGCCTCTTCCACGTTACGATTCGTGGCGGCGATGACACGCGGCATAATCTTAATCTGCTTAGTACCGCCAACCCGCCGAATTTCGTGTTCCTGCAGCGCTCTAAGAAGTTTAACTTGAAGGTGCGGCGGCATATCCCCCACCTCATCAAGAAATACGGTGCCCTTCGATGCTAGCTCGAGAACCCCTACGCGAGACTGCGTCGCGCCTGTGAAGGCTCCCGCTTCATGCCCAAAAAATTCGCTTTCGAGAAGATCCGGTGGTATCGCAGCGCAATTTACCGCAATGAAGGGCTCAGCGTGTCGTTCACTGTGCTCATGGAGATAACGGGCGAGCACCTCTTTTCCCGTACCACTCTCACCCTGAATGAGCACAGAACTATCCACCCGAGCGACGTGTCGAGCTTGCGCAAGGATCTTCTCGCAGGATGCTGAAATCGTCAAAAAGCCACGCGGCTTCTTACCTCTATCGAGCGCATCTCGGTCAACGATCCGTTTATGTTTTAAAACTTCGCGAATCATCCGAGCGAGACCCGCCGGCTCGAACGGCTTCGCGACGAAATCGTTGGCCCCTGATTTCATCGCCTCCACGGCAACATCAATTGAACCGAAAGCCGTCATGATAACACAAGGTATATGAGGCTTTAGCTCTCGCACTTTCTTTACAAGCTCAATGCCACTCATTCCTCCGAGCTTAAAATCGGAGAGGATGCAATCTATCTGCTTAGTTTCGATCAGCGGAAGGGCCTCTTCGGCCGAGGAGGATTGAAGGATGAGAAACCCTGCGGTCTCTAGAACGTTGCACAAAACCTCGCGAAGCGGCTTGTCGTCTTCAAGTACGAGAACGGTCTCCATTCATCCCTCGTAGAATGCGGCGGGGCCCCTGCTTGGCGTAGGCTCTCCTTGTCCGATCCTTGTATCGACGGATTAGCGGTTAAACTACAGAGGTCAGAGCGTTTTTCTTTATTTTTCGAGCTCTATGCCGCATGCGATTACAGGGGGTTGGGCACGGCCCGTCGCGCGCTCGTCATTTCACTCGCCGCACAACAGGCATTAACTCTTCGAGACAAGCTGGCGCAACACGTACGGTAAGATTCCCCCGTGCTTATAGTACTCGACCTCGATGTTCGTATCGATCCTTAAACGAAGCGGTACTTCAAGTGTCGATCCATCAGACCTATCAGCTACAAGCACAACCTCTTTGCCAGGTTTAATACTCGCCGCATCCTCAACCCCTCGTATCGTGAAGATCTCGTCTCCTTTGAGCTGGAGTGACTTAGCGGTCTGACCGTTCAGGAACTGGAACGGCAACACCCCCATACCGATTAGGTTGCTTCGGTGAATTCGCTCAAAGCTCTCCGCTACCACCGCCTTGACGCCAAGAAGACTTGTGCCCTTCGCTGCCCAATCTCGAGAGCTTCCGGTGCCGTACTCCTGCCCAGCAAATACGATAAGCGGAGTCTTAGTTTGAGCATACTTCTCAGCGGCATCGAAGATCGCAAGGGTCTCGCCACTAGGCTGATGGACCGTGACTCCACCTTCAACTCCAGGAACCATAAGATTCTTTATACGCACGTTCGCGAAGGTTCCACGGACCATCACATCGTGAGTTCCTCGACGCGCTCCGTAGCTGTTAAAGTCCTTCACATCCACACCTCGACTAATGAGGTATCTTCCTGCAGGAGAGTCCTTCTTAATTGAACCAGCCGGACTAATGTGGTCCGTTGTCACGGAATCTCCGAAGATAGCGAGCGCTCGAGCCTTCGCGATAGGCTGTACAGCCTTCGGCGTAAGCGAAAAGCCTTCAAAAAACGGGGGCTCTTGTATATAGGTAGATGAGGAATCCCACTCGTAGACAACGCCCGTGCTCGATGGAATCGTATCCCAAAGCGGGTTTTCAGCGGTGACGTTGCCGTACAACCGCTGGTACATCTCAGGATTAAAGGCCTGAGGCATAAGCGATGAGATCTCCTCGGCAGAGGGCCAGATATCCTTCAAGAAAACAGACGCCCCTGCAGAATCGACCCCGAGGGGCTCCGTCGCAAGATCGATGTTCACCGAGCCCGAAAGAGCAAACGCCACAACAAGCGGAGGGCTCATCAAGAAATTCGCTTTGATATTCTGGTGAACCCTAGCCTCGAAGTTTCGATTCCCCGAGAGAACCGCGGCACCAACCAGATCGTTCTTCGTGATACACTCCTCAACTTTTGGGTCGAGAGGTCCCGAGTTTCCGATACAGGTGGTGCACCCGTATCCCACAACATTAAAGCCAAGCTTGTCGAGATAGGGCTGCAATCCTGTCTTCGTAAGATACTCAGTGACGGCCCTTGATCCCGGTGCCAGCGAGGCCTTTACAAACGGCTTAACCTTCAGACCTTTTTCGACCGCCTTCTTCGCCAGAATACCTGCCGCAAGCATCACGCTTGGATTGGAGGTGTTTGTGCATGACGTGATCGATGCAATAAACACCTCTCCGTGTCCCACGCTAACGTTGAGAGCGCCGTTAGCTTCACTACCAACTCCCGCGACCGGAACAGATACCTGCACCTTCTTTTCAAAATCCGCAGGGGTTTTTCCATATCCACCTTCAGCGAGCCCCTGAATAAGGAGGTCTTTGAAGGCCTTTTTCACATCACCAAGCGCGATCTTGTCTTGAGGTCTTTTCGGACCCGCCACACTTGGCTTCACGGTTGAAAGGTCAAGCTCAAGAATTTGTGAATATTCAACCTCTCCTTTCTTTGGAATACCGAAGAGACCCTGAGCTTTGTAGTAATTGCGGAAGGTATCCACACGCTCCTTTGAGCGGCCCGTAGCCAAGAGGTACTCACACGTTCGCTCATCAACCGGGAAGAACCCCATCGTCGCACCGTACTCCGGAGCCATATTGGCGATCGTCGCACGATCGGTTACTGGAATAGCGTGAGCGCCTTCGCCAAAGAATTCCACGAACTTTCCAACTACCTTGGCCTTGCGAAGCACATTGGTAATATGGAGCACCAGATCTGTAGCCGTCACGCCTGGAGCGAGCTTTCCATCCAAGTTGAAGCCGACGACATCAGGGGTTAGAAAATACACAGGCTGCCCAAGCATAGCAGCTTCCGCCTCAATACCACCGACTCCCCAGCCCACGACTCCGAGGCCATTGATCATGGTGGTGTGGGAATCGGTTCCCACTAGCGTATCTGGGAAATAGGTTCCCTCACGCTCTAAGGTTCCTTGGGCAAGATATTCTAGGTTTACTTGATGACAGATTCCAAACCCTGGTGGGACGACACTGAAAGAATTAAAGGCCTGCTTGCACCACTTCAGAAACTGATACCGAGATTCATTACGCTCGAATTCAGTCTCCATATTAAGTTGAAGAGCATTGGAGCGATTCGAAAAATCAACTTGGACTGAGTGATCGATAACGAGGTCTACCGGTACAAGAGGCTCGATCATGCCAGGCGACTTAGAGAGTCGCTTGACCGCAGCCCGCATCGCAGCGAGATCTACGCCGAGCGGTACACCCGTAAAGTCTTGGAGCAGAACTCGCGCGACGACGAACGGCACCTCCGAGGTACGCTCACCTTGCGGCTTCCATGCAGCGAGTTCACGAACATTTCGCTCCTCAACGCGCTCACCGTCACAGTTTCGAAGAACCGATTCAAGCACGATTCGGATCGAGACCGGCAATTTAGAGATAGCTCCCAAACCAGCTTTCTCAAGAGCGGGAAGAGAGTAATAACGAGCTCTCTTTCCAGAACCTGTTTCGAATTCTTGCAGTGTGTTGAAGAGATTATGGGTCATGATTCACCTGATCTAGAAGCGACGACGATGGTTTTCAAATGACCTTGCACATCACCGCAAACATTCACATCTTTTACACGCGGAGCGCCGAATTGCACAATGATTTTATTGGCCTTTTGGTCGACCGCAGTCATTGCCCGATCTAGACCAGAAGGGTACTCTTTATGGTCTGGCATGGACATCAATCACATCCTCCTTATCGTCGCCGTTCTTAACCTGTCGGGCGATCTGTACAACATCATGAGATTCAAATCTCAAATTCCACGATGGATTCGGTGGGCCAATCTTCTGGCTTTAGTGGTGTGTGGCACGGCCTGGCTCTTACTGCCTGAAGAATCTGGCTTTATCGCGATGGGAGTCGTGATCACCTACATGATCGCGATTAAGGCAGGGACCCGTAAACAAGCCCGCGGGGAGCCCCTTCCGAGCCCGGCGACCAAGCTCCTTATAGCCCTGAATTGCGGAGCTTTCGGAGCTCAGTACTTCTGCGGAGCGACAAACGACCCGGAGGTTTTCATCAAGCTGGGAGCCGCTTTTTCACCGCTCCTCTCTGAGGGTGAATGGTGGCGTATCTTTACCGCGCAATTTCTCCACTGGGGATTCATGCACCTACTTTTCAATATGATGGGGCTCTGGATCCTCGGCCCCTTTGTGGAGACCATGGTAGGTTTTTGGCGCTATATCGGCCTCTATCTGCTCTGTGGGGCCAGCGGAATGTTGATCGCTTGGATCGCGTCAATCCTTATGCCCGATCCCTATCCGGTCATCATGGTGGGCGCTTCAGCGAGTGTGCTCGGGCTTGTTGGCGCGCAAGCGGCGATCGCGCTCCTTGCCTACCAGCGCTCTGGAAACCTCGCGGCCAAAGCGCAGCTCTCCTCAATGATGCAGATAGTGGTATTGCAAGCACTCTTTGACATGATGGTTCCTCAGGTGAGCTCAACGGCTCATATCGGAGGCGCGGCTACCGGCTTCCTCGTTTCATACGGGTCGTTCAGTTACTTAATGAGAAAGAGAGCTCGAGAGGCATCCTAGGAACAGAGGCGGCGCGGCTGCAGGTACAAATGTTTCGACGTAATTGATGTCGCGGGTCGCGGCAAGCCGGCGAGGCGGCCGGCCCTCCAGGTACAAATGTCGCGGGTTCGTTGGAGGGCCGGCGG